>NZ_JBQCWB010000002.1:104076-397548 GCF_051957775.1 Neisseria sp. P0016.S008
ATTGCTCTCTGTATTATTGCTCTCTGTATTATTGCTCTCTGTATTATTGCTCTCTGTATTATTGCTCTCTGTATTATTGCTCTCTGTATTATAGTTTGCCGTATGATTGGCTGCCGTATCATTGAAGCTATTGTCTTTGACTTCCTGACGCTCGTACTGCATAGCCGCATCATAAGCCAGACGTTTTTCCGGATGAGACAATACTTCAAACGCCTGTCCGATGGTTTTAAACCGCTCCGCATCTTTCTGAATATCCGGATTGGCCACCAATTTGCCGTAAGCCTCGCGGATAACGTTGATATCAGCATCCTGAGAGACACCCAAGATTTCGTATAAATTTAATTGTTCCATCTGTATTCCCCTCCTTTACGCGTCCACTGCAACATGAACATTTTGCGGATTGAGCGTCCGCAGGTTTTCAGGCTTCATGCCTACGATAAACCCACGCTTGCCGCCATTGATAAAAATCTCGTCTAAAGCCCAAATACTTTCTTCCACATAAACCGGCAACGCGGTTTTCATACCGAACGGCGACGTACCGCCGACCAAATATCCAGTCCATTTCGCCGCCTGATCCGCCGTTGCCGGCTCGATGTGTTTCAAGCCCAGTTCACGCGCCAAATTGCGGGTGGAAATATGTTTGTTGCCATGCATCAAAACAACCAAGCCTTTTTTATGCTCATCCTGCAAGACGATCGTTTTGATGACTTGATGCTCGGGCTTGCCCGTACATTCGGCAAAACGCGCCGTACCGCCGTGTTCTTCATACGCGTAAATATAAGGGACAAAATCGATTTTATTACTGCGTAAAAAGCGCACTGCCTGTGTAACCGGATATTCTGCTTTACTCATGGGTTGTTTTCCGCCATCCTTTTCAGACGGCCCCTCTTAAATGTGGAACGTAAACAGTCGCAATGTTACCATACCTTCTTTTTGAAATCAGGAGACAACATGGACATCCGCTATCTTGGTGCAAGCAAACGCTATTCAGAAGCCGTCGTAGCCAACGGCTTGGTTTTCCTCTCCGGCATGGTTCCCGAAAATCCTGAAGCCGATGCCAAAGCGCAAACTGAAAATGTTTTGGCGCAAATCGATTCATGGCTAGCACAATGCCAATCCGACAAAGCCCATATTTTAGAAGCTACCATCTATCTGCCCGATATGAACGACTACGCCGCCATGAACGAAGCCTGGGACGCATGGACAGCTCCTGAACGCGCTCCGGCCCGTGCCTGCGTGGAGGCGAAACTGGCTTCGCCCGACTGGAAAGTTGAAATCAAAATTACCGCCCTTCAAATCAAATAAAACACAAATATCAGGCCGTCTGAAAATGCAGCTTCAACCAAGCAAGTGCAGTTTTTCAGACGGCCTTTATTCTTTTGCGGTACAATACCGCCCTTAAATTTTTCTATTATTTCAAAGCACAAACAGCCATGTCCAAAAAAACCAAGCAAGAATTAGAAAACAACAAACTCAGCAAACGTCTGCGCCACGCCGTCGGCGATGCCATTAACGATTTCAATATGATCGAGCCGGGCGACAAAATCATGGTCTGCCTCTCGGGCGGCAAAGACAGCTACGCCCTTTTAGATATTCTACGCCAGCTTCAGGCCAGTGCGCCGATTGATTTTGAACTGGTCGCCGTTAATCTTGACCAAAAACAGCCGGGCTTCCCTGAAGAAGTGCTGCCGACCTATCTCGAAAGCATAGGCGTGCCGTACAAAATCGTTGAAGAAGACACCTACTCTACCGTCAAACGCGTGTTGGACGAAGGTAAAACGACTTGCTCACTGTGCAGCCGTTTGCGCCGAGGCATCCTCTATCGCACTGCAAAAGAATTGGGCTGCACAAAAATCGCCTTGGGACACCACCGCGACGATATCCTCGCCACCATGTTCCTGAATATGTTTTACGGCGGTAAACTCAAAGCCATGCCGCCCAAACTGGTGAGCGACAACGGCGAACACATCGTCATCCGCCCTCTCGCGTATGTCAAAGAGAAGGACTTGATCAAATACGCCGAGCTGAAGCAATTCCCAATTATCCCATGCAACCTCTGCGGCTCTCAGCCCAACTTGCAACGCCAAGTCATCGGCGATATGTTGCGCGACTGGGACAAACGCTTCCCCGGCCGTATTGAGTCTATGTTCTCCGCGCTGCAAAACGTCGTTCCATCGCATTTGGCCGATACCGAACTTTTCGACTTTGTCGGCTTGGAACGCGGTCAAAGCCTGAAACACGGCGGCGACTTGGCGTTTGACAGCGAAAAAATGCCGGAACGTTTCTCCGACGGCAGCGAAGAAGACGAAAGCGAAATCAAAATCGAACCGCAAAAAGCCGAACGCAAAGTCATCAATATTTTGGCAAACAAACCCAAAACCTGCGGTATGTAAACGCGTTTAGACATTCAGACGGCCTTTCGGTAGCTATTGACTGAAAGGCCGTCTGAATATTCATATTTGAAATTTTTTCTATTCTTTTTTATCTATTCTTTCCCTGACAAACCGTGCAGCAGCAATCCTAATATATCCTGCGGTAGCTTTTGCGGCGCAGCGACATAAAGCGCGGCCAGTTGCGGATGATACATCAATATATCTGCCTGACGGATAAACAAGTCGATGAGCTCCACCGGCAAATCGGGCTGAATCAGGCGGCGTTGTTGTAGAGTATGGAAGAAGCTGCGCATAAAAGCGTATTTTTCTTCGTTCAATTCGTGGAAAAATCGCTCCAGCTCCAAATCGGTATTCTCTTCAATATCACGCAGGAAGGCGGAGGAATAGAGTTCTTCAAATGATTGTTTTTGCAGGAAAAAAATAGTTTCGGCAGCTTCACGCAGGCTACATTGCCGTGCAAGCAGATTTTCAAATTCGGCACGGACTCGGTTTTTCTGCTCGGTAACGATTTGCTGCAAGAGCGCGTTTTTACCGCTGTAATATTTGTAAAAGGTAACGCGGCTGACGGTGGCCTCGGCGCAGATGCTGCCCACGGATACGGCGGAAAAACCTTGTTCGCGAAACAGTCGGTAGGCAACATCGATGATGATTTGTTGTTTGCTGGCGTTCATGACGTTAAGAAGATTTTGATTTTGTTCATAAAGGGCTTTCATTAAATTTATCCGTAAGCAGGATACTCATCATATTTCCCTACAGCGTCAATGGCAATACGGCGGCGTTTCAGACGGCCTCTTTCCTTGTTCCTTCACTGCCCTACTGAATAGAGGCTGTCAGATACTTAGTAGGCCAAATTCATAAAGGTTACAGAATCACTCTCCTCCCTAAAATAGGAGAAGGAATTTTTTTAGACAATTTATTATAAGAGAGGAATTAAAGTGAATGATAAACACTTGCATTCCTGTTTTTTATTTCTTATACTTTACATTAATAGTTTATTTTATGTAAATGTGTAAACACAAATATTTGCATACTGCCGAAGCGGTTGGATTATCTGATATTCAATCAGCTCCGACGTATGCCGTCTAAAAGGATAAGGAAATGCAGAAACCCTCCCTCCGCCGCCTGCCTCTATTGATTGCCGCCGCCTTTGCCTCTGAATGGATTTATGCCGCTGATGCGGTGCAAGATGCGGAACAGGTGCAGTTGGAAGAAGTCGTCGTCACCGGCGAACGCACCAACCGTAGCGGCTTTGAAACCGCCACATCCAACCGCGTTTTCACCGCGCCGAACATCGACCGCAGCGGCCACAATCTTTCCGCAACCGACTTGCTCAAACAGACCGTGAACACGGTGGACTTGGGCAGCGGCAACGATTTGCCGACCGTGCGCGGCGTGGACGGCTCCGGTCCTGCCGTCGGGGCGGTTGCGTTTTTCGCGGGCACGCGGCCGCGCCTGAACCTGTCCATAGACGGCCGCTCCGCCACTTACAACGAATACGCCTTCGGCACGCAGTCGCTGTGGGACATGCAGCAGGTGGAAGTCTTGCGCGGGCCGCAAAGCCATGTACGCGGGCAGAACGCGGTGGCGGGCGCGGTGGTGATGCGTTCCAAAGACCCGACCGACGAATGGGAAGGCGCGCTGCGCTTGGGTTTGGGCAACCAGAAAACGCGCAACATCGCCGGCGCAGTGTCCGGTCCGATTGTGAAAAACAACCTTGCCTTCCGCTTGAGTGCGGAGCGGCAGCAGCGCGAAAGCTACGAGCCGTTCGTGTCCTACGAGCCGACCGGCAACCCGCGCCGCGTGGAAAACACCAACATGCGCTTCAAACTTCTGCTCACGCCCGAAAATCATCCCGATTTTTACAGCCGCCTGACGCTGAACCACATCCGTTCGCGCGCGCCGCAAAACGAAATCATGGGCAACACCGCCAGCCGCCGCTTTTTAAAAGAAAAGCCCGTGTTCGTAACCGGCTCGACATCAGGCATCTGGGACGTATCGTGGCAGCTTAACGACTATCTGAAACTGGAAAACAAACTGGTTTACGGCCGCTACCACAACGAGCGGCTGCACCTGCCGATGACCGTCAGCCCGCAAGGCGTGCCCG
Organism: Neisseria sp. P0016.S008; assembly: GCF_051957775.1. NCBI lineage: Bacteria > Pseudomonadati > Pseudomonadota > Betaproteobacteria > Neisseriales > Neisseriaceae > Neisseria > Neisseria sp. P0016.S008. The sequence continues at coordinate 108,574 of NZ_JBQCWB010000002.1, forward strand.
CCGAACTCAAAGGCCGCGAACTGCAATGGGAGCCGGTATTGCATTTTTCAAACAAAGGCCGTCTGAAAGGCCTTGCCGGGCTGCACTACTTCCGCAGCAAACAAGACGAATGGGTAGATATCCGCAGCGTCGGCGGCCGCAACACCTTTGACGACCGCAACAGCGTGCGTGCCCTGTTTGCCGAAACCACATACAGTCCAAGCGAAAAATGGGACATCACGGCCGCCGCCCGCATTGAAAAAGAAACGCACAAACGAAGCGGCGGCAGCGGCGCACTGCACCTCGATTTAGACAAAGGCCAGACCGTGTTCCTGCCCAAAATCGACATCGCCTTCAAACCCACCGACCAATGGGTCAGCGGCATCAAAGCCGCGCGTGGCTACAATCCGGGCGGCGCGGGCATCACCTTCGGCCGCCCCGTCGTAACCTACACTTATGAACCCGAATATGTGAACAACTACGAGTGGTACACCCGCTGGCGCAGCGCCGACCGCCGCCTGCAACTCACCGGCAACCTGTTCCTGAACCACTACCGCGACATGCAGCTCCCCTTCTATCTCGGCACCAACTCCGTCGTCATCCGCAACGCCAAAAAAGTCCATACCTACGGCGCGGAACTCGCCGCCGACTGGCAGGCGACCGACAGCCTGAAACTCACCACCGGACTGGGGCTGCTCAACACCAAAATCAAAAGCTATCCCGACAGCGGCATCGAAGGCAACAAACTCGGTCGCGCGCCCAAATACACCGCCAACATCGGCGTGAAATACCTGAACGACAAAGGCTGGGAAGCCGGCGGCGACGTGCGCTTCTACGGCGGCTACTACTCCGCCGCCGACAATGCCGAATCAGGCAAAATCAACGCATACAACCAAGTCAACCTCTACACCGCCTACAACTTCAAACAAGGCCGCGTCTCGCTCTACGCCGACAACGTGTTCAACCGCCGCCAACCCATATTCATTTCCAGCGCCGACCGCCAAGACGCGCTCTACCAACGCCCCAGAAGCGTGGGCGTGAGCGCGGAATGGAAGTTTTAAATGAAACTGAAATGATAGAGGCCGTCTGAAATAATCGTAGGTCGGACATTTATGCCCGACCTACGATTATTCCTCCAAAACACCCAAAGGAATCCCATGCACTACTTTACCCCCGCCAAAACCCTGCCCGAAGGCATCATCTACCTGACCGACCTGACCCACGTCGCCGACTTCGCCGACTGGCTGACCGAATTCGAAACCCTGTTAAACCAAAACCCCCGCTTCGCCACCGTCTGCACCCCGATGCAGCGGCAGGTAAGCGATGAACAGCGCATTGCCGACCGCAAAACTTACATCGAATGGATAAAGGCACATCGGCCGCAACTGTCCGAACGCTGCGCCGCCATGCTCCTTATCGAACCCGACGCGGCGCAACTGGCGTTCTTCCGCGAACAATCGTCCAAACTCGGCCCCGCGCTGGGTGTGAACTACATCGTCGAAGCAGATGAAACAACCGCCCTGCTTCGCGCAGAAGAAGCGTTGAAGGCCGTCTGAAAAGATACTAAACCTATTTAAATACAAATCAAGTATTGCCACCCAATATGTTCAGACGGCCTTGTCCCTTTATTTGCCTCATCTTCAAAAGAATCATGTGATGTCCGACAATCAGACTTCCCCAAACTCACGCGACTGGCTGCTGCTTATCGGCGGCAGTACCTACAAATTCACGCTGACCGGTTTTTATCTGGTCGCGCTGGTCGCTATTTTGAAAAACCACGGTTACAGCCTGAATCAACTGAGCTGGATACATTTAATCGGCGGTATCGAAGCGGCGAAGGTGTTGTTTGCCGCGCTGATGGAGCGACGGCCGGCGGGGCGGTTCGGGCGGTTTCGCGGCTGGCTGCTGGCGGCGACACTGGGGCTTTCGGCAGTGTTCGGGCTGATAGCCTGCACCGACATAACGCAGAACTTCCCGCTGCTTCTGGCCTGCTGCGTTTTGCTCTCGGCAATGTCGGCGGTGTACGGCTGCGCGATGCTGGGCTTGTCGTGCATCGTCCTGCCGCACCGCGAACGAGGTTTCGGCGGCGTGATTCAGACGATGGCGGCGCGCGGCGGCAAGATGATCGGCGGCGCGCTGGTATTGTGGCTGTATCAGGAATACGGGCAGACGGCGGCGGCGGGCTTTATGCTGGCGTTCAGCCTGCTGATGCTGCTGCAACTCTTGTGCTACCGCGAGCCGGAAAGTCCGACTGCGCAAGGCAGTTGGACGGCGTTGGCAGCACGGCTGGTTTCTTTTTGGCAGCAACCTGAAACGGGCTGGCGGTGGCTGGTTTTGCTGTTTGCCGTTGCTGCACCATATGCGTTTATGGCGGCGACTTTTGTGCCCAAACTGGCGGATTTGGGCTTCACCCCGAAACAGACAGGCGGGATTTTGGCGGTAGGTATTCCTGTTGCCTGCCTGATTGTGACGCCGCTGTCGGGCTGGTTTTCGCGCAATTATCCACGCCGCAAACTCGTTTTCCTGCTCTACGTGCTGCAACTGCCGCTTTTGGCGTCCATGACTGCCATCGACACGCTCGCACGTGTCCACCCTTGGCTGCCCCCCGCGCAAATCATCGCCCTGAGCCTGAGCTACACGCTGCTGCTGCCGGTAATACTGGCGTTGGTGATGGACAAATCCGACCGCGCCACCGCCGCACTCGACAGCAGCCTGCAATTTTCCGTGGTTCTGCTCGGCAGTTACGCGGCCGGTTTCGCCGCCCTGCGGCTGGCCAAGGCTATTGGTTATACGGATGCGTATTGGGTTGCAGTGTACTTAGCTGTATTGGTAGGCCTGCTTTTATATTTGAATAAAAATTTATTTAATTATCCACAGCGTGATTCACAATAATGAGTTCAGATATTTACCCATCAATTTTAATTGAATGCTCCTCCGGATAATTTTTCATTTTATTGCACAATCTCTCAAAAAATATAACAAAAAGTGCCCATAATACTGCCGTTATTACACTCTTAAATTCAAAAGGAACCTCATGACTGCTGTTCTCATAGTTCTCGGTTTAATCGCCATTGTTGTCGGTATTTTGGGAACGATTTACCCTGCCTTGCCCGGATTGGGTTTGATGTTTGGCGGCGCATGGCTGTTGGGTTATGCCGGCGATTATCAAGTGTTTGGCTCGGGTACGCTGACCTTTTTGGCCATCGTTGCCGTATTCGGTACTGCAATGGACTATGTGGCGGGTGCGTTGGGTGCAAAATATACCGGCGCAAGTAAAACCGCGGTTTGGGGTGCATTTATCGGCGGTATCGTCGGCGCATTCTTCTCCATTCCCGGCTTGTTGCTTGGTCCGTTGACCGGAGCGGCCATCGGCGAATTTATCGCACGCAAAGACACATGGCAGGCAGGCAAAGTAGGTATCGGTACGTTTATCGGCTTCATCATTGGCACTGTAGCCAAAATCGGCTGCGCATTGACCATCGCACTGACCATCCTGTTTGTTTGGTTAGCCTCATTCTTCTAAACAAAAAACATTAAAGGCCGTCTGAATTTCAAGCATTCAGACGGCCTTTTCATTTCGCTGTTTATTTACCGCAACAGGCTTTGTATTTTTTACCGCTGCCACATGGGCAAGGATCGTTGCGCCCCACTTTTTCGCCTTCGCGGCGTACGGTTTGCGGTTTATTGATGATGGCCTGCCAATACCAGTAAATATCCAGCAGGACATGCGGCAAATCAGACTCCAGCTGAGTCAGCTCTTTTTCATTCAGATGCAAGATGACTTCGCCGTTTTCCTCATCGTCATAGATGCCGCCCAAAGCCATAATCGGATAGAACAAATCTTCAAACTCTTCCTGATCGACTGCTTCAAACCAATCGGTAGGCACAATATCCAGTGCGTAAAGGTAGGCGTTACACCAAGTGTAGAAATCCGGATTGCCGGCTTCATCTTCATAAAACCACAAATCAGGCAAAATTTTCTCGTTTAGCTTCATGCGCATATCAGCAGCCATTGCCATTACCAAACGTTCTATTTCAGTGCGCTCTTTGGCATCAAACAAAGATTCCTCACCCAAAATCTCAGGCAGCCAGTTGGTTGGATTCAAAGCATCCGGACCGCTCAATAAAGCCATCATAAAACCTTGAACTTCATCACAACGCATGGTGTTGTGGGCTTCGGATTTAGCATCCAGCAATTCCATCAATCGGCTGCGTGCCGCTTCATCAAAAGTCAGTATTTGCATTTTTGTTCCTTAAAATAAAATCGTATTATTGTTTTCAGACGGCCTGGATATGGATACGCTGCCGCATTTGTTCAAACAGACAAACCGTCGCCGCCATCGCGACATTCAAGGATTCGGTTTGCCCCAACATGGGGATTTTGACACAGGCATCGGCCTTTTCTTTTGTCGTTTCGCTCACGCCGCTGCCTTCGTTGCCAAACACCCAAGCACAAGGTTGACTGAGGTCCATTTCATACAAACCAATATTGCGACCGCTCAAGGCAGTTGCCCAAATTTGATGCTGATACGTTCCCATCCAAGCGGATAATTCCACTCGACTGAAAATAGACAGCAGAAAATGCGCACCCATCCCCGCTCGCAACACTTTAGGCGACCAGATATCCACGGAATCATTGCTGCACACGATTTGCCTGACTCCGGCCGCTGCCGCGCTGCGCAAAATCGTCCCTGCATTACCAGGGTCTTGCACCCGCTCCAATACCACGCAATCGCCGTCTAAAGGCAAGCCTACCTGCTGCGGAATATCAATCCAAGTCATCACATCATCGGCATCGGTCAGACTGGTGATTTTAGACAGCGCTTCGTTACCGACCCAAGTAATCAATCCCTCGTCCAACTGCGCCGCAATTTCTTGAATTTCAATATGTTGCTTTTTCTTTTCAGGCAGATACACCTGTTTGGGCGTACCACCGCTTTGCAAATAAGTTTGCAGCAGATGTACGCCTTCCAATACGGTTTCACCGCTTTCGCGCCTTGCTTTGGCCTGCATCAGCAGACGGAATAAATGTTTGAGCTGTTCGTTTTGAGCAGAGGTAATCAGTTTCATGGAGCGCATTATAACTGTTTTGACTTCGTTGAAGCTATGCTTTCAGACGGCCTGACGGTTTTGCTACGAAAATAAAAAACCCTTGCAATGAAGCAAGGGTTTTGCATGATTTCATTATTTACTGCACAACAGTCTGTTGATCATTTTGCTGCTCGGTACGGACAGTCGGACGATTTTCAAGTTTGCCGTCTTTTGCTGCATTCGGCACAACAGTCTCACTAGGCTCGGAAGCCGCTTTATCACCAGGCGTACCGCTTACCGGAATGATATTTTGGGCAGGCTGAACATTAGACTTCTCTGCAACTGGCATAGACTCACGAGAAGTTTGCGGTGTAAATTGCCATACTGCAACAGCAATCGCACACACGCTGGCAGCGGCCGCGAAGAATTTGAAGAAGCCGCTATTGGCCGCTTCACGCTGAGCATATTTTTCCTGTTTGCCTTCAGCTTGAGGCATTGTAAATGCTTTGCTTTGCATGGCTTCACCGGCAACACTCGCCGCCGCACCCTGACGGATACAGTCGCCGATAATGTGGTACTCATGCCAAGCGCGCATGGCTTCCTCGTCTGCCAATACGGCATCCAGCATCTCTTCAGTCAATGCTTCACCGTCCATCAATGCAGACACATACTCCAATGCTTTATTTGTTTTGTCGTTCATTTTTATTACCACCTTTGATCTTCAGAAGTATCCAACAGCGGCCGCAAATCTTTTGCAATCAGTTCACGCGCTCTGAAAATACGCGAACGTACAGTACCTATCGGACAATCCACTACCCGAGCTATTTCTTCATAAGACAAGCCATCCATTTCCCTAAGCGTAATGGCTTGACGCATATCGTCTGGCAGTTGCGCAATGCTTGCTTCGACGGTCTGTAAGATTTCCCGATTCATCATTTCAGCTTCCGGCGTATGGTAATCCGCAATCTGATCGGTTAAATCGAGAACATCTCCCTCCTCATTGGCTGCTTCCGAGCTGACAAAAAACTGGCGACCCGAAGTAGTCAGAAAATTCTTTGCCGTATTGATACCGATACGGTACAGCCATGTATAAAATGCACTTTCTCCACGAAAATTTGCCAATGCACGATAAGCCCTAATCATTGCCTCTTGGGTTACATCGTGTACTTCATGCTCATCCTGAATAAAACGGGAAATCAGTCTGTTTAGCCGACGCTGATACTTGGACATCAGCATCTCGAATGCCTTATGGTCACCTTTCTGTGCGCGCTCCACCAAAACTTGATCTATTTGGCGATCGTTCATATTCAACCTTTAATCGTTTTACTGCTTTAAACCAAAAATAGTAAAGCGTGCTGTGCACAGTAAAGACAGCAACGCTTTGAAATAGTTCCACAAGATTACATTTAATCGCAAAAGTTTATTCGTGCAGATGCTCTAATATAAGCTGTATTGCTTATTATATATACACTTAGCACAAGTAGTTAAATTACTAATACTTACTAATTTTAAAGTTAGCCTCTTTACTTTTCTGCTATATATTTAACCAACTTTTCATGAACAGGCAGATAGCCTTCCCCTATTTGAACATCGCTTCCCACCCGAAGATTAACAACAGCAAGGCACTTGTTGCCCATACTTAAGATAATCGGCCAATATTTACGGACGAGTGGCACAATATGACACTCTTGCAATAGTTTTTCGACTGATTTTTCCCTCTCTCCCGACTGAATCACATCACCTTTGACCACACTTCGGAGTACCGCCTGCTTCTCCAACTCCTCTTCTGACAAACCTCCCTTAAACGGTAATAAAACAAAACCGTTTTCCAGCAAAATATCTTTCAGACGGCCTCGAACTTCGCTGCCATTACACCAAGGCAGTTTTTGAAACTCACTTTCATGACAAACAAACAGCTTGTCCCGATATGCGACCAGTTCCCCATCTGGAAAATTTAACTGCGCCTGATCAGCAGTTTCCAATACTCGGGCAAAATCGGCAATGCTGTGATAAGAAGGCAATGATTCCGTTTGCTTTCGCAAAAAATACCAAAGCAGCCGACGGCGCAAAAGCGGCGCACATTGCCGCCACAGACTGATGCTGAATATTCCGTTTGGACTGATGCGCTGGTATTCAGACTCAATCAATTCATCTAAAAGCTGCAAATCTTCCTGCAATAATCGAACATTGGCACAAATTTGCTGCTCAAAATTCGGAATTCGCTGCTGCCATTGCGATAAAGCCTGATTTCTCATCCAATTGCGTAAATAGCCGGAATCTTCATTACTCTCGTCTTCGACAAAAGACAATCCCCACTGTTGCGCATACTCAGCCAGTTCCTGGCGGGAAAATGCCAAAAGCGGCCTCCAGATTTGAATCTCTTCATTCAAATCACGCCATACCGGCATCGCCGCCATACCGCGCAATCCCCCCCCGCGCACAGCCGACAACATAAATGTTTCGATTTGATCATTGCGGTGATGGGCCAAAACAATGATTTTCTTCAGGCCGTCTGAAAATGCCTGATATCGTGCAGCCCTGGCCGCCGCTTCCAAACCTTTTCCTTGTTTTTCCACATTGACACGGCATACCCGTAAGGCAACATTCAAACCCTGACAATAATCCTGACAAAATTTAGCCCAGCTGTCGGCATTGGTACTTAAACCATGATGAACATGGACGGCACGCAAATCAAAATGGCGAAATTCACGCATCCGATGCAAAAGATGCAGCAGGACGACAGAATCCAATCCGCCACTCAAGCCAACTTCAACAACAGTATGGCTCGGCAAATCAGGAAAAGCTGCTTGAAAACTTTTAAATAGGGAATCAGGAGATAGTTGCGACATTTCAGACGGCCTGAAATTTTGAATGACTCAAAAATTGAACACAAAAAAAGCAAGCAGCGACGGCATCTGCTTGCTTTTTCAACAGTCAAACTTATTTATCGGTAAATTTACCGTAAGCCATAATGCGGTCGAAACGGCGAGAAAGCAAGTCAGGCATGGTCATGCTTTGCGCTTCGCTTAATTGCTGTTCTAAAACGGTTTTAACGTTTTTCATCGTGGTTTCAAAATCACGGTGTGCGCCGCCTAAAGGCTCATCAATTACTTTATCGATGACATCCAATTCTTGCAGGCGTTTGGCGGTAATACCCAATGCTTGCGCGGCATCTGCTGCTTTTTCAGCAGTTTTCCAAAGAATAGAGGCACAACCTTCGGGAGAAATCACCGAATAAGTCGAGTATTGCAGCATATTGACGTAGTCGCCAACAGCCACTGCCAACGCGCCACCCGAACCGCCTTCGCCAATGATGGTGCACAATACCGGCACATGCAGGCGGGTCAGTTCGTACAAATTACGGCCGATGGCTTCAGACTGGCCGCGTTCTTCCGCGCCGATGCCCGGATACGCGCCCGGGGTATCGACAAAGGTCATGACCGGAATATTGAATTTTTCGGCAGTCTTCATCAAGCGCAGTGCTTTACGGTAACCCTCAGGACGCGGCATACCGAAATTACGGCGGATTTTTTCTTTGGTATCACGGCCTTTCTGATGACCGATAACCATCACGCTTTGGCCGTTGAAACGCGCCAAACCACCGACAATGGCATGATCGTCAGAATAATGGCGGTCGCCGTGCAGCTCTTCAAAATCGGTAAAAATACCGTTGATATAGTCCAAAGTATAAGGACGTTGCGGATGGCGGGACACTTGTGAAATTTGAGCCGGAGTCAGCTTGCTGAAAATCGACTTGGTCAACTCGTTGCTTTTCTTTTGCAGTCTGGCAATCTCGTCGGAAATATCGACAGCAGATTCGTCTTGTACGAATCGCAACTCGTCAATTTTATTGGTTAATTCGGCGATGGGTTGTTCGAAGTCCAAAAAAACGGGTTTCATAAAACAAAGCTCTCGGTAACGGTTGCTGACATGATACGCTAATCAGACGTATTTGACAGCATTTCTCAAAGGGAAACTGCCATCTTTTGCAATAAAAAATCTTTCAGACGGCCTTTAACAAAGAAATAGTATAGCTGCACTAAACGCATGAAGTGCCGTATATTATGATAAACTTCAATTCAGTTCAATCATTTCAAACAGGCTATGAAAAACGATCATGACAATTCGTCCATGCGCTTGGACAAATGGCTGTGGGCCGCGCGCTTTTTCAAAACCCGTGCGCTGGCACAAAAACATATTGAGCTGGGCAGGGTTTTGGTAAACGGCTCAAAAGTGAAAAACAGCAAAAATATTTCCGCCGGCGACACCATCGACATGACTTTGAACTCCCTTCCCTACAAATTCAAAGTTGCCGCGCTCAATCATCAACGCCGCCCGGCACCGGAAGCGCGTTTACTCTACGAAGAAGACATGAAAACGGCTGCCGAACGCGAAGCTCAAAAACAGCTCGACCAAGCGAGCCGCATCAGTGCCGCTTATCCGGATGGTCGCCCAACCAAACGCGACCGACGCCAGCTTGACCGTATGAAGCGCGATAGCTGGTAAAGCGTTTCATCCATTGTTTCAGACGGCCCTATACCCATGCCGTCTGAAAACCAAAAACAGGCAGGACATCCTGCCTGTTTTTTTATTTGTGATGATTAAAATTTATATTCTAACTGACCACGAATAACGTTTACGTCCTGCTTATCCGTGCCAACAGTAGGCGTAACCTGTTTGCCGGCCAAATAGAAGCCTTTGAGTTTCCAGTTTTTCCAAGGAATATAGGTCGCACCGATTTGCACGCCTTGGACGTTTTTGCTGTAATCCTCAACAGAAGAGACACCGGACAATGAACCGACACGGCGGTAGTTCAAGAATACGTCGTAAGAATTGCGGACGTTCCAGTCGGCTGATTTATAGCGCACTTCAGTGAACACGCCATCATTTTTGATTTTTTGGCCGGCATCATTATAGGCTTTGATATTGGACTTACTGACTGCAGCCATCCAATGCCAATCGTCATTAAACTTGATGTCCGTACCGATTTCTCCGAAGACCGCATTTTTCTTCGCACCGCGTACATCGATGTCTTTCATGTAGCTGACGGTTGCGCCGACGTTGATATTCTCATTCACAGGCAACATGCTTTGCACCGCGGCAAAATGTCTGCGGCGGCCGCCAATGCCCCATGCGTTGTCGTTCAGATTGCCAGTGCGGCGGCCTGCATAGATTTTGGTAGGCAGGGTTTTATTGTCGAAGAAGATTTCACCGCCGGTTACTTCGGTATCCCATACGCGGCCGTATGAAGAAAACGCACCAAATTTACCGACACGCGCTTTAATGTTGTTGTACAAAGTGCCTTCGGCATACAGTTTATTCACCGGCACATCATGATCACCGTTGAATTTACCGGTTTCCAAATCGATATTCGGCTCGATTTGCGCAACCAATTTCCAGTCTTTGTACAGTTTCGCGCGCAACCAAAACTCCGCATTAAAGTTGGCATTGGTGTCTTCAGGCGTCGGATTGATGCTGCTGTTGTTGGCATTGATGTCTTTGGTATCCGCACGCACGCGCAAGCCACCATTCACAGTCAACAAATCATTGAAAATACTGATTTTATCGTCGTCTTTTCGAATAATACTGCCGGAATTGACGTAATCGTTGGTGGTGGACAAAGCCGCCGCATCACGTCCGCCATCAGCATTTTCTGCCAAAGAATAAGACGATGAAGCCAATAAAATACAGGTTACAATCAGTTTGGTTTGAAATTTCATGCCGGCTCTCCAAAAGAAGGTATTGAAAGTGAAGTATTCGATAAAGCGTACAAAATTATGAATTTCGTATAAATTATTCATTTTATTTACTAATTATTTTTATCGTATGTAAATTAGTGTAATCAGTCAAGCAGATTTAAACGCTTTATCCTCTTTCAGACGGCCTCTTGATTCAAGTCAAACAGAATCCTGCTCATCAAGCTGTTCAAACTGCCATTCCAAGGCATCGGCCAATGCCGTCCTGCGTTTTTGATGGCATCCCACAGCCTGACATAATTCCTCCGCATTTCCCCAAAACACAAAACGTTCACGCGCACGGGTAATGGCTGTGTAAAGCAGAGCCTTATCCAAACCTCGGGCTTCTTCTTCGCTTTCCGTCGTTGCAGGCACTGACGGAGGTAACAGCCATACTTCCCGATATTCCGAACCTTGACTCTTATGCACCGTCATGGCAAAAGCCGATTCAAAATCAGGCAAACGGCTGATGGCAATTTTTTTGAATCCATCTTTCTCAGGAAAATATGCAGACAAGCCATTCAACGATTCTTTATCCGGCATAATCAGCCCGATGTCGCCGTTAAACACTTCCAACATGTAATCATTGTGCGTAATCATAATGATTTGTCCGGCAAACCAAGGCGTTTCGCCCGAAACCTTGCCTTGTCGTTGCAAGTATTCTTGATAAGCCTGATTCAAATCATCCGCATCCTGCCGCCAAGCCGCCAATACCACCACATCGGCCGCATGACCATAGGCGAGTGCAACATTATTCTCTGCCACAGCCTGCCAATAATCCTGTTGCTTTTGATACAGCAAGGCAACCTGCTCTTTCAGACGGCCTGATTTCATTTCCAATTCTTTGGGAAACTTGTCAAACTGTTCGACCGCAGTTTGCTTTTCCCCGGACACCACCGCCCTTGCTAAACAGCCGATACCGCTGTCTGCACCAAAACGGTGGCTGAACGTCAATTTGGCATTGTTTTGCGATAAAGCCTGTGGCTGCCCTTTAATCTCAAAGCCATGATTGGGCAGGTACACCTCCAGCTTTTCAGCGGTTTCTTTATCTAAAGCCGTCGGACGCGACAATGCCGCCAACACAGTTCCCAAGCCAACCGACGGCAACTGGTTTTCATCGCCAAGCAACACCAGACGACAACCGGTCGGCACGGCACGCAACAAATCCAACACCAGCGGCAAATCCAACATTGACGCCTCATCCACCACCAAAACATCCAAAGCAAGCGGATATTCATGATTGAACGCAGGACGCATTTGCGGCGGCCGCAGTTTCAACAATCGATGGACGGTCTGCCCTTCCAAGTTTTCCAAATGCGCTTTGATACTTGGGGACAAATCAAAACCATCCAAAGCACGCTGCAAAGCCCGTGCCATATGCGCAGCCGCTTTACCCGTCGGCGCCGCCAAAGCGATACGGGGCAGCTTCGTACTGTTATTGCAAATCAGCCCCAAAAGCTTTGCTACGGTCGTCGTTTTACCCGTACCCGGCCCGCCGGTAATCAACATAAAGTTTTGCAGCAAAGCCAAAGCCGCAGCATCCCGTTGCTCTTTACTGTCTTTAGTATCAAACCAGTCGCTCAGGCTTTTTGAAGCCGCCATGAAATTCACTTCTTCCGTCTCGGCACTGGCCAACCGTTTGATTTCAACAGCCAAATCATGCTCCAACTGCCACATCCGCCCCAAAAACAATTTCCGGCCTTGCAGGATAAGCGGTTTATCCGCACTACCGACCAAATTCGGCAAGTTGCTTAAGGCATCAACATCCGCTTTATCCAAGTAAATAAACGAATGTCCGTTTTGCAAGGCTGCAAACAATCGAACCACATAAGGCTCAATAACGGATGCACCCTGTACTTCGTGGCGGCGGAAAAACGCTATGGCCGCATCTGCGGCAGAGGAAAGGATAGAGTCGGTCGGATTCATGGCTCAGAATTGATTGATATGAAAAAAAAGGCCGTCTGAAAAACAGCGTTTCCATAAATGAAAACCTATTTTTCAGACGGCCTCTATTATACCGTTCAAAGCATAAAATATTTGCCTGAAATAATAACCTTATTGCAGCACTTGCAGACTACCGTCTTTCATGGTCATTACCCGGTCGAAACGCTCAGCCAGCTCGTCATCATGGGTCACCACAATCAGGCTGGTGTTCAATTCGCGTTTCAAATCCAGCATCATGTCCAGCACATTTTGCGCATTTTTACGGTCAAGGTTCCCCGTCGGCTCATCTGCCAATAAGCATTTCGGCTCATTAACCAAAGCACGGGCAATGGCCGCACGCTGACGCTCGCCGCCGGAAAGTTCGCTCGGACGGTGCAGCATACGCTTATCCAAGCCAACCTTTTTCAGCATCTTAACAGCCTTCTCCTCAGCCATCACTTTGGGCATTTTGCCGATTAAAAGCGGCATCATGACATTTTCCAACGCTGAAAACTCAGGCAATAGATGGTGGAACTGATACACAAAGCCTAAATAACGGTTGCGCAATTCGCCCAACTGTTTTTGGCTCAAACCGCCCAAATCCTGATCCATCAGTATTACCTTGCCTTCAGACGGCATATCCAAACCACCAAGAAGGTGCAGCAATGTGGATTTACCGCTGCCTGATGAACCAATAATACTCACGCTTTCCGCTTCGGCAACTTCAAAATCTAAATGATTCAACACTTGTACATTCAATGCGCCGTCATTATAGCTTTTGCCAACACCGATACATTTCAAAATTGTCTTACTCATAGCGCAAAGCCTCCGCAGGTTGGGTTTTTGCAGCACGCCAGCTCGGATACAGTGTGGCAATAAATGCCAAGCCAAGCGAAATGCAGGCAATAACGGCGACATCCTTCAAGTTCACATCACTAGGCAGGTAATCGATGAAATAAACCTGTGAGTTAATCAAATGCACGCCAAACAGGTCTTCAAAAAACGCGACAATCTTACCGACATTCCAACCCAGCAAGACACCGCATACCACGCCCACAAGCGTACCGAAGAACCCCGCAAATGCGCCCTGCACCAAGAAAATCTTCATGACGCCGCCCGGAGACAAACCCAAAGTGCGTAAAATCGCAATATCGGCTTGTTTTTCCGTTACCGCCATTACCAAAGAAGAGACGAGGTTAAACGCAGCAACCGCGATAATCAGTGTCAAAATGATGAACATCATGCGTTTTTCCAACTCAACAGCTTCAAAATAGCTGCGGTTGTTAAACGTCCAGTCACGCACCCAAACTTCATCTTTTTTAGCATCAGGAATCAACTTGGCAATGAAAGACGGCGCATTCTGAGGATCGGCCAATCGCAAACGCAGCCCACCGACATTTTCACCCAGTCGGTACAAGACTTGCGCATCCTTGATATGCGTCATGGCCAATGTGTTATCGACCTCATAAACACCGGTTTTTACCACACCGACTACATTAAACTGCTTCAAGCGCGGCACTACGCCGGCAGGAGTAACATTTCCCTCAGGCGTAATCACAGTAACTTTACCGCCAATCTCCGTGCCCAATGCCTCAGCAAGCCCTTGACCCAAAATAATATCAAATTCGCCCGGCTTCAAATCGTCAAAACTGCCGGCCGGCATATCCTTGCCGTAATCAACGACATTTTTTTCTTCAGACGGCAAGATACCGCGTATCTGTACACCGCGTACTTCTCCGGCATTAGCAAGCAAAGCCTGATCGGAAACATAAGGCGCGCTGGCCAATACTTCCTTTTTACCTTTTACAAATTCGCGCAAATTCTGCCAACCCGGCGCACTGCCGACATCGTAATAGCCGATTTCCGCATGAGGTGCGACGTTCAACAATTGACCGCGTATCTCTTTCTGAAATCCGTTCATTACGGATAAAACCACAATCAGCGCCGTTACACCCAAGGCGATACCGGCGATTGAAATCATAGTAATAAATGACATAAAGCCGTTGCGTTTTTTCGCACGCAGATAGCGCAGGCCTATCCAAGTTTCTAAAGAAGCCATTCAAAAATGCCTCATTCGTTTGTCAAAAAAGGCTTATTGTACCGTAAAACCGACAGGTCGTCCGATTGCCCGACTGATGTAGCATTCAGGGATAAAGTGTATGTAAAACCATGTATCTTCCCGTAAATTCCGCCGAAAAACTTGCACAATCGGCCAATCGCCCTTATTCTGAAGCTGTGACACACTTTGTCACCATCAAAAAGGAAATACACTAATGAACAGCAAAAAATTCTTGGCCCTCGTATCTGTAGCTGTAGGTTTGTCATTCAGCTTCAACGCATATGCCGCCAAAGAAATCAAAATCAGTTCAAACAATACCGCTTACTCCGACGCCGATGTTCAAAAACTGGCAGCCACTGCTGTCGGTATGGGCGTAAAAGAACCTGTCAGCCTCAACAGCGGAAACGGTGTTGTTACCGTATCCGGCAGCAGCGCAACCAAATGCGCATTTAAAGTCGGCAACGGCGATACGCCTCAAATTCAAGGCGTCAGCTGCAAATAATCTGATTTAATCAATGAAAAGGCCGTCTGAAAGACTTTCAGACGGCCTTTTCATATTGGCATTTAAGATTGGATATTTCTTCTATCGTAAACAGCCTGAGCCAAAGTACCGGCATCCACATATTCCATCTCGCCGCCCAAAGGGATTCCCCTCGCCAATCGGCTGACTTTATAAGGAAGATTTTTAAACAATTCCGCCAATACATACGCTGTCGCGTCGCCTTCGGCTGTAAAGTTGGTTGCAATGATAATTTCCTCAATATCACTCGCCTGTAAACGGGTAACCAGTTTATCTAATGCTACTGCCGAAATATCCATACCCTGCGCCGGACTGACTTGCCCCATCAAAACAAAATACAGGCCATCATGGCAATTAGCCGCCTCCATACTGGAAACATCTGCCGGCATATGCACAATCATCAAGCGGCTTTTCTCACGTTTTTCGTCCGCACAAATTTCACACAAATCGCCCTCGCAAAATGTATTACACATCCGACAATGTTGCACCTGTTTCAAGGCAAACTGCAAAGCATCCACCAACTCCTGCGCTTCTTCGCGTTTGTACTGTAAAAGCTGGTAAGCCATGCGTTGTGCGGATTTCGGGCCGACATTGGGCAGGATTTTTAATGCATTAATCAAGCGGACAAAGGCATCAGGATTTTTACTCATGATTTCAGACGGCCTTTAAAAAGATAGCTAAAAATAAGAAAACAGCCGGAATTCATCCGGCTGCCCTACTCTAATATTCTGCTTATTCGGCAGCATTATTAACTTGTTGTGCACCTTGCGTACGATCGATTTTCTTATCCAAATACTGGAGTAAATTATCGAACACATTGGCAGAAAGCTGCTGAACCAAAGCCTGTTTGGCAGCAGGAATCTGTGAATCGGCATTTTCAGGAGCAGAAACGCTCTGAACTTCCATAATCACCGGTGCAGGCATACCTTCCAACAATGCATACGCAGGTTTACCGCCGACAGGGCGCGCTTTCAACAAAGCTGCATAAGCTTCCGGAGTCATGGTTCTACGCGCATCTTGCGCGCTCAATTGCGAAACAGGCGACCATTGAACGTCGACAGCTTTACCGGCTTTCAACGCAGCCAAAGTTTCTTGGGCTTTCTTCTCTGCCAGTTTGGCGGCTTCAGAACGCAGATATGCTGCACGGACAGTATCTTTGACTTCTGCAAATGGTGCAATTTTCTCTTCGCGCACTTCTTTCGCACGAATAACCCAAACGGTTTCGTTGTTGATGGCAATTACTTCAGAATTATGTTTTTTCTTCAGTACATCGTCGCTAAACGCAGCATTAATCAACGTTTCAGGCAAACCGGCTTCTTTCGCACCCGCTTTGGTTACCCATTCATCCAAGTTTTCCACTTTCAAACCTGAATTGGCGGCTGCTTTTGCCAAAGAAGATGGATCATTGAAGGTATCTTCACCCAATTTTTCTTTAGCGGCATTAAAGGCAGAAGCTGCTTTTTTCAGTTTCAAGGCTGCTTCGATACGCGCTTTGGCTTGTTCCAAAGTCGGCTCAGCTTCGACATTCAAAACCTTAATGACGTGATAACCCAAAGATGATTTAACGGTATCGCTGACTTCGCCTTTACCCAATGCAAATGCCGCTTTATCGAATTCAGGTCCAAAGCCGCTGCCGCCGCTTTTGCTCAGGTAGCCCAAATTGCCGCCTTTATTGCTGCTGGACAAGTCTTTGGAGTACTTGGCCGCTAGCTCGGCAAAAGCATCTGGGTGCGCTTTGAGTTCTGCAGCCATTTTGTCTACTTCGGCTTTAATTTCCGCATTGCTTGCTTCATCTCCGTTAGGCATAACCGGAATGAAAATATGCGCAATTTCCGCTCTTGGCGACAAATCTACGCTTTTGCTGTCATAAGCTTTTTGTACTTCTTCCGCACTGACGGTTTGCTTGTCAGCCAAATCTTTGATGTTTAAAGCCACATATTCCAGCTTAACGGCTTGAGGAATCAAGTAATCTTTCTTATGCGCTTCATAATACTTTTGCAAAGCCGCATCATCTACTTTTACTTGTGCCGCAAATGCTTCAGGGCTGAACGTAAATGAACGAATGGTACGGGTAGCTTGGGTCAGGTTAATCAACTGACGCGCTTGCGCATCACTGACCAAAGCGCCGTTTTGCACCAAATTCAACAGATTTTGCAACTGGAACTGTTCGCGGATATCTTCAACAAACTGATCCTCGGTCATTTTGCGCTGATCCAAATACTTCTTGAGCAAATCCTGACTGAATTTGCCGGAAGCATCATGGAAATTCGGATCATCCACGATAACTTGCTTGATTTGTTCCTGAGACACAGCGATACCCATCAGCTTGGCACCCTGCTTCAGGTAAGCACGTTGCAATAAAGATTGGAATATAGCATCACGCGAAGGCGCATTATTGCCGGCAGCCTGCTCATTCTGTATTGCAATCTGTAAAGCATGCTCACTGACCTTCTCATCCCCGACTTTGACAATGTAATCAGAACCCGGCGAAGACAAATTATTGGCACCGAATCCGATAAAGGTCAGACCGATGATACCTAAAACAATCTGGGCGGGTGTTTTATATTTTTCAACAATATGGAACATATTTATCCGAAAGAAAAGTTTGGCGCGGCAGCCGGAAAATGCTGCCGCAAAAATCTTAAAATCCTGAAAACAGGCTCAAAGCGCGTATTGTAACGTATTTTTTCGAGGCTTGCTTTTTCAGACGGCCTAAAAACCTAAAAATGCCTTATCCGAAAATTTCCTGATACGCTTCTACTGAAAATCCGACATGAACCTGTCCTTCTTTGACCAATACAGGTCGCTTGATGATGCTGGGATTTTCTACCATCAAAGCAATCGCCCCTTCTTTTGTGGCGGCAGATTCTTGCGCATCTTTATCCAATTTGCGCCAAGCCGTGCCTCTTTTATTGAGCAAAATTTCCAAAGCTACCTGCTCCAGCCAGCTATCAATCAATTCGGCAGTCGGGGCGTTTTTCTTAAAATCTACAAACTCAAACTCGATTCCATTTTCCACCAACCAACTACGCGCTTTTTTAACCGTATCGCAATTGGGAATACCGTACAGTTTTATCATCTTATTTATCCTTAGTTTTATTCGTAAATCACGAATTCAGGCCGTCTGAAACTTTTCAGACGGCCTGAATTGAATACAGCTTATTTCTTAGCTACTTTCTTCACTTTAATCTTCACGCTTTTGCCTTGAGCATTATTTTTACGCCCGGCTTTGACGGAAGCTATTTTCGCCTGCGCTTTTTTCTTGCCTGCGGCTTTAGGTTTGCTTGGCTTGGCAGGCTTGGAGGCAGGTTTACTTTTCACCTTGCTCTTCTTTGCCTTCACGGGAGCAGCCAACGCTTCATCGATTTCTTTAGCCGAAAGTTTACGCTTACGCTTTTCGACAGGCTTGTCAGCAGCTGTCGGCTTACTCACAGGTTTTGCTTTTCTACCACCGCGCTTCTTACCGACTGAACCGCCGCTGATTAAGGTCAAATCAATCTTGCTGGTATCCAAATCGGCACGCGCAACTTTTACAGTGACCGTATCGCCCATGTTGAAACGGACACCGCTGCGTTCGCCCTCAATCGCCATAATTTCAGGACGGAAGTTGAAATAATCCTCTCCCAAATCGCTGATATGTACCAAGCCGTCGATATGAATATCGTCCAAGGTTACAAAAATACCGAAGCTGGTCATGCCCGAAATCTTGCCACTGAAGACTTCGCCGACTTTATCGCGCATATAATAAGTTTTCAGCCAGTTTTCCACATCGCGGCTGGCATCATCGGCACGACGCTCGCAGAACGAGGTATGTACGCCCAATGCCTGCCAGGTTTTATTAGGCTGATAAGTTTGTCCGTTCAATACAGCCTTGATGGCACGATGTACTGTCAAATCGGGATAACGGCGGATAGGCGAAGTAAAGTGTGCATATGCACCATAAGCCAAACCAAAGTGGCCGTCGCAATGCGGCTCATAAACCGCCTGCTGCATAGAACGCAACATCATCACTTGCAACAGTTCCGCGTCCGGACGGTTTTTAAATTGCTCGGCAAGCGCAGCATAGTCTTTCGGCGTCGGATTATCGCCGCCGCCCAAACTCAGCCCCAGCAAACCAAGCTGCTCGCGTAAAGTAGCCAGTTTTTCGGGAGTCGGGCCCAAGTGATTGCGGAATAAAGCCGTATGTTTGTTTTTCAGCAAGAACTCTGCCGCGCAAACATTCGCCGCCAACATACATTCTTCAATCAGCTTGTGCGCATCGTTGCGGACAACGGGAACAATCTTGTCGATTTTACCGTTGTCGTCAAAAATCATCTGGGTTTCAACGCTCTCAAATTCAACCGCGCCACGCTCGAAACGTTTTTTCTGCAAGATTTTGAATAATTTATACAGAGTATCAATTTGCGGTTTAAACGGATGATCCCGGCCGTCTGAAATCCAGTCCCAAACTTGATTGTAAGTCAGTCGCGCATGTGAACGCATTACTGCCTGATAGAAACGGTATTCCTTGATATTGCCGGCATAGGTAATCACCATATCGCACACCATACACAGGCGTTCAACATCAGGATTGAGCGAGCAGATACCGTTGGACAACTTCTCCGGCAACATCGGAATCACACGGCGTGGGAAATACACGCTGGTACTGCGTTCCTGAGCATCTACATCAATTCCGTCATCAGGACGGACATAATGGCTGACATCGGCAATCGCCACCACCAAACGGTAATTGCGGCCGACTTTTTCAGCAAAAACCGCATCGTCAAAGTCCCGCGCAGTTTCGCCGTCAATGGTTACCAGAGGCAAATCGCGTAGATCCACGCGCCCTTTCAAGTCGGTTTTACGCACATGATCGGGAATTTTTTTCGCAGCTTTAACACATGCTTCGCTGAATTGATGAGGCAAATGGTGCTTGCGTACAGCGATTTCGATTTCCATACCGCTGTCGGCATAATCGCCCAACACTTCAATCAGCTTAGCCACAGCAGGACGATGCGCTTCAGGATACGTCTCAATTTCAGCCACAATCACTTGGCCGGATTGCGGTTTAAATTTCGCCACGCCTTCAGGCTCTAACACGATACTTTGGCTCAAACGCTTATCTTCGGCCTCCAAAATGGCCACGCCGCGATCCATATAAAAACGGCCGACCACTTTAGACTGCGCACGCTCCACCACATCTAAAACCGTACCTTCGCGACGGCCTCTGCGGTCGATACCGGCAGGACGCACAGTAACAATATCTCCGTGCATCACGCCGCGCATCTGACGCTCATACAAAACGAAATCGCCCTCGTCTGTCGGCGTAAGCGGCACGGCAAAACCAAAACCGTCTTTATGCGCTTCGACACGGCATTTAACCAATGCCAATTTTTCTGCCGCACACACCGCGCCACGTCGGTTGATCAACACCTGACCATCACGCGCCATCGCTTTCAGACGGCGCTCGAAGAATTCATATTCATCTTCTGTAATCGATAATTCATGTGCCAAATCTTCGATTTTTGTCGGCACGCCTTTTTGTTCCAATAATTCAATGACCCATTCACGGCTGGGCAACGGATGAGCGTAACGTTGTTTCTCCCGCTCCAAATACGGGTCTTTTTCTCGTAAATTTAAAGATTTAGTATTTTTGTTCATTTTGATAGTTGACATTCTTTTTTTAAAATATATAATAGCTGCTTCTTCGCAGTTCAGGTAGTCAACTCTACCTTAAATTGAAGAATAAAGCAAAGCCCAGGTGGCGGAATTGGTAGACGCGCTAGCTTCAGGTGCTAGTGTCCTCACGGGCGTGGAAGTTCGAGTCTTCTCCTGGGCACCAAGTAATTTGGTGCTTCTTTGCTTAAGAAAATTTGAATTGCCCAGGTGGCGGAATTGGTAGACGCGCTAGCTTCAGGTGCTAGTATCCTCACGGGTGTGGAAGTTCGAGTCTTCTCCTGGGCACCACTGATAAATCAATCAGTCAAGTTTTCACATTATTCTGAATAACAAGTCAGGATAATAGTCCACAGAGAGGTGGATGAGTGGTTTAAGTCGCACGCCTGGAAAGCGTGTATACGTGAATAGCGTATCGAGGGTTCGAATCCCTTCCTCTCTGCCATTTTCATTTTTATAAGTTTTTCATTACTTCTAAAACCGCATATTAAAGGCTAAGTTATCAACAACTTAGCCTTTTTTGTTATTCATCTGCTTTAAATTCATTTCGGGTATATTTCAATTCTTTTATCTTTTTTGTGGTATTTTATGTGTTATTACCCAAGGAGTAACACTTCATGCCAAAAATTGTAACGCCATTAAGTCTGTCTCAAATTAAAACAGCAAAACCTAAAGAGAAGGTTTACAAGTTACCAGATGGAGGTGGGCTTGCCCTATGGATTTTGCCTTCAGGTTCTAAGTCTTGGAGGCTACAATACCGCCGCCCTGATGGGAAAATGAACACATTGACGCTGGGTTTATTTCCACGTTTCGGACTAGCAGATGCGCGGGCATGGCGAAAGGAGATGTTAGAAAAAATCAGAAATGGAACTGATCCGAAGGCAATTTCTGCGGACGTAGGAGCAGAGTTTCGTTTTGAAAATTGCTTGGTACTTTGGTTTGAAAAATGGAAGAAATCGGGTGGCAAACAAGGGATGGGTAAAAATCCGCGTTATGCAGGGCAAGTACTGTCGGCTTTAGAATTGAATGTACTACCTTTTTTTAAGGGAAAGGATATTCGTTCGATCAAGACGGCAGATATAGTAGCAGTTTTAAGGAAAATGGAAGAACGCGGGGCGCTTGAATATTTACGTCGGGTTAAAGGTGCATTGGGATTGATGTTTGATTATTTTGTAGCAGATGGATCTATCACTATAAATCCAGTCAGTGTTATTGGAAAACAAGTATTCGATAGGCCACCTGAACGTCATTTCGATACACTGCGCTTTGATGAGCTACCACTCTTAGTGGAGAAGTTAGAAACATCGAAGGGAATTGGGGAACGAGCGCGGCTATTAATTTATTGGCAACTTTTGAGTATGACGCGGCCGTCGGAAGCAGCAGGGACTCGTCTGGATGAAATTAACTTAAAGGCAGGAACTTGGGAAATTCCAATTGAAAGGATGAAAACAAGGCCGCATGTTGTCCCATTAAGTTCCGCTTTGACGCGAATCTATTTTGAGGCATTAAGATTAAATGTGAATGGAGTATTCTTATTTGAAGGTTCAGGGTTTACCAAGCCATTGTCGTCCGAGACAGTCAGATTAAAGCTTCGTACTAAAATGGGGCTGGATACGACGGCACACGGTTTGCGGAGTCTAGCACGGACTTATTTGAGGGAGGTTTATAAGGTTCGCAGAGATGTGGGTGAATTACTGCTTTCGCATGGCATTACGGATAAGACAGAACGCGCTTATGACCGATCAGAGCTTTTAGAGGAGCGACGAGAAATGCTGGAAAACCTTGGTCGAGATGTGATGGCATTACGGGAAAAGTATCGGATAAAATAGTTTTGAGGTCGTCTGAAAAGTTTTCAGACGACCTTTTTCTATATCCAAAACTTAAAAAACCCACCTAAAACCCCATCTGCTTGCCCACATATTCACTCTTTGCCAAAATCAAATCGTCATCTGAAGTGATATGTTCCTTGTGATTGTTGAGTAATGACAGCCGGAAAGACGGCATCCCAAAAAGCCGCCGTTGCCACTCCACAACGGCGGCTTTCCAAAAACAGCAAAACCAAGACCATGTTCAAAGAACCCTGCCAAGTCATAGCAATCCACAGCCGCCCCTTATTTTTTTGCGGCTTATGGTTCATTACCGTCAGACTAAAAAATGAATACGGCTGGAAATTCGACCGCAAAGCCATGTTTGAAAGCAAAAAAGCAGCTGAAAGCCTAAAAATCGGAGACTACATCATCCCATGACCAGTCGCAACATTGAAAACCTCATAAAAATCGGCACAGTTTCCCAAACCGACCCTGTTGCCAACAGAATCCGCGCACAACACGGCGGTCTCATTACAGACTGGTTGCCATACTTTGTTCCTGCAGCGGGTGGCGTATCAATTTGGCGTTTACCTTCCATCGGCGAAGGTTGCATCATACTTTCTCCCAGCGGAGAACCCGAAAACGGAATTATTATTTGCGGCTTCTCAACCTCCCAACATCCTGCCCCATCCCAAAACCCAGACGAAACCATCATCCTCATGCCTGACGGAGCAGAGTTTAAATACAACCACGCAAAAAGCCATCTGCAAATCAAAGGCATCAAAACTGCCGATATTACCGTCAAAGAAAAAGCCACCGTACACACCAAACACCTGACTATCGACAGTCCAGAGACAGACATCAAAGGCAAACTAAACGTTGTCGGACTGCTTACATATCAGGGCGGCATGGCAGGAAGTGGTGGCGAAGGTGGAGCGGCAGCAGTTATCAAAGGCACAATACGCCAAGAAGAAGGCAGCATCATCAGTAACGGGGTCAACCTAACCACCCACACCCACCAGGGCGACAGCGGCGGCACAACAGGACAGCCTAGATGACCAACGACCAAACAGGACGCAACATCGGCTTAAAAGAACACATTGCCCAATCCATAAAGAACATACTCTTCACTCGCATCGGTAGCCGCCTCATGCGAGAAGACTACGGTAGCCTTCTGCCAGAGCTGATAGACATGCCGATGACCCAGACCGTTATAGCACTCTGCCATCAGGCTGCCGTCACTGCCATAGCGGCATGGGAACCGCGCATTACCGTCCGCAGCATACACTTTGACCCTACCGCCGCCGCCAACGGACAACTAGCCATTACCATAGTCACAACCCTGACCGACGGCACAGAACAAACATTCCAAATACAATAACGCAGAAACATGGCAGAAATTGACCTAACCCGCCTACCAGCCCCCAAAGTCATCGAAGAACTCGACTTTGAGACCATATTTGAGCGCAAAAAAGCGAACCTCATCGCCCTCGTCCCGGCTGGCATACGTCCAACCATTGCAGCCACCTTGAAACTCGAATCAGAGCCACTGACCATCGACCTTCAACAACAGGCATATCAAGAAATCATCCTGCGTCAACGCATAAACCAAGCAGCTGCAGCAACACTTTTAGCCTTCGCGCAAGGAAGTGATCTTGACCACCTTGCCGCAGCCAAAGGCATAGAGCGGAAAACCATCATCTCTGCCGATCCAACCACCAATCCCCCTACAGAAGCCGTTTACGAAACCGACGATGACCTCCGCCGGCGCGTCCAGTTATATCCAGAGAAACTCGCAGCGGCAGGGCCTCGTGCAGCATACGAAGCCCATGCCCTTGATGCCGCCCCCGATATTACCGATGCCCGCGCCGTCAGAGTGTCTCCAGGAACAGTCGCTGTTTATATCCAAACATCCAGCAACCAAGGCATACCTAGTGGCCGTACCCTTGAAACCGTCAATGCCTATCTTAGCGACGAAAGCCGCCGCCCACTCTGCGATACCGTAACCGTCCACGCCGGCACCCCGAAAGAAATACGCATATCCGCCCGTATTACCTATGAAGACGGCCCAGACAAAGAAATCGTCAAAGCCCGCCAGCTTCAAGACCTCAATCAAATGCTAGAGCAGCATAAAAGACTCGGCGCACAAATTGCCTTGTCAAAAATCATTGGCGCACTTGATACAGATGGCGTCAAAAAAGTAGAGCTGACAGAGCCAAGACAAGACATCCTGTGTACAGACGGCGAATTTATAAAAATTACAGAAACCATTCTGACAGAAGCCTAAGCCATGCCGACAGTCATCCCAACCAACAACACCGACCTCCTGCAAGCCCTTGCACGCCTGACATCGCAAGAACTGGCAACTGTCTTCGACCTCGCAGTCATTACCAAAAGCCGCATTCCCGACAGTTGCCCTCCAGAATTCATACCATGGCTTGCATGGGAACGCTCCATAGGCAGTGATGAAGGCTGGAATATTACCGACACCGAAATCGCACGCCGAAAACTGATAGAAAACTATATTCAAAAGCATCAGCACAAAGGGACCCCATCCGTTATCCGGCGCCTTTTCCGTGACCTAGGATACGGAGAAATACAAATCATCGAAAATACCGCCAATCTTTACTGGAACGGAAACGCCGTCTTTGACGGCACACACCTATTCGGAGGCAGCAACGGAGAATGGGCGAAATACAGCATTAAATTAAGCCGCCCGGTTACCAATAATGAAGCCCAAAAACTTCGAGAATGGTTGGAACGAATTGTCCCTCTCCGTTGCGAACTGTACAGCCTCGACTACCGGGACCACCCTATCTATTGGAACGGAGAAATCACATTCGACGGTAGTTACAACTTCGGCATAGCCTGACCCTAAAGGATAAAAAATGGCCAACGCAAAAGAACTCAACCAATACACCCAAAACATCCGCCTCATCGAACCAGGCGACCGCGTTATAGGCGGCAATGATGCCCCAATCAATCAACCCCTGCAAGCACTAGCTAACCGCACCTTATACCTTAAAAACCAAGTCGAATCCAAGATTGGCAATAAAGGTACGCAAGTTATAGAAGGTCAGATCAACATTCAAACCAACGCATGGGAAAAAATCCGTTTTACCAATGGCGACGGCAGCTACTGGCGTTTTGAGACCGCCCCCGTATCTGAAGGAGAAAACGGCGCACGCTTCAATTATGTTTTTACATCGGGAAGTCGAGAAATCGGGCGCGTACACTTCCCGCGCGTATCCGGATCGGAAAGCGTCGCCTATCAAAGTTGGGTCGAAGCCAATGCCGCCCGACTTGCTACTGACAAAATGAATGTCGCCACCACCAACTACTATGCAGACCAGTCCGGAGGCTATACCAAAAGCGGATTTTACCGATCCAATGGCCGTCAGCTTGACGGAAATGCCCTGCCAACAATGGAAATCCACATTGCCCATCCGGAAGTAGTGAACGGCGCACACGCCCGCGGCATCGGCTTCTCATACGGCTCGTCGTCCAATCCGTATCATCTCGTTACCTCTGCTTGGGATGCCAACGGTCGTTATATCGGCATGAGAACCGTCTTGACCGAAGAAAACGGCGTCATGCTATCAAATGACCAAACCGTCGGCGGTGTCAAAACCTTTACATCAAAAGCCGTATTTAATGCGGGATTGTCCGTATCCGGCAATGGAAAATCTGCCGACATCAATACTGGGGAAAAAGACGTTTATTTGCGCAACACGGCAAGCAATAAATACCTGCAACTTAAGGACGACGGCACCTTGACATACAGTGGCGTCAAAATTGCCCTTATGTCCGATAAATCTGATGCCGTCAATCTGGACAGTACCGACAGTCTTGCCACATCCAAGGCCGTCAAAACCGCCTACGACAACAGTATCCGACGCGGAGGTGCAGTAGGTTTGGGCGGGCAGAATCATCAAATTGCCATCGGTTGGGACACGCCCGGACTGATTGCGCGTGTCGATAACAACGTGATGAATGTAGGCGTCCCCGTTGGTGCCGTCGCCTACTTTGCCCAAGATGTCCCACCATTTGGATGGTTAAAAGCAAACGGTGCGGCAGTATCCCGTACCATCTATGCCAACCTGTTCGCCGCCATCGGCGAACGTTACGGCCGTGGTGACGGACGCACCACTTTCAACTTGCCCGACTTGCGCGGCGAATTTATCCGATCATGGGATGACGGCAGAGCCATTGATAGAAATCGTGCATTAGGCTCATGGCAGGCGGATGAATTCCGCAGCCACAGCCACGGCATCGGCGTCAACCGCATGTCCGACACCGACAGGGGTAGTAATCCGTCAACCGTATCGGTTGACACTGTCGGCCAAACCGACCCGGCTGGCGGCATTGAAACCCGCCCTCGAAATATCGCCCTGCTGGCATGCATCAAAGCATAAGCCGCCTTAAACCATTTAGAAAGGTAAAAAAAATGACCCAAAACATCCAATGGACAAAACCCGTTTGCCAACTTGATGCCGACCATCTCTACATCGGCCAAACCACAGCCGATCTGGACATCATGGCACGCGACGGCAGCTATCTGATTCCCGCCGGTTGCATCGACACCGACCCGCCTCAAATCAGCGCAGGCAAAGCCGCCCGCTGGAACGGCGAAGGATGGGACTTCATCGAAGACCATCGCGGCAAAACTGCCTACCGAAAAACTGATCGCACAGCCGTTATCATCGACCAAATCGGCAGCCTTTCAGACGACCTGACATTTTTAAAACCTTCCTCACGGTTTGACGAATGGGATGGAGAAAAATGGATGGAAAACCAAGACAAAAAAGCACAAATTGAAGCCGAATTTCTAAACGCGTCCAAGGCTGCTTTAATCCGCGCCATCAACCGTCAAGCCCAAACCATTGTTGCCCAAAAATCAGGCATGGACGACCTCCCTGCCTTTGAAGTGCAGAGCTGGCCTATCCAGGCCGCTGAAGCCCGCGCATGGTCGGTAGATAAAAGCGCGGCCACGCCCGTTTTAGATCAAATTGCCCAATCGCGCGGAATAGATGCAGACAAACTCAAAGCCGCCGCCCTGCGCAAAACCGTTGCCTATGAGTCCCTCTGCGCTACCGTTGCAGGCAAACGCCAAGCCATCGAGAAACAAATCGAAGCCGCCCAAAACTTAGACGAACTCAACGTCATCAACACCGAAATCAATATCTGATTTACAAGGCCGCCTGAAAATGAAATCAAACATCAAAGCCTACTTCAAGAATCTTGCCATTGCTGCCGACCAAACAATTAATGCCGTATTTGGCGGCTACCCGGACGAGACCCTGTCCAGCCGCCTCTACCGCAAAGATGTCGAAGCAAACAAAAGTCACTGGACAGCCATCCGAAAAGCAGTTGACGCACTATTTTTCTGGCAGAAGAGCCACTGTCGAGCCGCCTATCTTCGCGAAAAACAAAAAGCCCACTTCCCTGAAAGTCTCAAATGACCATCCAGACAAAAAACCTGACCTTATACAAAGGCGATACCCGTATTTTCAGAATCGGCTTTGACGGTGGAGGCCTGCCATTCGAGCCTAAATCCGCGCAATGGGCAATGACTGTCCGCGGGCAGACAGGCGAAGAGCTGCGCCCCCAAATCAGTGTCAGCGGGCAAGAAATTATTATTACTTTCCCCGCCCACTTGACTCAAAACACCGCATGGACATTAGGCCAATACGACCTACGCGCCGTTTTCGGGGGAATCGTCTGTACCGTCCTGCGCGGAGAAATCTACATTGCTCCCTCCATTACCAACGTCAGCGGCATTATCGGCGAGAGTACCGAACCCGTCCGCGTCAGCATCATGGAGCAGGGGCTAGTCGTCGTATCCCCTGCCGAAAGCACACCAACCGCCGGCGTATCTCCTGAAAAAATACGGGAAATCGTAAAAGAGGTCATTAAAGAAACACAAAACGGCAACGGCACGGAACACATACCGTCAACTAGACCTGAACAACCGGTTGCCCCTACTCCGAATCCAGCTGCATCCACTGACCTGACCGACGAAACACTGGCAGAAGTGTATAAAAAATTAGGAAATAAACAATGACATCAAAATTAGATCAAGCCGTACTGGCAATTACCGATGCAGTAGTGGCGGCAAAAGAAGAATCCGCAAAAGCCAAAAAACTTGCAGAAAATCCAAACGTGACCGCCTCTCTTGACGAAGAAGGCCGTCTGAAACTAAACGACAATACGTCCGACATCCACCTCATTACACCCGCCAAAGTATCAGAAGCAGTAGGCAATGCCTTTGCCGATGTCAAAACACCATCACTGATTATTACCGAGCAGGCCAAGTTCGAGGGCGAACAAATCGAGGCTGCCGCCAAGATTGCCATTGAAAAAGGTAAGTTCTATATCGAGGACGCCTTGACACCCGAACTGCGTAAAAAAGTTTACGACGGTTGGTACAAAAACAATCCTTCTAAAGAAGACGCATTGAATATTGTCCGTCTGATTCAGGCATGGTACGACCGTCTGCCGTCTAACGTCTTTATTTCTTCGCGCGGCGGCTTTTTCCCGGTAACGAAGAACACAGGTTACAAGCCGGAATACTACGGCGCGGACGGACGGCAAATTTCCGTCGGCGGCATGGTGCTGACAGTCAACGGCCAACAGCCGTGTATTACCTTTCATCATTCCGTTTTTAATGTGTACGACTTCTCGTTGGCAGAATTTTGCGTGGAAGAAATGGGGCAGGACGTGTTCCACTTGTGCGGCAAATCAGAGGGCAACACCATTCTGCACGGCGGCAAAATTACCACACGCGCCTATAAGGACTATGGCTACACATCAGGCATGGCCGACCCTGACAAACGATGGATTCCGCATATCGACGGCTGGACGCGCGAAAAACCGCACATCGGCACAGGTATGGCGCTGAAAGGTACGGCGGAGGCAGGTTTCAATACCACCACACTGTCCCACGATGTTGCCCGTTACATGAACAATTCGGCTGATACATCAGGTGTACAACAACCTGAAGGATATACCCGCGAAAAAATCCGCCAACTGCACATTGACGAATCGAGCCAACGCTACCGCAGCGTCGGCGGCTACTGGAATTCAGACGGCCTGTCGCAATTCCCGCAAGATGACGGCACGGTTGCACCCACATTCGGCCTCTGGCGCGGTGGTCAGGTATGGAGTCGCGGTTACGGTTGGCGACTGTTCGACTGCAGAGGCACAGAAATCCGCTACTTCGACGTACGGGGATTTACTGGCGGCGCAGTGATTGCAGGTTTACATGGTTCTCCGTCCGGAGAGGATGTAGGCGGCGGCGAAGTCGCCAAGGCCTACGAAAAAGGCATGGTTGCCGTCAATACCCGCATCACGGGCGGATACTTTACCCACAACTATACCTGCGGTGTGGAAGCAGTCCGCGTATCAGGCTACGAACTTTGCGGCATCTTTGCCCCTGATTCTGTAGTCGGACACCCCGATGCACATCTGGAACATGTGCGTGGCTGGAATAATTCTATCGTCAGTCTCGATCCGGGTTATCAGCAATGCACATCCCGATACCTGCCAATGGACAACCTATTCATCCACGACAACGTGTTCGGTTTTGGCAAGCGCAAGGTAATGGATATTCATACCGGCAACAACGTCAAAATCGTAAACAACAGTGGCCGTGCCATGTACTACGGCATTTCCACCGTAATCGAAGAAGTATTTGCCGCGACGGACGGACGCGCCTCCAAAATTGCAGACCCGTACAGTTTCTATTACCAAGACAGCAATATCGAAATTACGGGGAATACCATTGTCAGCGGCAACATCGGCATTCATCCGATTAATGGTGCATTGGGAGTGCTTTCTCGCCGCAATCAGAAGAAATGGTGGCTGCGTTGCCGTCAACTGATTAACGACAATACGGTCTATGCCCCGCGCGGTTTGCAATGCAACTACGGGCACAACCACTTTCTGATTGAACGCAACCAGTTTACATTTGCCCTGCCGTTCGGCGATTTTTACGGCATGCGCTACGTTTCAGGATTTGCCGTTACCAATGGCGGCAGCGGCTATACCACCGCCCCTAAAGTCATCATCACAGGAGGCGGTGCGGAAGCCTTCGGTGCAGAAGGCGAAGCAGTAGTGAAAGACGGTAAAGTTACCGAAATCAAGCTGCGCCGCATCGGCAGCCGCTACGACACACCGCCAACCGTAACCCTCGAAGGAGGCGGTGGTACGGGTGCGACGGCTACCGCAACCGTCAACACATCGACATACGGCATGAGCGTGGGCGCAGAAGCGCGTTACGGCACAATGTTGGCTGCACAAATCCGTGGGAACTACATTCAAAATTCACCCGACGGCAACTTCATGCGCCAGATGATAATTGGCAAGTTGCGCGGCGCGTCCATTGTCGGCAATCACTGCGACATTACCCCGTACAAAAACGCCGAGCAGGGCAAAACCGAAGTAGGACAACCCTATACCGTTGACACAGTTAAATACCGAAACGGACTACTAAGTGCAGGTTTCTACCCTATCGGAGAATTAGACAACTGCACCGTTGCCGAGAATTACATGCACAACCAACTGACCGATACAGTAGAAGTATGGACAGGTGCGCGTAACCACAAAAATACACAGACTACTGACTATGCCGCCACCCTGCTGCAGGCGAAGCTGTCAGATTTAGAGGCCGAAATCACTAAACTCAAAGCATCGACAGTAGGTAAAGCATCTGAAACAGTCACACAGCCGACACCAGAAACAGCAGTACCAAAAGCTGATTCAGCAACGCCTAAAGCAGAACCTGAACAACCGACCTCCACTGCTAACGAACAGCCTGCACCTGCCGCCACAGAAACATCCATTAAATTCACATTTAACGGCCTCGAATCCAGCGCCACCGAAGCTGTTGGCAGCAATAGTGAGGCTCGTCTGAAGAGCGTCATCAATGCACTCCGCGCAGGAGAGCCTGAAGGATGGACAGGCGCATTCGGAGAAGAGGGCAACATCCGTTACATGAAGGCACAGGCCGGCGAAAACGGTAAAGGCCACCGCTATATCGAGAGTAGCGGAATTAGTGCCGCAGCCGGTACTCCGACCACAGTCATTATGCCGTTTAAACTTGAAAAAGGAGGCACACCAGGGGCAGCATTTATCCTACTGCCGATAACAGGCGAAAGCCCCGCCGTTGGCGGCGTAACCGCCACTCATGGCGAAAACGGTTTTACTCTACGCATGCCGGAAAATGCCACAGTCGATGGCAAAGTCAACCGAGCAGGCAATACCTATTCCTACGGTGAATGGCATATAGCCGTTGTACCTTGGAATACCGCTTTTGACAAAATCCGTATCGGTACCAGCCACGTTGCCAATACAGGCCGTACAGTTCGAATCGGTGCAGGTTTTGAAATCGTACAAGGAGATGTGTCAAAAGCCGCCGACAAAGGCGCGGCATTGATGACAGGGATTTACCGCAAAGATGGACAGTGAAGTTCAGATGTCCGATGAAGAAAGGATTAAAGAGGAAAAGATACAACAACTCAAAGTGGGACGGCGACGTAGCGGTGCGGGAACACCGCTACGCCAGCCAAGCAGAGCAACCCTGCATTGACTTCTAGGCCGCCTTAGTCTCTAGAGACCGAGGCATTCTATCCGTGATATGGGAGTGAGTGCAAATGCAAATCTACCGCGAAATGCGCTGCAAATACTGTGGCAAACTGCTTGCCAAAGGCAGCGGATGCGTGCAAATCAAATCCGTACAGTTCGAATCGGTGCAGGTTTTGAAATCGTACAAGGGGATGTGTCCAAAGCCACCGATAAAGGCGCGGCATTGATGACAGGATTTGGCATCGCCGCCGCTTAAGACAAACAAAGGCCGTCTGAAAACTTCAGACGGCCTAAAAATCCCACTCAAAACCTCCACCGCTTGCCACCGATAAAAAGCAAAGCAACAATCAGACCATCCCCAAAGAAACGGACAGCCACATGACCGCAAAACGCATGCACGGCGTAACAGCCAACGAATTCACACACGGCGCGCGCCATATTTCCGACATCGCCACCAACATTATCGGCATCGTTGCCACCGCAGACGACGCTGATGACACAGTCTTTCCCGCTACCAAACCCATATTTTCAACATCCGTCTCTGCCCTGATTGATAAAGCAGGCAGCAAAGGAACCTTGGCAAAATCCCTAGACGCAATTGCAGATCAGGCAGATGCCCAAATCGTTGTAGTCCGCGTTCCCGGCTCAACCAAAGCACCGGAGCAGAAAGCAAACGTTATCGCAGGTATCAAAGCACTGGCGAAAGCTCCCGCACATACCGGTTACAAACCAAAAATCATTGGTGCGCCGGAACTTGACGACGCTGACGTAACCGCCGAGCTGGTTGTAACCGCCAACGCTCTTGAAGGCTTCGTATATGCATCCGCCGGCGGCGCAGAAAATATTACCGCCCTGACCCAATATAAGAACGGATTTGGGCAAAAAAACCTCATGCTGATTGACAACGAATTCATGACCTTCGGCGCTTCCAAAACCCAAGAAACTGCCGCTACCGTTGCCCGTATCCTCGGCGCACGCGCCATGCTTGACCAAAAAATCGGTCCGCACAAATCCATTTCAAATACCGAAATTCAAGGCGTATCCGCCCTTAAATACCCACGCAGCTTCGGACTTCTGGACATCAACAGCGACGCCAATACCATCAACAACCTCAACATTACCACCCTCATCCGTGAAAACGGCTTCCGCGTTTGGGGCAACCGCACATGTTCTGCAGATCCTGCCTGGGCATTCGAACCGACAGTCCGTGTCTCTTCCGTAATTAAAGAGACCATCGCCGAAAGCTTTCTCTGGGCAATGGACAAACCAATGCACCCGAGCCTTATGATTGACATCATCAACAGCATCAATGCCAAGCTCGCCGAAAAAGTCTATCAAGGCTGGTTATTGGGCGCGCAAGTCTTCATCGACCCCAAAAAAATCGAAAAAGAACGCGTAGCCGGCGGTATCTTTGCCTTCGACTACGAATTTACCGTAGCCCCGCCTTTAGAGAATATCGAACTCAACCAACATGTATCAGACCGCTTTATCGTCAACCTGACCGACCGCGTTATCGAATTCGCATCTAACCTCAAACCTACCACCGTCTAAACTACCTTGCCTCCCAATAATTCCCCTCTCCCAACAGAGAGGGGTTAGGGATAGGTACCCAAACACAAGTAATAAAGGACACCCCAATGCAGCTGCCACGCATCTTGAAAAGTTTTAACGTCTTTACCGACGGACTCAACAAAGACGGCGTCCTCATGACCGTCAAACGCCCAGACATCAAATTCAAAACCGAAGACTATACCCCGGGCGGCGGTATGGGCGAATTTACCGTCATTCATGGCATCGAAAAATTAGAGCTGGAGCTGACCAGCAAAGGTTTCGATCTTGAGCTGTTCAAATCCATCAGCCACAAAATTAATGGCAACCTCTTACGCTATCAAGGCGCATTGCACAAAGAAGACGAAGAAACCTACCAAACACTGGTCGGCGAAGCGCGTGGCCGAATTATCGAAACCACACGCAGCGAAGACAAAGCGGCCGAAGGTGGAGAGCAGACATTCAAATATGCCCTAACCTACTGGAAAGAAACCGTCGATGGAGAAGTCGTTTTTGAAGCAGACCTCATGGCGAACAAACTCATCATCGGCGGCAAAGACGTTCGTGCCGGCATTCGCGCCGCATTAGGCCTCTAAACACATACAACAGGAACAAGTAAATGCAAGAACCAAAAATCAAAATCAACCCCGACGATACCCTGACCGTAACCCTGACCGACGGAAAAGCCTACACTCTGCGCGAACCGCTGGCCAAAGACATGGCAGGCATGGGACAAGACCTCATCAAAATCAAACACACCGAAACTGTTCAAAAGCTCCTCTCAAAAATCAGCACCCCAAAAATCGGCATGGCACAATATGGCGTATTAGGTATGGCAGATGTACAAGCCCTCAATGCCGCTATTGATTTTTTTTCAGCCGCACCTTCGGCGAAAGCAGAGATTCAGGAAGCCTTTGCCGATTTGGGCTATACCCATGCTTCCGATACCGAGCCGGCCAGTTCGCCGACCTTATAAAAGCAGCGCCAGACATCTGGCAGGCTGAAGAAGATGAAGACGTTACTGCGTTTTACCCAATAGACGACGCCCTTGCCCTCTGCACCATTACTTTCAAAGGAGGTATCGGCTGGTTCGCAGGACTAAATCTTTTTACCCTTAACCGCTGGGCAGCCAAAGCCGCCGAAATCCAACGCGCACGCCAAGGAGACGGACAATAAAAAAGGTCGTCTGAAATCAATTCAGACGACCTTTTCAATCGACAAAATAATCAAGGAAGCATCCATACCATAAGGGCAATGACGGCAACAAAAAGCCAAAATAATGCGCCATACCACCAAATGACAGAATCGACTGCATTCAAAACCGAATCCGCCAAGATTTGATTTTTCATTTTACGTTTCATCTTAAAGCTCGAGCCATGACAGACAAGACAATTAATATTATCCTCAAAGCCGCCGACAAAGCAAGCAAAACGTTTGACAGAATTAAAAAAAGTAGTAGCGGGCTGTCGGGCGAATTGGCGAAAAACAAAAAAGAAATGCGCGATCTCGAGCGCGCCCAAACCGCACTGGTAAAAATCGGCAAGGCAGAACAATATTTCAACCGTCTGAATGAGCAAATCATCCGTAATTCTGCCGCCACAAGCCGTCTTACTTCCGAAATCGACAAAACGGGCGTTGCCACAAAAAAACAGGCAGCAGAACTCAAAAAGCTGACCCGTGAAGGCGAAAGGCTGAATAACGAATACGAAAAACAATCCGCGCAGCTAAAACGCTACAAAGACCACATGGAAAAAGTTGGCGTATCCGGACAAAACCTTGAAAAAGAGCAGGCAGAGATTGCCGCCCGAATGCAGAAGACTACTGCCCAAATCGAAAAGCAGTCCACCGCCTTAGAAAAGCTGGAAAAACGACAACAGAGTCGAATCAAGGCCGCCGCCATCGCAGGTATTGCATCGGGTGTCTCATCATGGACAAGTAGCAAGGCTGCCACCATGAGGCAAGGTGCAGGGCATGCCATCAATACAGCCATGTCCGAAGAAGATGCAATGCAGGGACTGATCCGCCAAGTCGGCATCCTCAAAAATACAGACGGCAGCCTAAACCACGCCGAAATCGCTAAAATCCGCGCCGAAGTCCAAAAACTAAGCGGTGAATTGCCCATGGCAACGGTTGAGATCATGAATATGATGACTGCCGGCGCGAAGATGAATATCCCACGCCAAGAGCTTGCAGCCTACGTTACCGAAGCCGTCAAAGCTGCAAATGCCTTTGAAGCAGCAGACCCGGGTGCGCTTGCAGAAGAGCTGGGGCGCATTCGCCAAAACTTCAAATTATCTAAAGAAGCCGCTTCTGAACTAGTCAACGTCATGAACTACCTTGATGACAACGCACTGGTTGCAGGCGACCAGCTCATCAGCTACATGAACGAAGTATCAGGCAGCATGGGTTTGGCGAAAATGAACGAGAAGCATGTAGCGGCTCTAGGATCCGCCCTTATGTCCGCAGGTGTAGATGCTTCCACCTCTGCCAAAGCGGTCGGCAGCCTCATGACAAGGCTGGGTACCGCACCTGATATGAAACCCGTACGGGAAGCCCTGAAAAGCATAGGTATAGACGCAAAATCCGTTCAAAAAGGCATGGTCGAAGACGCGCAAGGTACGCTTGAAAAAATCATTGCCACCGTCCAACAAATGCCGAAAGAGCAACAAGCAGGCATTCTCAAAGGCTTGGCAGGCGGCGAATATAACCGCGTATTTGCCCAACTTATCGCTAATACAGAGCTTTGGCGCGAGCAAATCCGCCTTGCCACCTCTCCGGACGCATTAGGCAGCCTCGACAAAGAGTTCGAAATTCGTGTCAACGCCATGTCGTCCAAATGGCAGATGTTCAAAAATAAGCTCTTCAATACCGAATCAGGCTTTGGGCGCAGTATGTTTTCAGGCTTAGAATACGGCATGAATGTCATTTCAGGCTTATTGGATAAGTTCAACGAATGGTCGGCAAAAAATCCAGAGGCCGCCGCCAAACTTGGAAAAATCGCATTTTATGCAACCGCAGCAATGACCGCCTTAGCAGGGCTGGCCGCAGTTATTGCCGCAGTTGCCGTCCCCTTTGCCGCCGCCCGCATTGCCTTTGGCGGATTCGGCATGAGTATTCTTAAAGTATTAGGCATTGCCCTACGTTTCATGACATTAAATCCCATAGGCCTTGCGCTGACTGCCATAATCGGCATCATCTATCTCGTTTACACCAATTGGGATACATTGACTGCCGCCTTCATCAGAGGCTGGGAATGGATTAAAAAAACATTCGCCCAAAACCCCATCCTATACGCACTGACCGGACCGATTGGCGCAATCGTTGCACTGGCCACACACTGGGACCGCATCAAAAACGCCCTCATCACAGGCTGGGGATGGATAAAAAAAACATTCAGCGGCAACAACCCCATATCCTACGCCCTCTCCGCCGCACTAGGCCCAATCGGTATCCTCATCAAAAACTTCCAAATCCTCAAAACCGTCGCTACTAGCGCATGGGAATGGATGAAAAAAGCCTTTTCCACCAAACCGACCGCGCCGGGAGGCAGCGCAGCCGGTTATGGCGTAGGCGCATACATTCCCAACAAAGGATATTCTACAGGTGGTTACACAGGGGCGGGCGGTGTCAACCAAGCGGCCGGTATCGTGCATAAAGGCGAGGTTGTCTTCAATCAACAAGATGTAGCCCGCTTCGGAGGATGGCGTGTTCTGGAAAAAATCCGCAAAGCAGGCTTGGGCGCATTGCAGAGCATTATCCCCGCCGCAGCTGAAGAACCGCGCCCTTCCCTTGTCGGAGCAGTTCCCATATCGGCAGGGTTCAATCACACAAACGCAGGTGGTATGACCGTCAACATTACCATCAACGGCGGTAGCCAAAGCCCTGCCGACATCGCCCGCGAAGTTGCCCGTCAGATTAAGCAGATTGCAGACCAAGCCGCACGTCGTGCCCGTAGCGCATTTTCAGATGACTGACACCAAAAAAGGACACTACCATGCTTGCCACATTAGGATTCTTCCCCTTTCTCATCCGCACCATCCCCTTTCAAACCATCAACCGCCAAAGCGGCTGGAAGCACCCAAATCAATCCACCGTCGGCGGCGGTATTAATCCCACCCAATACCTAGGGCCGGAAACTGACACCCTGACCCTGTCAGCCGAAATGAGGCCGGAAATCACAGGGGGAGACACCTCCCTGGCCATGCTCCACCTCATGGCAGAGCGTGGAAAACCATACAATCTCATCCTCGGCACAGGTCAAATAATGGGCGCATACGTCATCACATCCATCAAAGAAGACAGAAGCCAACTCATGCACGATGGCAAAGCCCGTTCCATCAGCTTCAGCATAGAATTAAAAAAAGTATCCGACAGCCCGCTGGGACTAAAAGGCAAAGCCCTTCAGCTTGGCGTATCCATCGCCCGCAGCATTGCAGGAATCTGACATGACCGCACTTACCCAAATCAAAGACCAAGCCGTCAAAATCTTCAACGCCATTACTGACACCGGCGGCAACCATCTAACCCCAGTCGCCAAGCTGTCCATAAACGGCAAGCCGTTCAATACCGACGCTCTCTCCCGCATCATCTCCATCAGCCTGACCGACAAAAGCGGCTTCGAGGCGGACGAGCTGACCGTCAGCCTGTCCGACCACGACGGCAAGCTCGCCCTGCCCCCGAAGTCTGCCGAGATAACCATCGCCCTGGGCTACATCGAAACAGGCATTGTCGATAAAGGCAGCTACAAAATAACCGAAGTAAGCTGGAGCGGCGCACCCGATACCCTGCACATCACCGCCCAATCCGCCGACACATCCGACCGATTTTCAGAGGCAAAAGAAAAAAGCTGGCACAAAACCAGCCTGAAAGAAATCATCGAATCCATTGCCGCCGCCAACGGCTACACACCAATCATCGGCAAAGCCTACCAAGACGAAAAAATCGACCACATCGACCAGAGCAACGAATCCGACGCCGCCTTCTTGTCGCGCCTTGCCGAACGCTACGACGCCATCG
This sequence comes from Neisseria sp. P0016.S008, assembly GCF_051957775.1. Classification (NCBI taxonomy): domain Bacteria; kingdom Pseudomonadati; phylum Pseudomonadota; class Betaproteobacteria; order Neisseriales; family Neisseriaceae; genus Neisseria; species Neisseria sp. P0016.S008. The sequence continues at coordinate 147,433 of NZ_JBQCWB010000002.1, forward strand.
CAACAGTCAAACACGGCCGCCTCCTGTTTGTTTCATCAGGCGAAGCCACGACCGCCGGCGGGCAGCCGTTGCCCACAATCAGGATTACCCGCAACAGCGGTGACCAATATGCATTCAGATACAGCAATACCGAAAGCTACAACGCCGTCCGCGCCTACTACATCGACAAACAGACAGGTAAAAAGCACGAAGTCGTCATTACCGAAGACAACTACGACCCCGTCAAAAAAACCGTTACCACCACCAAGCAATACAAGACCAAGCGCAAAGACGGCAAAACCCACAAAACCACCACCAAAGAAGTAACCGAAATCAAACAGGTGGATACTGCCGGCAAAAAAATCAAAACCCTGCGCCATACCTACCAAAGCCCCAAAACCGCCGCCACCGGCGCGCGCGCCGCGTACAAAAAACTAAAACGCGGCGCAATGGAATTCGATATTTCCCTAGCCATCGGCCGCCCCGACGTCGCCCCCGAAAGCCCCGTAACCCTACAAGGATTCAAGCCCGAAATCGACGCAGAGAAATGGGTCGGAAAAGAAACCGTCCACACCCTCGACGGCAACGGACTGACGACCGCCGTCAAACTCCAAAGCCTGATCGACGTACCGATTGTCCTCTACGAAGGCGAAGTCAGCCCAAACTTTGCCGCCGCAGTTTCCAAACCCTGACCAAAACAAAAGGTCGTCTGAAAAAATCAGACGACCTTGTTTATCCATAGCCAACATCAAGACGGCACATCCTTAATCTGCTCGTCAATCAGCTTCTTCAGCTCATAGCGTTTATCATCCGCCACAATCAGGCGTGTCAATTCATCATTGGCAAACAGAAGAACCTTCATACTCTTATGCGACGTGCGTAGAGCCTCCAGCCTGACCGTAGAAGCGATTTTATGGCTGGCCGCAATAATACCAAGTTCCGCCAGACCGCTGCTGGATTCGATTTTGGACACAAACGCCAAAAAATCATTCTTATCGACAGGAGCGGAAGGACGGTTTTTTGCCTCCACAAAAATATACTTGCCGAATTTAGCTAAAAACGCATCATCAATATCATTGCGTAAAATCAAATCCACTTCCGAAGTCGCATCCGTTACCCGTTTCCGAATAAACTGAAAACCGATCTGTCCGAAAAGATTGACAAGGAAGTCCTCAAACAACACACCCTTGCGGAACGGGTCCTTTTCATTTTTGGCAGAACTGTACGCATTCAGCAACATCTTACTGTTTTCCGAAAACTCACCGTCCCGTTTTTCAAAATAACCGGCAACCGTCCGTTCCAATTCCGGCACCCATTCCGCCATCGATTTTTTCTCCGACACCGCCAACACGCTGCCAGAAGTCATCAGGTCCTGCATCGCCGTTAAAAACTCCGGCAGCCATGCCGACACGATAATAACCTTCGCCAGAGGATTGTTTTCCAAGATACGGCGGCATATTTCCAAGCCGTTGAACGGATAATCATCCATCCGCAGATCCACAATCGCCAGCGAGCAGAAGCGGTCGGCAACTGCCTGCATAATCTCATGTTCGCCGCTCAAAGGCTCGAACACATATCCATTCCCGCCCATACGCTCATTAAGCTGTTTTGCCAGCCCGTCGGCCTGAATCTTTTCATCATCGATAACAAAAATATGCTTATACATCGTCCAATCCTATAAAAGGCAGGGTAATCAGGAAACGCTTCGAATATTCCGCCCTGTCTGACGGCACACATTCAACCGTTCCCTTCAACAATTCACAAATATAACGTGCATGGTAAAGTCCGATGCCGCTACCTTCCGTAGTAGAGTATCCATAATCGAAGATTTTGTCGAGACAGATTTGCTCAACAGCTGCGCCCGTATCGTAAACCGAAAAGAAAAGCTCATGGTTTTCCTGATCGATGTCAACCGCAAACAACACCTCGCGCCGCTCGAAATCCCGCAAATGGCGGCAGGCATTAATAATCAGATTACTGAATACCTGAAGCAACGAATGAAAAGGATATTTAGTCCGCAAATCGATGTCTTCCAGCAATTCCTTCGTGAACAAAACCCCGTTTTCCTCCAGCATCGAACGAGTCAAAGCCTCCGTCGCGCCAATCAGGCTGTTGACCTTGAAAATCCCGTCCCGCCCGTGCGGCACAAGCTGCGCAAAATTGCCCATTACCTCCCGAATCATGTCCAACTGTACCCGCAGACTTTCCAAATGCCCCTCAGTAATCTCGTCCGCCCTATAGCTTGTCAAGATGACATCCATGTTTTGAATACAGTTTTTCATATCATGGCCGAGGAAATTAGACAGCGCGGCAATATGCAGATTATGAGATTCCTCTGTTGCCGCCATATTCCGTTGCAGTGTCTCGATGAGAAGCGTATTGCTGTTTACCGTTTTCTGTAAAGCATCCAATTCTTTTATGATTGCCCGCCGCCCGTTGCTCATCTTTTTTACGGGTTTACGGTATTGAGGCAGCGGAAACAAGCCTTTTGAATCCGTCATCACGCTTTCTCCCTAAAAACAGCAAACAATCTTTCCAGTATTTCCAACTGGTTCGTTTCCTCATCCGTAACCTTCCTGTCTGCTTTAGCGACATTACGGGCATATTCCAAGATTGAATCACGCCATTCAGGGAAACGCTGGTTAATAGCACGGACGGCAAAAGAAAAATCCATAGAATCCGGCACGGGCCAAGACTTCATAGCGCCAAGCGCATAAGCAAGAAAATCATTGCCCATTTCCGATTTGTCCGTCAGCCATTGTGCAATATACCGCTGTTCAGACGGCGCATATCTCCCATCGCAATAGGCGATATAGACCAACACATCCAAAATCGGCCTCATCTCCCGAATAAAAAAATCCATCTGCCGTTCAGGAGCCTCTTCGTACCGTTCCTGCAAACGCCGTCTGAAAAGCGAAGGTTCGACCACTTCGCCCGTCTCCAAGTCCACCAGTCCGATGATGCCGCTGTATTTGAATGTCCTGACCATTTTCCGTGCATGGCAGAACGCGCGGATATAGCCGTCGCTGTCGAGCGCGAAGGCGCGCACGTCGATGATGCGGCGGCTGGATATGCCGTCTGTGTTGATATAGTCCATCTCGAAGCTACCGCCCACGGGCAGAATGGCGAAGTCTGATTTTTTAGTCATTTAAAAACGCCTTCCGTCGGATAAAGTAACCCAGCCACCCCAGACATCTTTCATTTTTCCGATGGCAGAGCGGGCGGGGAATATATCGCCAATCGTGGCAATGGCAACGCTGCCCGAGACGGCAAGTGCTTCTTCCAGCAGGTTGGGTGATTGGGCTTTGGCTTGATGCAGCAGTGCTTCAAATTCTGCCAGTGTGGTTGCTACGGGCAGTCTGTTAAGGATGTCCTTTAATGCAGGGTAGTGTTTTTTTATCTGCTGTTCGCGGTCGGCGAGCAGCTTTTCAGCCTGTTTGACCGATTCAGGTTTTTCCGGTGCGGGATTTTGGGCGGTTTCGGATTTTTTGACGGCGGCGACAAATGCGGCGACGGTATCTTCCGCATTCCTGGCTTCGATTTGGGCGGATAGCGTGTCTATATTCAGGCAGCGCAGCATCCAGTCTTCGACTTCGCGCCGTTCACGCCAGTCCAGTTTGCCCGTCTTTGACCATCCGATGTAGAGGATGGCAGATAAAAGCGCACGATGTCGGGCGGCAAATTCGGCGGCTTGGTTTTTAAAGTTGTTTGTCAAGATTATTCCTTTTTCAAATATCCCGGAAATCCAGCGGCAGGACTTTCCAGAATTTGCCGTGTACGGTCAGCTCGCCGAATTCGTCGGGCTCGATGACGAAGTCGGATTTGCTGTACACGGGGTTGTCGCTGATGACGTGGATGACGCCGGCTTTGCCGCGCGAGAGGCGTTTGAGGTAGGTGTAGCCTTGGAAGGTGAAGAGATAGACGCCGCCGGTTTCGAAGGTATCGATGTCGGTGCGGATGAGGGTGATGGATTTTTTGGGAATGGTCGGCTCCATGCTGTCGCCGTCGGGGGCGAGCAGCTTCACGCCTTTGAGGTTGTCTGTGCCGAGCAGGTCTTTGAGTGCGGCTTTGGGGATTTCGAGCGAGTGCAGCAGCACAGGGCAGTCGGGGTTGAGCCTGCCGTGTCCGCAACTGGCGGATACGTCGAAAAGGTCAAGACGCACCAAGTCGTCTGAAGGGTCGTCTGAAAGGGTTTCAGACGACCTTATCATTTCAGGTATATTTTCTCTACTATCAAGCCAGCCCCTTGGTAAATTTAAAGAAGTTTCAATTTGAGAAGCGATTGCATCGCCTATTGGTTTCACTCCGGTAATCCAATGACTGACTTGTGCAGGTTTTTTTCCTATGGCATCTGCAAAATTCTTTTGTTTGCCGTCATACATTTCTGAAATAAGAGTTTTCACGCGCGACACCCTAGACATAAAAAAATCTACCTTTTAAAAACAATCGAGTATAAATATATACCAAAAGTAATATACTTTGGGTATTGCTTTACGTTTTATCTTTGGTATAATTAAGTTATCTAAGGTAAACAAAGAGACGAAAAATGAATGAAGCGATCGAGAAAGCGGCTGAGTATTTCGGCAGTGCCACACGATTGGCAAGAGCGGTAGGAGTATCGCAACCAAGCGTAGTGAAATGGAAAAACGGCGGCGGCATGGATGTACGCCACGCAGTCAAAATCGAAGACTTGACCGAAGGACGAGTTACCGCCCGCCAAATTTCAGACGGCATCAACCCCAATCAAGGAGCAGAAAAATGAAACATGTTGCAAATGTTATGAGAATGAATGATTGGAATACAAATCAGGAAAGCACGGTAGGGCGAATCTTTGTCAAAGGGCGCGGGAAAGCCAAAAAGCACCTGATTGTATGGCTGAACGGTAACGAAGAAGTGTTTGGCGGTAACTATTACGACGCATGCGCTTCCGGACTGAGTGCCCATGCGTGGAATTTCATCCGCCCCGTCTAATATTTAACCTGAACGGTGTAACGGAGTGATGACAAAGCGGAAAGACGCTTGACCCGCCGGACAGTCGGCATCAACCCAAAAAGGAAATGTCATGTGTCAAAACTGTATTCACAAAATCGAAGGCAGACTGTCTCTCAAACAACACGTCCACGCCGAACCCTGCCCCAAAACAAGCGCGCCGGAAGAATTAGCCACAGCCGCCGTCGAGGTCAAGTTTTACGGCGAAGAGCTTGATTTGCTAGCGCAGGCTGCCTTTGCCTCCGGCAAGTCTTTGGCTGCATTCGCCGCCGAAGCTGCGTTGGAATACGCGGAAATGTATCTGCGAGCCTTTGAAGACGCATCGGCAAACCTGAAACGGAGCAATGGAAATGGCGCAGCGCAACATCAGTAAGGCGGAACACGGAAATATGCGGGTACAGATTACCTGCCCTTGCTGCGGCAGCCGCTGCAAGGTTACGGCAAGTCGGAAGATGACAGACCGCGTCCGTTATAGCTCTGTGCAATGCTTGAATGCTTCATGCAGCTGGTCGGGCGTGGTGGCGACGGAAGTCATTAAAACCATCTCCCCGCCCAGTCCGCTGCATCAAAACCCCGCCTTGATACCGCCGCAGATGACGGCGGATGAAATCCGGGAACAACACGGCGAAAGCAGTCAGAAAAATTTGTTGTAAAGGGAAAGAAAAATGAACGGCGAAATCGTCCCAACGTGGAAGTCAGCACCGCAGCGGGTTCGCTTTTTTAGAACCAAAGCCCAAGCCCGCGCCATGTGGAATATCGGCAAAAAGTTGGCAAGCAGTAAAACTAAAAACGCAAAAATCATGAACGGCTTGGAGCGCGACGCGCTCTTGGAGCGAAATACAGACCGTCAGCCGTTGACGGCTTACAACGATACGGAAGTCGTCAGAAGTTGGCTGGTTACGCCGGAGCAAAGCAAGGCTCTGGAAGACAGCCAGAAGTTGATAAAGGAAATCGCCCGACTGAGCAATATGCTGAATCAGCAAAACGTAGTGTACAGCTTGGGCTTGCCGGTTCTTCAGCTTTCCGAAGCCGCCAGACAGCTTGAAGGCATAGACGAAAAAATAGCCCGCGCGGTATATGCCGGCAGAAAAATGAAAGTAAACCCTGTTTCAGACGACCTTAAGGCTGCCTGAACCCGACCAAACAAGGAAACATCATGAAAATCAAAATCCGCTACATCATCCTCGCCCTGATGCTCGCCGCATCTTATTTTATGCTTGGTTCGACCCACGGAAACATGGCGGAACAGCCGCAAACGCTGCCCGCGACTGACCCTGTCTGCGTTTACGAATCGCCTACCTTCGACCACATGGGCGGCGACGCTGAAATTCCGCATGAGGTGGGGCAATGAGTATCTTCGCAATCATCGGCATTGTTTTCGCCGCCGCGCTCGCTGCTTGGCTCTACGTGGATTACAAAATTGAGCAGAAGAAGCTGGACGCGGAAATAGAAGAAAGAATTCAGGATTATTTTAAGCATTGAGATGAAACCATGCAGATATATGAAACCGACCAGTACATATGGTGCGATACCGGTAATCGACTGATGGTATCCGAGCCTGAAGTTTCAGACCGCACGGTTGAAGAATTTGATATGGAGTTAGGCGAAGTCGGAAGTATCCGATTTCGCCACTTGGCAACGATTAGAGGCCGCCGGATATATCAAGCAGTTTTACTAAATCCGCGCCCTTGTCCAAAGCGAACTCAATCAATCGGGACGATAACCGCTTTAAACCCTCCTCCGGCAGAGAGCGAATAATTTTAAGCAGTGTTTCTTTTTGACCGGTCGGAATGTCTGCCTTGTCTATTTTTAGGGCGACCAGTTCCCGCAGGGTTTCCGCATCCAGTCTGACCGTAACTACCCCTAAAACCGCAGAAAGACCGCCGTCTTCGGCAAGGAAATCAAAAGCCTTTTCAGTCGGTTTCACATAATCGATGGAATACGACCCGCCTAAAAAGCGGGTGAATTTGAAGTTGACCAGTCCGTGCATTTCCAAATACATCAGATTGCCATCTGTTTCATCCTCACCGTATTCAGCGCGTAAGGTATGAAGGAAATTCGGTGGAGGGTCTTTGGGGAAGCATTCTGTCAGGACTGACAATATTTTTCTTTGAAGTTCGCGATTGAGCTTCATTTCAAGTCTCCGGGAAGGTTGTTTAGGAGCTTCCATTCTAACGGAGCAATGACAAAGCGGACAGACGCTTGACTACTCGGACAGACGGGTATTTCAGACGACCTTTTCACACAGGAAAAATCATGGGCATATCAATTCACACAGCAAATGCAAAGGCGGCGCAGCAAGACTACGCCGCCAAAGCCTTTTTGCTGATTCCGCCTGTGTTGCGCGAAGGGTTTGAAAGCCTGAAACCTGCAGAGGCATCAAAAGCGCGTTCGTTCTTTACTGATTTGGTCGTCCGTCAGTTGGACGGCGGCATTCAGCCCGCCGCTGCGCGTGTTCGCGCCGAAGATGGTCTGAAAACCCTGCTCGACAATCTGACCATTTTGCCGCCTGCCGTCCGTTCGGCAGGTTTGGACGCTTCGGACGACGACATCCGTGTCCTCGCCGAGGCTGCCGCCAAAGATATTTATTTCAAGAACCGTATCGGCTGGAGTCTCGCCGGTCTGATCCATTATGCCGCTTCCGAATACGGCATCGACACCAAAAAAGTATTCAAGGACAAAATCCCCGAAGCCATCGAAGCTCGTCTGAAAGCCCCTAAATTCTGGCGTCGCCAGCTTCGCCGCATTTTCGCGCGCGCTGCCGAACGCTACCGCCGCGGGGCGGGCTTTGTATCCCGTAAAACGGGGCTTTATGCCTCTGATGAAGCGGTTTTCCGCCGCTTGTCTCAAAAGCGTCGCAATCTTGCCATGTTGCAAACCATGATTGCCATCAATGAGCTGGGGCAAGAGTTTACGCTTGAGGCCTTGTCTGAAGTCTCTGTATCCAATCCCGCCCTGCGTCGCGCCGAATTGATGGTGCGTATTCGCGGCTTCGAGGAAATCGCCCGTCTGAAAAACCACGTCGGCGAATTTTTTACGATTACCTGCCCTTCCCGCATGCACCGTATGCACCACTTCGGCAAGCCAAACGAGAAATTCAGCGGCGAAACGCCGACGCAGGCGCAGGCCTACTTGAATAAAGTATGGGGTCGTATCAATGCGGAATTAGGTCGTCTGAAAATCAAAATCTACGGCTTCCGCGTTGCCGAGCCGCATCACGACGGCACGCCGCACTGGCACGGGCTTGTCTTCATGGAAGAGCGACACCGCCTTACCTTCCGCCGCGTCGTGGCAAAACACGCCTGCCGCGAAAACCGTGAAGAGCTGGGTTTGAAATACTTGGCGACTGCAAAAGCAGCAGACGCGGAAGCCCGCCGAATCCAAGCAAAAATCCGTGAAGAACAAGGCAGTGCGCCTACGCTCGCCGCCATCCGCGCCGGTCTGAAAACCGAGAAAAAATTCTGGGCATCCAAATATTTTAAATTTTGGAAGGAAACCCCTGCCTCTGCCCGCGTTGACTTTGAAGCCATCAACTGGGCGCGTGGTTCGGCTGCCGGTTATATCGCCAAATATATCGCCAAAAACATCGACGGCAAAAGTCAAAGCGGCGACGGCTTGGGCGTTGACTATGAGTCTGACGCGCTGTTGAGCATGGCGGAAACCGCCGTCCGCGTGGACGCATGGGCAAGTCATCACGGTATCCGCCAGTTCCAGCAAATCGGCGGCTGCCCCGTTACCATCTGGCGCGAACTGCGCCGAATCAACCCCGACGCTTCAGACGACCTTTTAATGCTCGCCCAACAGGCTGCCGACATGGGCGACTGGATGCGTTTTACCGTCCTTTTGGGCGGCGAGTCCGTATCGCGCAAAAACGTCCGTCTCGGACTGTACCGCGAAGAGGCGAAAGAGCCGAACTGCTACGGCGAAATTCCTGCCGACCGCATCATGGGCGTTTACGAAAAAGCCACAGGACGCGTCGAAATTTCGCGCGTCCATTCGTGGGTTTTGAAAAAAAACGGCGGCACCGCCGCCGCTTGGACTTGTGTCAATAACTCTACGAAAATGAAATTCGACCCCGAATCTGCGCAAAATTTAATCAATCGCCCAGTAGCGGCAACCCTGGCCGACCTAGAAAAAACCGAGCCTGTAGAATGGCTTATTTGGAAACACGGATTTTCAGTGCAAACCGCCGTTGATTTAGTTCAGACAGGTTTAAGTCCTGAATTGGCGAAAGAATATAAAAAAGACATGCTCGATTTAGACAATATCGAAGAGCTGAGATACATGAGCCGTGAAACCCGCGAAAAAATCGAAAAAGCGGCGAAAGATAATGCCTTCCATAGCGAATCAGCCCGCAAAAAACAAAGAAACTACCGCGAATACATCCGCAGTATTGAAAAACTACGCCGTCCACTCGTCAGCGGACTGACTCCGCAAGAACCTATTTTTGACTTCGCCGCCATCAAGGCCGCAAACGAAGCCAATATCCGCGCCAAAACCGTCCGCTACACCAAGCCGCAGTACGACACCGTTGAAAGCGCCATCGAATCTGCCCGCGCCGCCATTAAAGCGTCGCAGGCGATGAATGACAAATTGATTAACCGAAACTGACCAACAGGAAAGGAACAAAAATGGGTGAATACATCACGTTGGATGAAGTGAAAAAACTATGGACAATACCGGGCAAAAAGCCGCCGTCCACGACAACCATTTGGGCGCGCCGCCGGGCGGGGCTGATACCGCAGCCGAAGTTGGTGGGACGGGACAACCTCTACAAGCGGGAGGAAGTCATCAGAATGCGGGACGAGTATTTATACAAGGATTAATAAATGGTTTTTAGGTACGGCAGCGTTTGCAGCGGAATTGAAGCGGTATCCGTAGCGTGGCAGGGGATGGGGTTTGAACCGGCATGGTTCTCGGAAATAGAGCCATTCCCATGCGCCGTCTTGGCACACCACTACCCAAGCGTCCCGAACTATGGCGACATGACGACGTTACCGGAGCGGATTTTATCAGGCGAAATTGAGGCACCGGATATATTGGTCGGCGGGACGCCTTGCCAGGCTTTTTCGGTTGCCGGTTTAAGAAACAGCCTGAATGACGAACGCGGAAATCTTACGCTTGTTTTTGTAAGGATTTTAAATGCAATTAACACTATTCGAAGACGCTACGGACTGCCCGACGCAGTTGTACTGTGGGAAAACGTCCCCGGCGTTTTATCAACACGAGACAACGCCTTCGGATGTTTTTTGGCAGCTTTGCTTGGCGAGTCCAAAGAGCTTGTCCCAACAAGGGGCAGATGGACGGGTGCTGGTATTGTGCGTTCGGACGAATGCGAAATCGCATGGCGAATCTTGGATGCCCAATATTTCGGAGTCCCCCAACGTCGCCGAAGAGTGTTTCTTATCGCAGGTAATCGAGACAGACGTGCCGCCCAAATACTATTTGAGCAGCCGAGCAAAAGTAGGAATCCTGAGACGGGCGGAAAAAAGGGGAAAGAATCTGCCACATTTATTGAGGGAAGCTTTGGAACATTCCAGGCATCCAACACCGCCGGCACGTTAAAAAGGAAAGGAGGGGCTTTATCCGGAGGGAGCGAAACACTTATTGTCAATATTGGAGCAACGTTAAGCACTGGGTTTGGCGGTAGAGGCGTAGATTCAGACCAAATCTGCAATGGTAATTGCGTTATCACTTTCCCGGAAGTCCGCAAACTAACCCCAGTTGAATGCGAAAGGCTGCAAGGATTCCCAGACAACTACACTCGGATTACATGGCGAAACAAGCCAGCCGAGCAATGTCCGGACACGCCGCGATACATGGCAATAGGAAACAGTATGGCAGTTCCGGTCATGCGATGGATTGGGAGTAGAATAAAATAAAAAGGCCGTCTGAAACTTTTCAGACGGCCTTATCCTATTTATCCACCTTGGACGTTGCCAAAGTGTACGGCTTAAATTTAAAAACCTCCGCGCCGAATGCGTCGTTTGCTTCGAGAAACGCCGCCTGTATCGGCTCGATTTCATTCGCGGCGAATACTTCCGCCGCCGTCCGGGCATCGCCCAAGCCGCCCGCCGCCGTCGGGACGACCCCCATCAATGAAGGAGGCACGCGGTGTATTGTCAGCATATCTTGGGAGGTTACTCCTTTAATATTTAAAAATTCATCCTTGGCGGCAACCTCTGAAATCGGAATCAGTTTGATACCTTCAGGTTTACCGTCAGGCGAGCGCAAAAAGACATTGCGGAAATTGCCTTCGCGTTGCGCTTTTTTAAATTGGTCCTTGAGATTATTCCAGTCATCATTATTCATATTGTTGTCGGTTGCATACACGATAAAGCCTGCATGGCTACCGTTGTCGTAGTAGCGCCGTCTGAATGTCGTGGCCGAGTGGTTAAGCTCTGCCGAACTTAAACCCGCTAAATAATCGGGGATGCCGTAAATCTCCTGCACCAAATCCGGTTGCATCAAATGAATAATATCCGATTTCGGGATAAAGTCCGCAGTCTCAAAAACATGGTCGCGCAGGTAGAAATAGCCGTCTCTGTCGTAATTTTTCGAAGAGCGGCGCATATAGACGGACAGTCGGTTTTTAAATCCCAAGACCTTGCCGAATCGGTTGCGCTCCGCCGCCAGATAGCTGTTGCCGGTCACGAGGAAATTAAATGCCAGCTTTTTAAATTCGGCGCGGTTCAAAAGCGCGGTCGGTTTGAATGTGGAAGTTAGGACGTTCAATTTGCAGTGCAGCGCAGACGAATGATGTACGCCTACTCGGAGTAAACCGATCAAGTCCTCCTGATTGACGGGCAGTTCATAATAATGGCCGTTGTCGGCGCATTCCCACGCCGCGCCGAGCCAAGACAAACGCTCGTCGTAGCCCCAACTGAAAATCTCTAAATCTGTGCGTGGTTCATTGCCTGTCGAATTTAAATCAGACATAAAAATCCTTTAACTATCAATCTCAAATCGTCCGCTGACAACATTGTCCAGCGGCTCTTGATAAAACAACATCATCGCTGCCCAAGCCAAGTCGCCATGACTGGCGGCTTTGCTGCGCGTCGATTCGTAAGTGATGTTCCGTCCGCTGGCGGTAATTGCGCGTCGGACGGACATAAACGCCATCTGCAAATCAATTTTGCCCGCGTCCCACTCGATACGTTTGTTTTTGAGCAGGTTCTGCGTTTTTAAAACCATCATCCCTTTAATGTCGGGCGTGTAGGTCATGCCGATGGCGGGCGGGTAGAATTTTTTAACAAGGTCGTACACCGCCGCGCCGATACCGTTTGCGTCGATGACGATTTTGGTAACGTTGAATTTCTCCGTCATGCCGCGAATGATTTGGGCCTGTGATTCGAAATCCGCCCCGTTAATCATGTGTGTTTCTAAAATTCGGAATGGTTCGCCGTTGCGTTGCGGCGGGACGGCGACCACCAAGCCGGACGCGTCGCCGGTATAGCTCGGGTCGTAGCCTATCCATACGGGGATATTCCCCGCCGGACGCATCATGTCAGGTTTGTACCAAGTCCAATCCCACGATTCGACACCGCAGGCTTGCAGGTCGGCAAAGTGAAACACGCCCTCGCCGTCCGGGACGAATTGACACTCAAAGAGCTGTGCGAACTTGTCGGGCGAGTTGCGCTGGCGCAGATAATCAATATCGAAGAGGTTGCAGCCCGACTCCTGCGCATCATGAATCGTAACGATTTGCCGCCATTGCGCGTCGGCATCCTGACGACCGTTTTTTAAAGCGGCATGACTCAAATCGAGCTTGATATGCTCGCTTCGAGGGCGGCCTTCGTTAAACATCGCGCCCGACCAAAAACCATAAGCGGGGTGGCCTTCGGATGACGGCGTGGAGAAATAGGTCGTCTTCAGGTGCTTTTGACTCGCCATCGGCTCGGCCAGTGTTTGCAACCGCTCGAAATCGGGAATCCAGAAGTATTCGTCGACGTACAAGTTACCGTTGCGACCTTGTGCCGTCCGTGAATTGGTGCCTAAAAAATGCAGTTCCGCGCCATTGTGCAAAGAAATCACATCCCCGCCTTTAAGCTCGACATCGACCATCTTGCAGAGGTTGAGGATGTATTGCTTGAACTGATAGGCCTGTGCGCGGGACGCAGACAGGAAAATGGAGTTGATGCCCGTTTTTAGGCTGGTTAGGAAGGCTTCGCGGGCAAAATAGAAAGTCGCGCCGATTTGGCGGCTTTTTAAGATATTTCGAAAACGGTGCGTCCGATAAATCTCGCCCCAATACCGCTGATAATCGAAACACTGCTCTTCAAAAATCTCAACCATGCGCTGCTGCTGCTCGGGTGCGATATAGTTTTTCGGCGGTTTTTCGACGGAGCGGGTGCGGCTGCGTTCGGTGCGCTCGGTACGTTCACGCGGTGGGCGATCTATGGTCGGCACGCTGTCAAAAGGCGGCTTGTCTGCGCCGTCAAATCGGTTGTTTTTCGGCGTTTCCGATTTTTCAGACGGCCTTTTGCCTTCGCCGCCCATTAATGCGGAAAGTTGGCGCATTTCTTTGTAAACGCCGTCTGATTTGTTCGGCAGGTTGACGAGTTGGATCAGGCGCGCTTCAATAGATGAGGCAACACGCTGCATCGGTGTTCCGCCATCCCAGTTTTCCCGTTGCTTCCAAGAATGTACCGTGGCGGGCTTCAGTCCCAAATGCCGCCCGATGGCGGTAATTTTCCATCCCTGCCAGTAAAGAGACCGCGCAACAAGGCGCGGGTCGATATTTTGGGCAATTTCAATATTCTGACGTTTTTCCATGTCTTCAAAAAATAGCGGCAATACCCGATTTTCGGGCAAAAATGCCAATCCTACCCGTGCCGCATGACTTGAAAAACCCACCTAAAACCCCTGTCGCTTGCCGTCTTTTCCGTAAATGCCAAAATAAAACGGACAAACACCCGAGCGCATACGCATGAATAAATCCGCCAAAAATTCCACCGAAAAATTCAGCGACCGATGGTTCTGCATCGGCAAATCCGGTGCAACTGCCGACGGTCGAACGATCGAATCAGCCGACCTCATCGCCGCCGCAGAAGCTTACGACCCACAAATCTACGGCGCACGCATCAACCTTGAGCATTACCGCCCATATTCTCCCAAAAACGACTATTCAGGCCTGGGGGACGTCCTCGAGCTGAAAGCAGAGACTTCAGACGGTATTACCCGCCTTTACGCTCGCATCGACCCTACTGAAAAAATGTTGGGCTACATCAAAGAGCGCGAAAAAGTCTATACATCCATGGAAATCATGAAGCCATTCGCCGACACCGGCAAAGCTTATCTGGTCGGCCTTGCGATGACGGACAGCCCTGCATCTCTTGGTACGACTATGCTCAAGTTCCGTCAGCTAAATCCGGAAGACACCAACTACACCGCCGCCTACACCGAAATGGAAAGCCTGCCAATGACCCAACCTGCCAACCAACCCCAACATGAGAAAAAAGGCTTTTTTGCCGCCCTCCACGACAAAATGTTCAATAAGAAATCAGATCCCACCCCCGTCGAAACAGAAAAAAACGACTACACCCAAGCCTTTGCCGACCTGAACAAAGAATTGGAGCAGTCTGCCCAAATTACCCAAAAACTCGCCGATGACTACACTGCCCTGCGCAAAGAATTCGATGCCTTTAAGGCCGCTATTGAATCCGCCCCGATCAATCAGGCAGAGCCACATACCGGCGCGAATACAACCCCTGCTTCCGAATTTTAAGAAAAGGTAAGCCATGCACCCGTACATCCAGCAATACATCAACGCCGTCGCCAAAGCCAACGGTACAACTGCCGAAGGCGTATCCCGCCATTTCAGTGTAACGCCCGCCGTTTCTCAAAAAATGCGCGAAGCCGTCCGCCTGGAGTCAACATTCCTGCAAAAAATCAACATCATCAGCAAAACCGAAATTGCCGGCTCAATCATTGGTTTATCAACAGGTCTGAATGCCTCGCGAACTGATACTAAAAACGGCGACGGTACTGTACGCCGTCAGCCCAAGCCATATCACAACCTGACCGACCGCCAATATTTGTGTAAAAAAGTAAATTTTGACACTCAAGTCAGCTACGACGATATGGACTCTTGGAGCAGTCAACCGGAATACGTTAAGTTGATCAATAACCAGCTCGTCAAATCCAAAGCTTTGAGCCTGATTGCCATCGGTTTCAACGGTACGTCTGCCGCCGCCACATCCGACTTTGCGGCAAATCCTCTCTTGCAGGACGTACAAACCGGCTGGTTGCAGCATATGCGTACCAATGCAGCATCCAACGTCATGGGCAGCGCAACCAATGCCGTCGAAATCGGCGAAGGTAAATCCTATACCTCTCTCGACCATTTGGTTACGGACGTTGCCGAAAGCTTGATTGACGAAGAGTTCCACGACATGCCGGGCATGACCGTTATCTGCCATCAATCTTTGCTGTCTGAAAAATACTTTGCCGTTATCAAAGAAGCAGGCAACAAGGCAAGTGAGCTGCGTCCTGCCGACATCATCATGTCTGAAAAACGCTTGGGCGGTCTGCCGGTCGTAACTGCACCGTATTTCCCCAAAAATACGATTTTAGTTACTCCGCTGAAAAACCTGTCCATCTACTTCCACAAAGGCGGCCATCGCCGCAAGCTGGCGGACGAACCTGAATTCGACCGCATCGCCGACTACCAGTCAGAAAATATCTGCTATGTCGTCGAAGAGTACGGCGCAGCAGCTTTGGTCGAAAACATCAAAATCGTGAAGTAGAAAAAAAGGCCGTCTGAAATTTCAGACGGCCTGATGAAAGGGATCCAATGACTCCAGCCCAGGCACACAAACAACAGGTTTTAGCAGAGAAGGCAGCAAAAAACGGCGAAAACATCCATGTCGCCGAACCCTACCGCCGACTGTTGGCAAGCCTTAACACCGATCGCGCCTTCCTACACCAAATTAAATCCGTATCCGACAAAATCCAAGCCAAAAAAGGAATGGTAGAAAAATATCTTCCATGGCTGGAAGACGTCTATCTCTCCGGTTCGGCCGCTGAAACCGATCCAGTCTTCACTACCGCCCTGCTTTGGTTGATTGACATTGGCGAGCTTGACCAAGCCGTGCCATACATCCTATTTGCCATCGAGCATGACATGAAAGTCAAAGATGACTACCGTCGTGATCTGCCCGACCTCTTAATTGAAGAGCTGGCTGAACAGTATGGATACGGTGCTGACTTGAGTAAAGCCAACCATACTGATCTGCTCACACTCATCAGCACCGTCAACCCAGACACGGGTATGCATACCTTAAATCTGACAGACATCATCCGCGCCAAGTTCTACAAAGCCTCTGGAGAACGTGCGGAAGAAGCCGAAGACCTCGAAAGTGCGGCGAGTTACTACGAAAACGCACTGAAGTATTCTGAAAAAATCGGTGTCAAATCCCGCCTTGCAGCCATCAAAAAACAGCTTAAAGGCTGACCTAGCTCCCCTCGCCGGGCGCAAGCCTGCGGCAAGTCCTCCAGAAATATCATGGACGGCCTTAGCATGCAAAGCCTCTGCGCCTCCTTTCCAAAGCCCGCCTAAATATCGGGCAGGCTTCTTCCGTAAGGAAATGAATCATGACTATTGTTTTCGCCGACACCCCCGATCAAGGGCGGCAAGCATTAGACCAATCTGAAGTTCGCAGTATTCCTTTTTTCCCAATCATCGACCTTGCCAACTTTCGCGAAGTAATGAGGATTGAAGCGAACATTTCAAGCAGCCGTGTTTACCATGCCGTCCTCGAAGCCGTCGCACACGTCAACGGCCAGCTTAAGAAATACCGCATTGCCGCCGTACAGGTTGGCAGGGGCACTCTTGCCGAAACAGGCGATTCAGACGACGTCATTAATGGCGAATCGGTTAAAACCATCCATTACCGCCGCGCCGTCTATTGCTATGCCAAATCACTTCTGCTGGAAAAATACGCAGATACAGAACCATCGGGAAAGGCAGGCGAGCGTGCCGAAATGAAACAACATCAAGCCGAAGACTTCCGCCGTGAAGCACACTATGCCACCGCGGCAGTCATGGGCGAGCGCCGCTGCGATTCGGAATTAATTTGATGGAATACACGACCCGAGAAGGCGATACCGTCGCCAATATCGCTTGGAACCATTACGGGACGTCCGCAGGCTACACCGAACAAATCCTGACCGCCCCTGAAAATTACGGCTTATCGAAATATCCTGCCCTCCTACCTGCCGGTTTGACTATCCGACTGCCTCAAGCCAACCACGAAGAAGCACAACAAAAATCCACCCTGAATCTATGGGACTGAAAACGTCATGACCCAAGACAAAACTACCACTGCTGTCAACGCCGCCGTAATTATCATCGGCAGCTACCACGTCCACGCCTCCGTAGCCTTCGGTGCACTCATAGGCGCATCGCTGTTCGTATTAAGCCAAAAGGCAGAGCGACCGATTAATAAGGCATGGCTTTTTGCTGTGTCTTTCATCGGCGGCATTTTCGGTTACGACGGCGCAGAAGGCCTAATCAACTGGCTGCTGCCGGGTGAAACACTGACCATCAATAGCTTTACCGCCGCTGCCATTTTTTCTGCCGGACTGGTTTTAGGTTTACAGCGTGTCATGCGCCTGATTGAAAAAGGCCGTCTGAAAACCCTGGAAGAGGAAAAAGAATCATGAATACAGTCCAATCTGCTGCCGTCATTGCCCTGTCCCTGACCGCGGCCGTTCGTATCATCCTTTTTGACACCCGCGGGAAAACACATAAGCCGTTAAGTGCGGCAATCGCCTATTTATCTATCGTATGGTTTTGCAGTCTCGCCCTGGCCGCTGCCTTTTCCATTAAATCACTGACTATATGGTTGCTTATCTTCGGACTGGCCCTGCACACGGGCGCAGTGCTATGGAGTGGCGGCAATATCAGCAAAATCCACCCGAAGAAAACACGCCCAAGCACAGAAAATCAAGGTTTTTTGAACCGCGCGTCAAAAAAAATACCGCAAGAAAATATTTAAACACACGAATAAAAAAGGAAGAAAGCATGACTGAATTGCCCTGGATGGCAGAAGCCCGCCGACACGTCGGATTGAAAGAAATCGTCGGCGCGAAACATAACCCGATTATCCAATCTTGGCTCAAAGAAATGGGAAACTTTCCCAATGCGGCAAAAGCATGGTATGCGGACGATGAGACACCATGGTGCGGCCTGTTTGTCGGTTACTGCCTCGGTAAAAGCGGCCGCGGCGTTATCAAAGATTGGTATCGCGCCAAGGCATGGGCGGAGGCTGGTCTGACTAAGCTGGCTAAACCCGCCTATGGCTGTATCGCCGTGAAATCCCGCAAAGGTGGTGGCCATGTGTTTTTCGTCGGTGGCAAAAACGCTAAAGGGCAAATTATGGGATGGGGCGGTAATCAGGGTAATGCAGTATCTGTTGTGCCGTTTAACGGTGCAGACATTGATGGTTACTACTGGCCGTCTAAATTGGTTGATGGTAAGCCGGTTAAATCGGAACCATCCGCAGAGCGTTATAACCTACCCATCGTTACCGGCACTGCGGCAGCAGGCGTAAGCGAAGCCTGAAACGGAGGAATCATATGAAAACAGCTATTGTTGTTGCCGTATCTTATATCCTGACCGTCGCCGTCCTCGGATATAGCTTGATGCACATGCGTAAAAGCAATAAGGCACTGACACAAACAGTCGCCGCGCAGGAAGACGCCATCAAATCAAAAGACGCAACAATCAAGATTTATAAAGCCCGCGCCCAAAGCTTGCAGGCGCAGGTAGACCAAATGATGAAGGTGCAGGCTGAAAAAAACAGCCAAGTCGAAGCAGCACTGACTAAGCATCATGAATGGTCGTCTGAAAAACTGCCCGAAGATGTAGCCCAAACCATCAATAAAAAATAACAGCGGGGCGCATGATCGCGCCCTTTTAAACATCAAACTATGAAAGAAAAAAATGAAACGTCTCTCCGTTCTCATTGCCGCCGTTGCCCTTACTGCTTGCGCCCATAATCCGCCGGTATCCGTACAGGCTGCCGAGTCATGCCCGCCGGTGCCGAAATGTGAAGCCTACCCGCCTGAAGAGATTGCAACCAATGCGGACATGGTTCGCGCATTGATTGCCTATCGCTCGGCTTTTGAGCAGTGCCGCCTCTATCGGGACGCTTTGTCAGCCTGCCTAAAAGGAGACGAAGAAGGGAAAACAACACCATGACTGACATTATCGACCAAGCCTGCGACTTAGAGCAAAAAATGCGCGAATACTGGTTATTACGCCACAAAGAACAAGAATCCTCCGCGCCATCCGCCCAAGAGTGTGAAGAGTGCGGCGACATCATCCCCGAAGCCCGCCGAGAAGCCGTGCCGGGGTGCCGTTTATGTATAGACTGCCAGCGCGAAGAAGAGCAACGGTGGAAATTCAAAAGATAAGAGGCCGTCTAAAATGGAAAAGCCCAAAAGCCTGCGTCTTGCTATCCAGGAAACACTGCTGGAATTTAAAGCTGCACCTGACCGTCTTCGTATGACGGTTTTGTCTGGACAGATTATTCCGAAACGCAATACATTGAGTTACGAAGCGAGGTACACGCTTAATATTTTTGTTCAGGAGTTCCATCGAGATCCAGCGTATCTCTTTTTGATCGTGAATAAGTGGCTGCAAGAAAATCAGCCGGATATTTTGTGCCCGAGCACAGACGCATCATCAAGAGCCTTTGTTTTCGAGGCAGAGCCGATAGAGTCGGATGTCTGGGATGTAATGATCGAATTAAAATTGACAGAAACAGTCATTGCCGGTTTGGATGAAAACGGCTTAGTCTCCTACAAAACAAAATCCGAGCCGCCGCGCCCCGTTTTTTAAACAGATAAAGGACGCATAATGCGTCCTTTACTTCAAGTGCAGGAGGAAATATGGAAGAACTGGAAGCACTCGTTGCACAAATTGAACATTTAGCGCTAAAGATTCAGCCGTCTGCCCGTGCCAAACTTATGCGTAATATCGCGACGGAGCTACGCCGCCGCAACCGAAACCGCATTAAAGCCAATATCGAGCCTGACGGAAATCCGATGGCAAAACGTCAAGGCGACCGTTTTGCTTTCCGACGCCTACGGGATGGAGAGGAACTACACCGCCGCCCGTTTCGTTTTTTTGGAGAGAAATACGGAGATAGCTACACCGGCCGTATTGCATATAGTCGCACAGAAAACGGGAATGAATTAGTACGGTTCGAGGGCGAACGCAGGCTTTTGGGATTTCGGCGCGAATATTTGTACCTGAAAACGCCGACAATATCCCGTATGGTAATGTTCCGCCATATCGGTGCCGCCCGCTGGCTGCGTCAAAAAGCAGATGAAAACCATGCAAAAATCGGATGGTTCGGCGGTAAAGCCGCGCAAATTGCAACAGAACACGAAGACGGTAGCACGGCAAAAAACCTGCCATCCCGCCTGCTATTGGGCTTACCGAAAGAAGACTTGGAGTACATTACAGACCAAATACTAAACGCCATAAAAATGGAGTAAAAAAGGCCGTCTGATTTATTTCGGACGGCTTTATTATTATATTTTACAAGTAGCGCATAAATCAGCATAAAAATGTCAAATCTTGCATAAAAACGCATAAAAAACCAGTGTTCGAAAATCGCCGAAAACCCTATGAAATATAAGGATTGCAGTAGGAGCCGCCGCTGCATAAAAAAACGCACCCCCACAGAGTCCCCGCGGAGGGAGGGGGAGCGCGCGCTACCTGCTGTCAGTGTAGAACAGAGAGACCTTCCTAAATTCAGTAAGGCTGGTTTAATCCTTATCGTGGGAAATAAGATTTTATGTGTTACCTTATGTGTTACTTATACTTTTCAAAAAAATAATCATCAATAAATCATATAGGTATGATTAAATTTTAATCCCTTCCTCTCTGCCAGATACTAAAGACACCAGCTAGCGGTGTCTTTTTTCATATCTGCCCTTCTTAAAAATATTACATCACACTTTTATTTCCCTTACATTCTAATCAGAAACCTCCGACGCATTCTTGTCTTATACTAAACCGTAATGATTAAAGGCCGTCTGAAAGTTTTCAGACTGCCTCTTTCTTAAAACTTACCAAATCCCAAACCATTGTTTATCAGACTGCTTTTTATCACCGTTCTGCTGCTCGTGGTTTTGACGGCGAAATTGCCAAGGTGCTTGCGGATTGTCTCTTTTCCATAAGCCTTTACGCTTTTCCTTGGCTTGTTTTTGCGCGGCCGAATAGTCGGTATAGGCGGTTTTACTTTGTTGTTTTTTGGCATAACTTTCATAATGCCATGCGGCGCCATCCCGTATCTGCATCAAATTCAGGTCAATCGTTCCGACTGATACTTGGGCAACTTCGCGCTGGTAACGGTCGGCTTCAAACACGCGAACTTTGGCTTTTTTATTCAATGCAGCATCAATCAGATTGTCTCGTGATTGCGTACCATAAGCCTGATTGATTTCCGGCGCATCGATATAGGCCATACGGATTTTGTGTTTCCGGCCGTCGCTATCGATAATATGCATGGTATCGCCATCATGGATTTTGATGATTTTTCCGTTGTATGTGTAAGTTTGTCGCGATGACTTTTGTTTTTGTTTCTGTTCTTGCTTGGGTTTAGCTTCGGCTTTGGTGTCAGATGTGGCTTTGACAACATTTTCTCCCAGCCATTCATTGACCTTTTCTAAACCGATATTGTCGCTTTGTGCCAATGTTGCGGAAACGCTTACCCCGGTACGAATCAACTCAGTATCGCGTGAGCTGTAACCAAGTGCGCCCAACACGGATAAAACAACGGGCAACCATTTTATAATTTTACTGATTTGCATATTTTGCCAAATTGAAGGCCGTCTGAAAGACCTAATGCACTTTCAGACGGCCTTTAAGATTGATTAATCTCCATTAATCCTGACAAGGCAGGATGACTTTTGCGCCTTCTGCTGTACCCAAAACCAACACATCGGCGGCATCGCGGGCAAAAATACCGTTTTCGAGTACACCGGTGATTTTATTGATTTCGTCTTCCATTTTCAGGGCTTGGTCGATATTGAGGCCGTGAACATCGACGATTTGGTTGCCATAGAAAGTAGTATAGCCGACACGCAACTCAGGTTGTCCGCCCATGGCAAGCAGTTTGCGCGACACCAGCGAACGGGCATTTTCAACCACTTCTACCGGCAATGGAAATTTGCCCAAACGGGAAACATATTTACTTTCATCGGCGATACAGACAAATTTATCGGATGCGCTGGCCACGATTTTTTCGTTCAAATGCGCACCGCCGCCGCCTTTAATCATTTGCAGCGCGTGGTTGACTTCGTCTGCGCCGTCAACATAAACCGCCAAACCCATCACCTCATTCAGCGAAACTTCTGGAATCTCGTATTTCGCCAAAAGCTCGCTGGATTTTTTAGAAGTAGACACGGCACCCTTGATTTTCTTACCGCTTTTACCCAAAGCTTCGATAAAAAAGTTGATGGTAGATCCGGTACCGATACCGATGTATTCGTTTTCAGGAACAAATTCCACCGCTTTTTCGGCGGCAATACGTTTGAGTTCGTCTTGAGTTGCCATGTTGTCAGTCTTTCAGTTTGAATAATAAAGTAATTTTAAGCTCTTAGGTTTTAATCAGCAATACTGCCGCTTGCGCTTCAATGGCTTCCATACGCCCCAGATAGCCAAGTTTTTCGTTGGTTTTACCCTTGATGTTCACGCAGTTTTCAGGCAAACCCAAATCTGCGGCAATATTGGCGCGCATTGCCGGAATATGTGGTGCGAGTTTGGGTTTTTGCGCAATTACGGTCGTATCGACATTAACCACCTTCCAACCTAACTCCTGCACGCTTTGATAAGCCTCGCGCAACAGCACACGGCTGTCAGCATCTTTAAACTCGGCGGCAGCATCAGGAAAATGACTGCCGATATCGCCCAAACCAGCCGCACCCAACAGGGCATCGGTAATCGCATGCAACAGCGCATCGGCATCTGAATGACCCAGCAAGCCTTTTTCAAACGGAATATTGACGCCGCCGAGTATCAAATCTCGGCCTTCGACCAACTGATGGACATCGTAGCCCTGTCCGACACGGATATTCATGTTTGTTTCCTTAAATAATGGGTTTTGATTGTTCAGACGGCCTTGAGCAACAATCTGACAATGTATTCGTCTTGCGGCAGCGTCAACTTCAAATTGCGCGTATCGCCCTGCACCAAGCGTGGCCGGATACCCAGTTTTTCAACCGCTGACGCCTCATCCGTAATTTCACTTAAATCATCAACCGATAAAGCTCGGTGTAACAAGGCCGTCTGAAAAAGCTGCGGCGTTTGCGCCTGCCATAATCCTGCGCGCGCAACAGTTGCATCAATATGATGACTGCCGTCTGAGCGCTTGAGCGTATCGGCCACCGGTATGGCCAAAATACCGCCTTCATCATTCTTACCCGCCTCATCAAGCAAACGCGTTAGCGCTTCAGCAGGCAGACAACAGCGCGCGGCATCATGAACCAAAATATTGTCTTGCGCCTCGGCCAAACCTTGCTCTAATAAAGTAGAGATACCATTGCGTACCGTTTCGGCACGACTTGCGCCGCCTACTCGAAAGACGCGTACTTTCTCAGACAGGGCCGTCTGAAAAACTGAATCTTCCGGCGAAAGAATAACGGCAATTAAATCTATACGGGAGTGTTGCTCAAAGATTTCTATGGTATGTTGCAATACGGTTTTACCATTGATTTCAACATATTGTTTGGGTTTTCCTGCACCAAATCGCGCTCCCACACCGGCAGCAGGAATCAAAGCAATATTGCATCGCCTCATGCTGACGCTCCGGCATTGGCCTCATCAGAAGTTTCGGCCTTTCGCCATACACACGCTTCGCCTAAATCGTCCAAATATTTTTCATGTGCAGCCAGCTCGTCTGCATTGGCTTTAATGACTTTCAACTGCGATGTACGTTTGGTTTCGGCAATAACGGTTTGTTTGACTTCGCCCTCTTCTTCCGCCTCGCCGCCCATCAGGTCGAACTGCTGACGCGTCATGGCAAGATAGACTTCACCCAAAAGCTCGCAGTCGATTAACGCACCGTGCAAGACACGTTTGCTGCGGTCAACAGAAAAGCGGTTACACAACGCATCCAAGCTTGCCTTTTGCCCCGGAAACATTTCACGCGCCATAGCCAGCGTGTCAGTCACTTTGCAACCGAGCTCCTCAATAGAAGGCAAACCCATGCGGCGGAATTCCATATTCAGAAAGCCGACGTCAAACTTGGCATTATGGATAATCAGCTCTGCGCCACGGATAAAGTCGGCAATCTGTTTACCCACTTGGGCAAACGGCGGTGCATTCTTCGCTTCTAATATTTCAATCGTCAAACCATGCACCTTCGCTGCTTCCTCCGGCATATCGCGCTCGGGGTGGACATATAAATGAAGGTTGGAGTCGGTCATTTGGCGGTTGATCATTTCCAAGCCGGCAAATTCGACCAGACGGTCGCCGTTTTCAGGATAAAGACCCGTGGTCTCCGTATCAAGGATAATCTGACGTTGGCTCATGGTTGGTGGTTTCTGCAATTATCAAAACGTCCTGAATCATACTGAAGGCCGTCTGAAATGTATAGTCAGCAAAACTTTAGCTACTTTTGAAATACCTTTTTATAGCTGGATTTTTTCAGACGGCCTTTATTCTTTTCTCATTTAATGGCCACCTATTACGACATTTTTGAGTATAAAACCCAATTTCTAGAAAATTTTTTAAATTTAATTTCCTTAATAATTAATACCTTACTTATAAATTAAATAATAGGAACAATTATCATTTGCAAATTTAAAAAATCGCCGTATAATACAACCCATCGAGACAAAACAACCGCACAACAGAATGAAAGGAGAAGAAAATGCCCGAAAGTATTTTTAAGCAAGTCTCCCTTGACATTCTGAGACTGCACCAACAAGCCATCCGCTCTTTGATCGCCACCAAGTGTTGCGACGAATGCGAAGTACATGACGCAGTATTCATTACTTTGGATGGCCGATATTATGTTTGGCTCCCTTGCATGGGCAAATCGCCCCAATCTGAAACCGGCATCCTGCTGATTGAAGATGAAGGCGGCAATACACGCTTGAGCTGGGTTGCCGGTACACGCGAAGTCAAACAAAAAGACAGTCTATACAACCGCGTTGTTTCCGCCCTGCAAAGGAAAATGCAGCGTACGAAAAACAAGTTTATCCAGTCGGCAAACGCCCGATTGCTTGAGCTGACGCCGCAGCAAGGCCGTCTGACGACAAATAGCAAAGATTTCTCGCTTTCACCACATGACCTGATGAAAGCACTTTATCCGGCAACACATCAAATAGGAGAATTTGCCCTGTAACAGTTTTTGGTAGTGGTTTGTGTTCCTTTTGCGCCCCTTAACATTTTAAAGGGGCGATTTTTTTTGCCTCTACTTTTCAGACGGCCTAAACACCGGTTTTCCAGTACAATAAAGGCCGTCTGAATATTTCCTACTTTTTAACCAACCATGCAACTGCTCAAATACATCCAATCACAAGGCCTCGGCAGCCGCAAGCAATGCCAATGGCTGATAGACAATGACTGCATTGCCATCAACGGCGAAATCCATAATAGCGCCAAAGACGATATCGACCCGTCTCAAGTGTACACCCTGTCTGTTGACGGCGAAGAAATTGCCGCCGTCCCCATGCCCTATTTCTACATTCTGCTTCATAAGCCTGCAGATTACGAAACTTCGCATAAACCTCAGCAATATCCAAGCATCTTCAGCCTGTTTCCCGACCACATGCGCAATATCGATATGCAGGCAGTCGGCCGCTTGGATGCAGACACAACAGGCATTATTCTGATTACCAACGACGGGCAATTTAACCACCGCGTTACCTCGCCCAAACACAGAGTTCCGAAGCTCTACCGCGTCACTTTGAAACATCCTGCCGACGATACCCTTTGCACCACACTCAAAAACGGCGTCCTTCTGCATGACGATAATGAAACCGTAACCGCAGCCGAAGCAGTATTGGCTGACCCAACCACATTGATGATGACCATTACCGAGGGTAAATACCATCAGGTCAAACGTATGGTTGCAGCCGCAGGCAACCGTGTCGAGCAGCTCCACCGTGAAAAATTCGGCGACTGGAATGTCGATGATTTAGCCGCCGGAGAATGGAAATTTATCCAAATCTAAAAAAATTCCAAATTTTTTCGATAAATTTTTAAACAATATGGATTTTTTATTTATTTGAAATCAAATATCTAAACCTTATTATTTTTATTTAACAGAATTTAACACTAGGAAGACTGAACTATTGTATAATTCGCCTGTCTGAGTAACACTTGCTTCGAAAGAAGTGAGTAAGTGAGTAAGACGTTTTCCCCGTAATGTGTTTGGCCATCTATACTTTCCCCTTAGTATAGATGGTTTTTTTTATCTAAAATTTGGCAACCAAGCGGGCGTACTTTCAGACGGCCTTTCTCATCTAAAGAAGCCATCATTCCTAAACCCCATCTCCACTCATTAACTTGCCATTATCCCTTTTCTCTTTCTCGTCTCTTCCGCATCAATCTATACCGTTCCCATTTCAGACAAATCGTTTTATAAAAAGAAAACCTATCGGCGACTATCCAAGCTAGGGTTACAAGATGTTATTTAGACAGCCTTTAGAGAAATACCATCTTTGTTGCCGACATACTTAAAAGCACACCTTAGCGCTATTCAATCTCCTTACAACAACCTTTTCCCATATCCCACTTTTCAGACGGCCTTTATCGTTACGGCTCTTTCTATCATTTATATCGCTTCAGACGAATTCTCTGTTTGCAGGTTTCAATACCAAGTAAACCAGAGAAACCCACTAAAAATTCTTCATTACATGGTTTTTTTAACTAATTTTCTTTTTAGACTTTAGTCAAGATTCGTTAAATCTTTGCGGTAAAATGTTGTCTTTATTTTTTATGCATCTGAGTATTTATGTCTTCCAATCAACCCCGTCAAACCTGGTCCAACCGTTTGACTTACATCCTTACCGTTGCCGGTGCGACTGTCGGCTTTGGCGCAACTTGGCGTTTCCCGTATTTGGTTGGTGAAAACGGCGGCGGCGCGTATGTGTTTCTGTTCTGTATCGCCATGCTGGTCATCGGTATTCCGATGATTTTGGTGGAAAACGTCATCGGTCGCCGTAAAGGCGTGAACGCGCTGGATGCGTTTGGCGGCACAATGAATGGCAAACCCGTTGCCAAAGTTTGGAAATTGGTCGGTTGGATGGGCTTGCTCGGCGCATTCGGCATCATGGCCTATTACATGGTACTCGGCGGCTGGGTTATCAGCTACATCGTCAATATCATCGGCGGTAATTTGGACATTTCCAGTCCGGTTTCCGGCGAAGTCACCAAAAGCTTCTTTACCGAACACATCGAAAATAGTCCTTGGGAAATTGCTTTCTACACCTTCCTATTTGTGGTTGTGAACCAATGGATCTTGGTCAAAGGCGTGATCGGCGGTATTGAAAAAGCGGCAAAATACCTGATGCCTTTGCTGTTTTTATTCCTGATTGCGATGGTTGTGCGCAATGTTACCCTGCCGGGCGCAATGGAAGGCATTACCTTCTATCTGAAACCTGACTTCAGCAAAATTACAGCCGAACTGTTCGTCTTCGTTTTGGGACAAGTATTCTTTGCCTTGAGCTTGGGTTTCGGCGTGATGATTACGTTATCCAGCTATCTGGATAAAAATGAAGATCTGGTTCAGACGGCCGTAATTACCGCGATTACCAACACATTAATTGCCGTGTTGGCGGGCTTCATGATTTTCCCTTCCCTCTTCAGCTTTGGCGTTGCCCCTAACTCCGGCCCGACGCTGGTGTTCCAAAGCCTGCCGATCGTGTTCTCCAATATGTGGGCAGGCCCTGTGTTTGCAGTGATTTTCTTCTCCCTGCTTCTGATTGCCGCACTGACGACTTCTCTGACCATTTATGAAGTGTTAATTACGACCATTCAGGAGAAAACCAAAATCCGCCGCGCAGCCGCGATTACCATCGTACTGGCAGGGATTTTTATCTTCGGCAACATTCCGTCCATCTTGAGCTACGGCCCATGGAAAGATATTTCCGTGTTTGGTAAAAACATTTTTGATGCCTTTGACTATATCAGCGGCAACATCCTGTTTATGCTGACCGCGCTTGGTTCGGCCTTGTTTGTCGGCTTCGTGATGAAAGATGAAGCGAAGGATGAATTGCTCTACAAAGGCAACCATACCACCGTCAATATCTGGTTTGCCTATGTAAAATACCTCGTGCCGTTGGTCATTCTGCTGATTTTCATCAGCAACCTGTTCTAATAAACAAACATATAAAAAGGCCGTCTGAAATGTTCAGACGGCCTTTGTTTTTGACTATGCTTTATTCAGCCCAGTTTTTCTTCTTACTGGTTTTACCGATACCGGGGTTGAAGCTGTTGGTCGGGTCAAGTTTTTTATAGAATTGTTTCAGCTCGGGCTTGGCTTCATACAGATGACCGACATTATGCTCGGCAGGATATTGCGCACCGCGTTGGTCAAGCAGATGGAGCATTTCATGTTCCAAAGCCATGCAGTCGTTGCCTTTTTTAATGATGTAGTCCTGATGGAACACATGACACATAAAATGTCCGTAATACAATTTATGGATGATTTTATTGTCGATTTCCGGCGGCAGTGTTTCAAACCAATCACGATCATCACGGCGCAAGGCAATATCGAGCGCAACCAAATCTTCTACCTCATCATCATGTACAGAACGGTAACGGATCGCGGCAGAAGCCACAGCAAAGCGATGCAGCATAGCCGCCTGCGTTTCTTCGGCATTACATTCGAAGAATGCGCCGCCATGAGTTGCAAAATATTCCTTCAAGAAAGCACGCGCTTCTTCTACGCCCTCGCCACCCATTTTTAAAATCAGGTGATGTTCATATTTATCCCGATAGTTGCGCATAGATTTCGGCAAGTGATCAGGCAAAATTTTACTGATCAGTTGCATGAATTTATCAGAGAAGTGTTTTGGTAAGAAACTTATCTTTTTACTGAATCTATCCACACGGGCTTTCAAATCAAACAGTTTCGGAAGTTGGTGGGTACCGAACGTCTTGATGACATAAAACGTATCTTTACCATAAACGGCAGCAATATCAAAAGCATGACGATGGATATACTCACCGGAAATAGGCAGGTTTTTAAACTCACTCAAAGCAGCACGACGAATATCGGTCAGCTCATTAATATCATTGGTGCCGATATAGAACACGGCAGTCTGTTTTTCTTGCGGGAAAGTATCCAAGCGTACGGCAAACACCATCAGCTTGCCCGCGCAACCTGATGCTTCGTAGTGACGCGCAGGGTCGGCATTAAAACGGGCGGCAGTCGGTTCATTCACTTGGCGGACATGATCGCAGTATGCATGGTCATGCCCCTTGCCGGCATCTTGCGTAATATCTTTTCTCTGATAATGGAAACCTTGCAAGTTGGTCAAAATCTCTTCAGGGGTTTCGCCCAAATCAATGCCCAAATGGTTGACCAGCTCCAGTTTGCCCTCTTCGTTGATTTGTGCAAACAGAGCCATTTCCGTATAAGCCGGCCCCCGCTGTACCAATGCACCACCCGAATTATTGCATACGCCACCCAATACAGATGCGCCGATACAGGACGAACCAATCACGGAGTGCGGCTCACGGCCTAAAGGTTTCAGCAGCAGCTCCAATTGATTCAGGGTAGAGCCAGGCAGGCAGACAACTTGTTCGTTATTATTAATAGGCTGAATGATGTTCAGACGCATGGTATTTACAATCACGATATCGCGGTCGTAATCATTGCCGTCAGGAGTCGAGCCGCCGGTCAGGCCGGTATTGGCGGCCTGCGTAATCACGATAACATCAGCCTCAACACACGCCTGCAAGATTTGCCACATTTCCAAAACCGTACCCGGACGGACAACTGCCAGCGCCTTGCCTTCGCCAAAACGGTAGCCTTGACGGTATTGTTCGGTTTTTGCCGGGTCTGTGATGATGTATTTCTCGCCGACGGTTTGCGTCAGCCGGCTGATTAATTGTGTAGCATTCATTGCATACTCCTTGAGAGATTAATATATTTATTAGATTGCAAGCATTGTAGTAATCCATTCAATCAAAGTAAAGGCGAAACCCGTTTTTTAAACTCATCTTTTAAATAAACAAAGGGCCGTCTGAAATTTTCAGACGGCCTTTTGTTTTAAGCCTGAATAATCAGATTATTCGGCTGCTTTCTCTTCGCGAGCAGGAGCTTCCAGCAAAGCTTTGATAGACAGGCGTACGCGGCCGCGATCGTCTACTTCCAATGCTTTCACATTCACAACCTGACCTACTTGCAGGTAGTCGCTGACATTGCGTACGCGCTCGTGGGCGATTTGGCTGATGTGTACCAAACCGTCTTTGCCCGGCATCACGCTGACAATCGCGCCAACGTTGTTGTCGAGGATTTTAACCACAGTACCTTCGTACACTTTGCCCACTTCCACTTCGGCAGTGATTTCTTCGATGCGTTTTTTCGCTGCATCGCCTGCTTCTTGAGTAGTCGCAGCGATTGTGATGGTACCGTCTTCAGCGATATTGATTTCAGTACCGGTTTCAGCAGTAATCGAACGAATGGTTTCACCACCTTTACCAATCACATCACGGATTTTGTCTTGGTTGATTTTCATGGTGAACAAGCGTGGCGCGTGTGCAGACAGCTCTTGTGGGCCTGCAACGGCGGCTTTCATCTGATCCAAGATGTGCAAACGTGCTTCTTTGGCTTGAGCCAAAGCGATTTGCATGATTTCTTTGGTAATACCTTGGATTTTGATGTCCATTTGCAGCGCAGTCACACCTTCGGTTGTACCGGCTACTTTAAAGTCCATATCGCCCAAGTGGTCTTCGTCGCCCAAAATGTCGGTCAAAACGGCAAATTTGTTGTTGTCCAAAATCAGACCCATGGCGATACCGGCAACGTGTGCTTTCAAAGGCACACCGGCAGACAGCAGGCTCAAGCAGCCGCCGCAGACGGAAGCCATAGAGGAAGAGCCGTTGGATTCGGTAATTTCAGAAACCACGCGCATGGTGTAGCTGAAATCTTCAGGTTCTGGCAATACGGCCAACAATGCACGTTTAGCCAAGCGGCCGTGACCGATTTCACGACGTTTTGGCGCACCTACGCGACCCACTTCGCCGGTAGAGTATGGAGGGAAGTTGTAGTGCAGCATGAAGCGGTCAGTGTATTCGCCGGACAGCGCATCAATGATTTGCTCGTCGCGTGAAGTACCCAAAGTTGCAACCGCCAAAGCTTGGGTTTCGCCACGGGTAAACAGTGCAGAACCGTGAGTGCGCGGCAATACGCCGGTTTGAATGTTCAACGGACGAACAGTGCGGGTATCGCGACCGTCGATACGCGGTTGGCCGTCCAAAATTTGGCTGCGGACAACATCGGCTTCCAAGTGTTTGAAAATGCCTTTGATTTCGTTGGCGGCCAAAGTATCGGTTTCTTCGGTAATCAACGCTTCTTTTACAGCATTCCAAGCTTCGTCCAATTTGGCAGAACGCGCTTGTTTTTGACGGATTTTGAACGCTTCTTTAATGGTTTCACCGGCAATTTCGCGCACTTTGGCAACCAATTCTTCATTGGTTTCAGGAGCTTTCCAATCCCAAACTTCTGGGTTGACTTCATCGGCAAACTCATTGATGGCGTTAATGGCCACTTGCATTTGATCGTGACCGTAAACAACCGCACCCAGCATCACTTCTTCAGACAAGATGTCTGCTTCGGATTCCACCATCAACACGGCTTTAGAAGTACCGGCAACAACCAAGTCCAATTGTGATTTCGCCAATTCGGCTTTAGTCGGGTTCAGAACGTACACGCCGTTTACATAACCCACGCGCGCCGCACCAATCGGGCCGGCAAACGGTACGCCGCTCAACACCAGCGCAGCAGATGCACCCAACATTGCAGGAATGTCAGAATCGATTTCAGGGTCAACAGACACCACCATCGCTACGATTTGGATGTCGTGGTAGAAACCTTCAGGGAACAGAGGGCGGATCGGACGGTCGATCAAACGGCTGGTCAGGATTTCTTTTTCGCTTTGTTTGCCTTCGCGTTTAAAGAAACCGCCGGGGATTTTACCTGCGGCGTAAGTGCGCTCGAGGTAATCAACAGTCAGAGGGAAGAAGTCTTGGCCTTCTTTCACTTCTTTGTTGGTAGTAACAGCAACCAAAACAACGGTATCGCCCATAGATACTTTAACGGCAGCAGCGGCTTGGCGAGCAATTTCGCCGGTTTCCAAAGTAACGGTTTGATTACCGTATTGGAAGGTCTTAACGTGTTTATTGAACATCATTGTTCCTTTCAAAATACCGCACTGCTAAAACACTAATAATGCACACTAAAATCCGAATGTGCATAGTTAGGGTTTCAGACCGTGCGGCAGGTTATAAACAAGCTTTCAGACGGCCTTTAAAGGCGCTGAAAACAACTCTCGATTATAAAGGCAACCATCCTTAAAATCCAGTATTGATACAATAAAAAGGCCGTCTGAAACATATCTCTTTCAGACGGCCTTCAAACTTAAAAATCAATCCTGAGTCAGCAAAGTCAATGCTTCCTGATATTTTTCGACTGTTTTTTGAATTACATCGGCAGGCACTTTAGGCGCAGGCGCTTTTTTGTTCCAACCGCTTTGTTCCAGCCAGTCGCGGACAAATTGTTTGTCAAAAGACGGCGGATTGGTGCCGACTTTGTATTGGTCTGCAGGCCAAAAACGGCTGGAGTCAGGCGTCAACACTTCGTCCATCAAAGTCAACGTACCTTCTTCATCCAAACCAAATTCAAACTTAGTATCGCAAATAATAATACCGCGGGATTTCGCATATTCGGCCGCTTCTGTATAAAGCTGAATCGCTTTGGCGCGCACTTCCGCCGCCAGCTCTTTGCCGATAATGCGTTCGCATTCTTCAAAGCTGATGTTTTCATCATGATCGCCCACTGCGGCTTTGGTCGATGGCGTAAAAATCACTTCAGGCAACTGCTGCGCTTCCTGCATACCTTCAGGCAGTTGAATACCGCAAACAGAGCCAGTTTTTTGATAATCTTTCCAACCGCTGCCTGCTAGATAACCGCGCACAATGGCCTCCACTTTCACCGGAGTGAGTTTTTTAGCCACGATGGCGCGTTTCTCCAAAGCTTTAGCTTCGTTTTCAGGCAAAACATCGTAAACCGTCTGACCGGTAAAATGGTTAGGCATGATATGAGCCAATTTTTTAAACCAAAAATTGGAAATCTGCGTCAGAATCTCCCCTTTACCCGGAATCGGATCATCCAAAATCACATCGAATGCAGACAGACGGTCGGAAGCAACCATCAGCATACGTTTATCGTCAATTTCGTACAAATCGCGTACTTTGCCGGAGTAGATTTTTTTCAAGCTGATTTCAGACATTTCAGGTATCTCTTTGGTAAACAGAAGAATTTGGTATTTTAGCCCAATTTGGCATCTTTCGTCAGATTGTTTACAAAATAAAGGCCGTCTGAAACCTTATAGCTCGGTTTCAGACGGCCTTAGACTTTGATTTTAGGGACAAACCCTAAAAACTATCATCCTATCAGATAGCAGGAGCCTGAGTCTGATCTTGGATTTGGTTCACAGCAGACAGAGAGTAGTAGTCGCCGTGGCCGGTTACTTGGTAAGTGCTACCGTCAGCAAACTTGAAGTTTTCAACTTTGTGATCGTTACCGGTGAACCAGTCATCGATGGTGATGCTGTCATTAGTACCGACAGAAACAGTCAGGTTAGCACCAGATTTGCTCAGCAATACGTCGGAAGCTGCAACGCCTTTACCGAACAACAGGGTGTCATTACCGCTTTCCTCACGGATAGTGTCGTGACCGTAACCTTTGTCGAAGAAGTAAGTGTCGTTACCGGTACCGCCGATCAGGATGTCGTTGCCGACACCGCCGTCGAGGTAGTCGTTACCGTCTTTACCAACCAGGCAGTCGTCGCCGGCCAAACCGTACAGATGGTTGTTGCCGCCGTTACCTTCGATGTTGTTGTTCAAAGAGTTACCGGTACCGTTCAGGTTTTGCATACCTTGCAAAATCAGGTTTTCAACGTGATCGGTCAAGGTGTAGTCGATAACGGTACGGACAGTATCGATACCGGCTTGTGCATTGCCGTACTCGATAACTTGGTCGTTGGCATTGTCAACGAAGTAAACGTCGTTACCGTCGCCACCGCGCATGATGTCAGCACCGGAACCACCGTTCAGGTAGTCGTTACCGGCACCACCTTGCAGGTAGTCTTTACCTTCTTCACCGTACAGAGAGTCACCGTCGGCATCACCGTAAATGGTGTCGTTACCGGCACCGGCGTAGATTACGTCTGTACCGTTGCCACCGTAGATGATGTCTTCGCAAGCAGTACCATAAATGGTATCTTTAGCATCAGTACCGCGGATAACGTTGCCGTCTTTGCAGTCTTCAGCTCGAATGACATTACCTGGGTTTTTGTCTTCGTGACCGTATGAGTTGTTTTGGTTATGGTCGTCAACACAGTCTTTGCAGTCTGGCTCTGGCTTAGGCTCAGGTTTTGGTTCTGGTTTAGGCTCTGGCTTAGGTTCTGGCTTAGGCTCAGGTTTTGGTTCTGGCTTAGGCTCAGGTTTTGGTTGTGGTTTTGGTTGTGGTTTTGGTTCTGGTTGCGGTTCTGGTTGCGGCTCAGGTTTAGGCTCAGGTTTTGGTTGAGGTTTAGGCTGAGGTTTAGGTTGTGGTTTTGGACATGGGATCGGTTTGATCGGATTACAGTTGTAAGGTGGGCAAACCGGAACACATTTATAGTTAGGCGTTTTTGCTGGTGGGCAGAAAGCCGCAATAGCAGAAACCAAACCAGTTACCGCATTAACTACTGACACGCCGACACTGGCGATGCTAGCGATGCTGCCGATAGAAACAGAAGATTTTGCTGCAGGAGCGCAGTAGTAAGAAGAGTAGGAAGCCTTAGGCGCAGGAGCGCAGTAAGAACTAACCAGGGGTCTAGTATAATACCCCCCGTAACAGTATGCCATAATAATTACTCCCAAAATAGTTAATAAAGATATCGAGCTGGCGGAACGAGCAAATCCACCCTTGCTCAATTATTATTTTAGTAATATTTTTCAAAATATTTACTCAAAAATATCAAACGGTAGAATTTGCCGATAAAAGGATGGAGTCTCGCCTGTTTTTAAATTCCATTATCCTAGCAACAATAAAAACATTAACATTGATTCACACTCTCTCAAACAGCATAGATCCTTTATCTATCTTGTTGAAAGCTGAATTTTAACTCTAGTTATAGTAAACAAACATAATACCAATAAGTGGTTATTATTATGGATAGATAATATCGACAATTTGCCCAAATACAGCCGCCTCTGCATTTTGTTCTACGCTAATAATGTGAATTTGTCGTATTTACACTATAATGACACGAACACCTATTTAACAGCTATCAGAGGAGATACTCAACCATGCGTACTTTATTGACCGGAGCCAAAGGCCAGCTTGCCCGTTGTCTGCGCGACCGCCTGCCCGAAGATTGGGAACTGATTGCTACCGATTCTACTTCGCTGGACATTACCGATACCGAAGCCGTGCATCATATGATCAAAAACTTCCAACCAGATGCCATCGTTAATGCCGCGGCTTACACTGCCGTCGATAAAGCAGAAGAAAACGCTGAAGCCGCTTTTGCCGTCAACGCAACCGCTGTTCACAACCTGGCCGCAGCCGCCCGCGCCGCACACGCCCGCTTTATCCATATTTCCACTGATTATGTATTCGACGGCGAAGGCAAACGCCCTTACCGCGAAACCGACTACACCAATCCGCGTAGCACTTACGGTCAATCCAAAGTAGCAGGCGAGCTTTTGGCTTTAGCCGCACATCCGGAAAGTACAATCGTCCGTACTTCATGGCTGTTTAGCGAATACGGCAGCAATTTCGTCAAAACCATGCTGCGCCTTGCCAAAGAACGCGATTCCCTCTCCATTGTCCACGACCAAACCGGCTGTCCGACTTATGCAGGCGACTTGGCTCACGCCATCATCAGTTTATTGCAACAGCCCACTTCCCCACGCGGTATCTTCCATTACTGTGGCAATAAATCGGCAACATGGTACGAATTTACCAAAGCTATCTTTCAGACGGCCCACCAATTAGACGACAGCTTCCGCATTCCGGAACTGAACGCGATTACCACCGATCAATACCCCCTGCCCGCTCCGCGTCCGGCATACAGCATTATGGATTGCTCACGCCTCGAAACCGAGTTTGATATCAAACCGTCCGACTGGCAAAAAGCCCTGCGCGAAATTCTCCGCAAAATCGACTGATAAGCTGATCCATCTATATCAAGGCCGTCTGAAAACATATTTTCAGACGGTCTCTTTGTTTCTTTTATATCAAATGCTTTATCTATCCAGTCTGTCATTTGAAAAGTGCTACAATAGCCGTTTATTTTATTTTTTCAGACGGCCTGACAATATGTGCAACCATCATCCCAAACATTCACACGATAATGACACCATCCGCATCCGCGGCGCGCGTACACATAATTTGAAAAATGTCGATTTGGATATTCCGCGCCACAAGCTCGTGGTGGTAACAGGATTGTCAGGCAGCGGCAAATCATCGCTGGCGTTTGATACTTTATATGCAGAAGGCCAACGCCGTTATGTTGAAAGCCTTTCCGCCTATGCCCGTCAATTTTTGCAGATGATGGACAAACCTGACGTCGATTTGATTGAAGGCCTGTCACCCGCAATTTCCATCGAGCAAAAATCCACCAGCCACAACCCGCGCTCCACCGTCGGCACGGTAACGGAAATCCACGATTACCTGCGTCTTTTGTACGCACGTGTCGGCACACCCTATTGCCCCGAACACAAGCTGCCGTTATCCAGCCAAACCGTATCTCAGATGGTTGATGCCGTCTTGAAGCTACCGGAAGACACGCGCGTGATGATTCTGGCGCCGGCGGTGCGCGAGCGTAAGGGTGAGTTTGTCGATTTCTTTGCCGACTTGCAGGCGCAGGGTTTTGCGCGGGTGCGCGTGGACGGCGAAGTCTATCAGCTTGACGAAGTGCCGAAGC
The DNA here is from genome assembly GCF_051957775.1 of Neisseria sp. P0016.S008. Lineage (NCBI taxonomy): Bacteria > Pseudomonadati > Pseudomonadota > Betaproteobacteria > Neisseriales > Neisseriaceae > Neisseria > Neisseria sp. P0016.S008. The sequence continues at coordinate 184,573 of NZ_JBQCWB010000002.1, forward strand.
TGGAAAAAAACATCAAACACAACATCGACGTCGTCATCGACCGCGTGAAAGTAAAAGCCGACATCAAGCAACGGCTGGCGGAAAGTTTTGAAACCGCGTTGCGCCACGGCAACGAGCGCGCACTGGCGATGGAAATGGACAGCGGCGAAGAGCATTGGTTCTCCGCGCGTTTCGCCTGCCCCGTATGTTCATACAGCCTGCCCGAGTTAGAGCCGCGCCTCTTTTCGTTCAACAACCCGATGGGCTCCTGTCCGACTTGCGACGGCTTGGGCAATACTAACTTCTTCGATCCCGAAAAAGTGGTCGCCCATCCGGAATTATCCTTAGCTGCAGGCGCGATTGACGGCTGGGACAAACGCAACCAATTCTATTTCCAAATGATTCAATCTCTTGCGCATCATTATAAATTTGATGTCAACACCGCTTGGGAAACTTTGCCTGAAAAAATCAGAAAAGTCGTCTTGCACGGCTCAGGCAAAGAAGTCATCGACTTCACCTACCTGTCCGAACGCGGCACCACCTTCGACCGCAGCCATGCCTTTGAAGGCATCATCCCCAATCTCGAACGCCGCTATCGTGAAACCGACAGCGAAACCGTGCGCGAAAAACTGCGCGAATACCAAAACCACCGCGCCTGCCCGAGCTGCGGCGGCGCACGTTTGCGCAAAGAAGCGCGCTACGTTTACGTCGGCGGCGAACCTTTACACGAAGTCTCCGCCTGGCCGCTGACCAAAACCCACCAATTTTTTGAAACGCTGGATTTGGACGGTAACAAAAAACAAATCGCCGAAAAAATCCTCAAAGAGATCACCGAGCGTCTCGGCTTCCTGATTAACGTCGGGCTGGATTACCTGAATTTAAGCCGCTCCGCCGAAACCCTTTCGGGCGGCGAAGCCCAGCGCATCCGCCTCGCCAGCCAAATCGGCAGCGGCCTGACCGGCGTGATGTACGTTTTGGACGAACCCTCCATCGGCCTGCACCAGCGCGACAACGACCGCCTGCTCGCCACCCTCAAACGCCTGCGCGATTTGGGCAACAGCGTGATTGTGGTCGAACACGACGAAGACGCCATCCGCGAAGCCGATTTCGTCGTCGATATGGGTCCCGGCGCGGGTGAACACGGCGGCAACGTATTGATTGCCGACACGCCCGAAAACGTCGCCAAATGCGAAAACTCCGTTACAGGACAATACCTTAGCGGCAAAAAATCCATTGCCGTGCCGTCTGAACGCACGCCCGTCAATCCCGACCGAATGCTCGTCCTCAAAGGCGCGCGCGGCAACAACCTCAAAAACGTTACCCTCGAACTACCGCTCGGTTTGATTACCTGCATCACCGGCGTATCCGGCAGCGGCAAATCCACCCTGATTAACGACACCCTCGCCAAAATCACCGCCCGCGAACTCAATCGCGCCCAAGAAGAACCCGCCCCATACGACGACATCCACGGCCTCGAACACCTCGACAAAGTCATCAACGTCGACCAATCCCCCATCGGCCGCACCCCGCGCTCCAACCCCGCCACCTACACCGGCCTGTTCACCCCCATCCGCGAACTCTTCGCCGGCGTACCCCTCTCGCGCGAACGCGGCTACAACGTCGGCAGATTCTCCTTCAACGTCAAAGGCGGCCGCTGCGAAGCCTGCCAAGGCGACGGCGTGATTAAAGTCGAAATGCACTTCCTGCCCGACGTGTACGTCCCCTGCGAAGTCTGCCACGGCAAACGCTACAACCGCGAAACGCTCGAAATCCAATACAAAGGCAAAAACATCAGCCAAGTCCTCGACATGACCGTCGAAGAAGCCCGCGAATTTTTCGACGCCGTCCCCACCGTATCGCGCAAACTGCAAACCCTCATGGACGTAGGCCTCGGCTACATCCGCCTCGGTCAGTCCGCCACCACCCTCTCCGGCGGCGAGGCCCAGCGCGTCAAACTCGCCCTCGAACTCTCCAAACGCGACACCGGCAGAACGCTCTATATCCTCGACGAACCCACCACCGGCCTGCACTTCGCCGACATCGCCCTGCTGCTGGAAGTCATAGGCCGTCTGAAAGGCAAAGGCAACTCGATTGTGATTATCGAGCATAATCTGGACGTGATTAAAACTGCGGATTGGATTGTGGACTTAGGGCCGGAAGGCGGCGATGGTGGGGGGAGGATTATTGCTTCAGGTAGCCCCGAGCAGGTAGCGAAGGTTAAGGGGAGTTATACTGGAAAATATCTGAAAAACTTATTCAAATAATTGAGATAGGAAGGAAGTATATTATGGATTTTATTTTAAAGAAAATAAATCAAAAGATTAATATTTTCACAACACAAAATAAAACTGCTGATTTAAATGTATATACACAAGTGAGAATAGAATATTTATTATTTTTATCTCTAGGGTACTTATGGAATAAAAATCTTAATAAGATTGATGATTTAAAGAAAGAAAAAATATTTAATGAAATATTAAATCCTACAATTGGATCAATTGTGGGAATTATCAGAATATTGGATATAGATAAAGAAATATTATCAAAAGATGTTTCTAAGATGTTTAATGATTATCCAGAATACCGTAATAAACTAATTGGGCATGGTTATACTTTTTCTGACTCTAAAGAGCAGGTTTATGATGTTTTAGAGAATTTATATTTAAAAATTAAAAATACCGCAAGTCCAATTATAAAAAATGATTGGTCATATTATGTTGTTACCAATATAGATACAAACTTTTACTCCGGAATTCGCTATGATAATAATAATGAAGAGCCATTCAAAATTTTAAAATCTTCTTTAAAATTAGAAAATAATAATATTTATATATCAGATGATGAAAATATAAACACTCCTCCTATTCTACATAGAATTTCTCCTTTTATTCACATAAAACCGGAAGACTCTTCCGTATTTTGTTTCTCAAAGGTTAGTGAGAAATTAATAGGAAAAATTAATTATAATCAGATATTTAAAACTAATAAATGGGATTTTGAATGGCAAGAATTTGAGGCCTTATACATACAAAATGATGGTAAAAAGATAAAATGTCAAAATGGAACCATTCGGAATCAATATAATAATAACTTTAAAAAATATATTGATATTGGAATAAAAAGTAAATTAATAAATTTCCTAAAAAATGGAAAATCATCTGTGGCTGCTATTTTATGGGGACATGGTGGTGTAGGTAAAACAGCAACTATACAAAGCGTATGTGATGATTTTTCTAACCAAGAGAGAAAAACTTTTGACTATATAATATTTCTATCAGCTAAAGACAGATTATATAATATGTATAGCGGAGAAATATCTGAAATAAAGGATAGAATAGCTAGTTATCATGACTTAATAATGGTAATTAATGATCTAGTTTTTGATAATCAGTTTACATCAATTTCTGAGATAGAAGATTCTTTTATAAACTTTCAGCATACTATATTACTTGTAATTGATGATTATGAAAGCTTTTCTAAAGAAGATAAATCTAAAATCAACGAACTAATACCAAAGCTAAACATTAATCATCATAAAGTTGTTATCACGACGAGATCTGCTAACATAAAAATAGGTGAAGAGTTTCAAACTAATGAACTAGACGAGAATAACACATTCTCTTTTTTAAAACAAATACTTATAAATGAAAACCTCATGGAAAATAGGGTAATTGATAATGAATTAAATACTAAAAATAATATCAAAAAAATTCACTTTACTACAAGTGGAAGACCTATATTTATAATGCAATTGGCGTACATAATGGCAGCAAAAGGAATAAATCTAGCACTTACATCTGATATTAAATCAGATGAAAATGCAGTCAATTTTCTATTTGGAAGAGTTTTTGATTATCTATCAAGTAATGGAAAGAAATTATTTGTTGTTATAAGTTTATTAGTAACGCAAGATGATTTGTCTAATATATTAGCTAAAGCTCAATTTATTTTAAATATGGAATTTCCAGCTCAAGCTAGTGAATTTCGCCAGGCTGTAGATGAGCTAATTAAATTGAAAATTATTAAACTCGATGAAGAAGAAAGAATATTTGAAGTATATTCTCAAGAAATTTATCAAAAGATGAGTGATTATTTTTATGAATTTGAAAATACCTTACGTGAGGAATGGATAGAAAGAAATGACCAAATCAATAATTCTAGTACAAATATTGAACAAGCTTTATTAGAAACAGCCAATGCCTCAAGGGTATCTAAACCAGAATTAGAAGTCATTGATGCTTACCATAGAGTTTTAAATCGGATAACTGGTCCAATCGAAATAAAATTTCAAGCTATATCTATGTTAGCTCAATATTTAGCAAGCTTAAGGAAAAAAGATGAGGCATTACGGCAAATTAGTAACTATAAACACTTATTCAATGATATAAACAATCTAGACATAAATATTAGTTACGCAAAATTATATGCTCAATATAGCTGGGCAAATGGCAAAACTGAGGATAGGGTATTAGCTGCTAAGATATTAAATGATTTCTTATTAAATGTATTATCAAATAAAATGCTTTTCTCTCAATCTCTTCATGATAATAATGAGCTTTTGGAATTAAATGGCTTATTAATGCAATATAGTTGTGTGAATTTAATAGATGCATTTGATGATTTAAAAGAAGAGCGAGAGCGAAAAGAGATTTATGAACAAGAATATAATGATAAAAGAAATAAGTTAAAAAATGAGTGTTCCCGCTTAATTAAGCAATTTGAGCCCATATGGAATGGTATTAATAAAGGAAGAATAAATCTTAATATTCTAAAAAACTCTACTAAACAAAATCTTATTACTGGTATATATAATTACATTGATGTTTTAATTAGGAATGGTAAAACAATGCAATTAGCAAATGATATTTCTGTCTTTATGCGTGATAATACTCCTCCAAGCTTTTACGCTCAATTTTATAGAAAAGCAAATTATACGCAGAAAAAAATAGAAGAATGGAATTATCGTAAATATAAAAAATGGCATTAAATATGGATAACGTTAGCGAGCTGCAGTCTGCATTCAATCCACCGTGTGCGGTACGCGCACATACGGTGGATTGATTAATGGTTTTTGTTTTTTCAACTTTTCAGACGGCCTCCAATACCGTCTGAAAACATCAGGGTTTGAACGCATTAGAGTTTTTGTCATGGTGGGTACGCGACCATGCACGAGGTGGAGATAGTATCCAGCTGCGCGCTCTGGCTCTTCCCCCAATCCCTGAGCAGTTTGGTAAAACTCTGACGTTCACCATCGACTATTTCTATGCTGATCCTGAACAGGATATTGATAAACTACTGAACAGTATCCAAAAACTAGCCGATAGTTTAAATGATGCAAAAATACAGTATTTAAACCAATAAGCTCTAACTGTTCACTTTAGCAAACCGTAGTCTGTATACTCAACCTATCGCGTGCGTGGTTACGCCACACCCCTACTGTAACTTCAAAACCTACGCGTAGGGCATGTACGGTACGCACGCACGCGGTTGTTTGATTGATGGTTTGCTGTTGTAAATTTTAACTTAGTTGAAACTAACGCTTTCAGACGACATAAGAAATGACCGTCTAAAAACTGAAAAAGCTCATCTAAAATAACTACCCTAATTCACATAACAAAAAACGGATTCCAAATCATTGGAATCCGTTTTTCTGTAAAGCTTAGCCGTATTATTTAGCTTCTTCTTTAGCTTCTTCAGCAGCTTCTTTGGCGTCTTCAGCAGCTTCTTTGGCATCTTCCGCTGCGTCTTTTGCTTCTTCTTTAGCCTCTTCAGCGGCATCTTTGGCTTCTTCGGCTTTTTCTTCAGGAGTTTCGGCAGCCGGAACGCCTTTTAAAGCGTCCAAAGAAGTTTTACAGGTTGCATCGCGTTGGTCTGCAGGCAGGTTTTTCAATGCTTCTTTGGTTTGTTCGAAAGATTTTTGCATCACGTCTTTGGTTGCGGCATCTACGTCTTTAGTTGCTTCGGCAAATGCTTTTTCGTACTCGTCACAAACGGCAGAAGAAGATGAGCCTGAACCGCCGCATGCTGACAGGGACAGAGCAGCCAACAAAGCTGCCAATAAAGCTGATGTTTTCATGTGTCTCTCACTTTTTTAAATTTAGGTTAAAGGATATTATATGTTAATTCATTATATGAAGGTGTCAAGAGTTTTTGTTTAATTTAATCAAAGCTATATCATTAAAAGAGCCGGCCTATCTCAACATGATCAAGGCCGTCTGAAATTTCAGACGGCCTTAGGTTTGCAAGCAATCTTTTTTTCAACGATTACGCCGCTTTACGGTGATAATGTCTGAGCGCGTGTTCTTTGCGCCGACCGCTACTGAATGCGGATACGCGTTTCAGATAGCCGATGACGCGTGTGCCGTAGTCGATGTCGTAGCTGCCACAGGCGGAACAGGCGTGCAGGGTGCGTTTATCGATGTGGCCGCATTCGTTGCAAATAGTGATACGCACGTTCACGCAGAAGTAGTTGCAGCCGGTTTGTGCGGCGATGTCCAAGAGCGAGCGGTAGCCGGATTCGGGCAGAGCTTCGTCTAGGTTCAGGTGCAACGCGGAGCCGCCGTCGAGCCAGTCCACCAGTTCTTTGCCGTGCAGCAGGAATTTGTCGAGCGCGTTGATTTCTTCGTCTTCGACAACGTAGAAATAGGAGTTGTAGCATTCGCGGCTGACTTTGTAGCCGTCGGCTTTGTCCCATTTGGCGTTTTTCACGCCGAGGTTTTCGGCGGGGACAAATTCGGTGTTGAATTTTACACCGTAGTGCTTGCTGGCGGCTTGGTTGGCTTCGAATATGGTTTTCAGACGGCCTTGGACGAAGTGGATGTAGTCGTCGTTATAGCCGACTTTGATGCCTTGCGATTCGGCGGCTTCCGCCATGCCGTTGATGCCGATGGTGAGGAACTGTTTGTCCAGCGTGATGAAACCTGCATCGTAAACGGGCAGCATTCCGGCGGCTTGGTATTCTTCCATCAGTTTGCGGTAGGCGTATTGGTATTTATGGATTTTGGCGACTTCGGCGGCAAGGTCGCGCCCGTCTTGTTCCAGCCGGTTCATGTTGATGGTGATGACGTTGATGGAACCGGTCGCCACGCCGCCCGCGCCGAGTGTGTAGCTGAAGGTTCGGTCTTCGATGGCGTTGCGCAGGCGGCAGCAGGAAGCCAATGAGTCGGGATTGTCGGAAAGATAGACGAAGAAGGAATTGCCTTCCGCCAACTCTTTCGCCATTTCGTCGGCGAACACAGTGTCTTTGCATTTGCCGCCATCAGTCAGCATCGCAGCGGTAACGACGGGGAAGGTCAAAACGGCTTTGGTGCGTTCCTGATTGAACCATTTGAGGAAGAAGTTTTGCAGCTTCGCCACGCTCGCCCACACCGGTTTGCTGAAATCGGGGAAGACGAAATCGCCGAACATCGCATCAAAATAGTATTGATCGTAAACGGAAATATTCCAGAATACGCTCTGATAGCCACGCGCGGCGGCGGGCTGGTTGATGCTGTACACCACCTGCTGCATGTGGTTGGCTATTTCTTTGGCGTGGGTTTCCAAATAATCATCGCCGTAGTCTTTGCGGGCGAAGTAGTCGAAATAAGTCAGAAATTCCACCGTCGCCACCGCGCCGGCAAACTGCGCGCTGATGGCAAACACGAGGTTGATAAATGAGCCGCAAAACGATGCCAGATGTTGCGGCGCTTTGGATTCGCCGCCGAGTTTGCTTAACCCGTCGAGCAGGAAGGGATACAGCGTAACCGACACACAATAAGGCTTGAGGCTGGTTTCGTCGTGCACATAAATCTCATGCGCCTCAATCTGGCGGATGTATTCGTCGGCAACGGATTGGTCGAAAATTTCGGCGATTTTGCGCGACACTTGGGCGCGGTTAATCTGCACGAAAAAGTCTTTCATGATTTCCGCTTCCATCGTGGCGATGTTTTTCTGGGTAACGTTGGCGTTGGCGTCCATTTTCGAACCGTCCGCCGCGTTTTGCGCGCTGATGTAGTCGCGCATAAATTGTAGTTTTCCGTTTAACTGTTCGGGATGCAGCCGAATCATGTTAATTCTCCTGTATGGTTTGGATGATTTATCAAGCAATGACGGTCAGGCCGTCTGAAACATCGCTGTCAGCGAATACAATAAATTCAATTTAAATCGGTGCAATACAGCACCGGGCTAAATTGAAGCCACTGGAAACACTTTAGGCGCGGGTTTGTCTTTGATAAACAATCGGTTCAACACCTCGCCCGTGCGCAAATCGACAAACTTCTGATTGGTGGTCGGGCTGTCTAAGCCACCCAGCTCCATCTGCCAGCGGCCGGTTTTCAGATACGTCAAATAAGGCAGGATACCGTCTGAAACCGCCTCCAACTCCTCACGCTCCAAGCCGGTGTACAAGCAGGCTTTCAGACCCGCCTGCGTCACGATGCCCAGCATTTTCTGTAAAGCTTCCGGCTGCCATTCCCCGCCCATAAACAACACGCAGCTAATTAATCCGCGATAGCGTTTCAGACGGCCTTTTAAATAATCCTCGGTCAATTCTGTGCCGATACCCTCTTTCCATGTATCGGCACTGTGGCAACCTTTGCAACGCAACGGACAGCCGGAAAACAGAAACGCCAGCGACACTTCGTCCGGCACTTCCTGCCATACAATTTGCTCAATTGTAAATTTCAAGCTGCTCATTGCAATACCACAAAACACAAGATATGGTGCGAATTAAAACACAAGACTACTAGATATGGTATTTTTATTTAACAATGTATTTTACTTATTCAATAAATTTTTATTATTTAACTGATTGTAAATTACTATAATTGGTTCGACTTTAAGCTAATAAAAAGGCCGCCTGAACACGATTCAGACGGCCTGAAATTAAAATAAAAGAAGCAAACTCCGTTATAGCAAAGTCTATCTAAATAAAACAAAAAAGGCCGTCTGAATTATCTTTCAGACGGCCTCAATTTCAGGTTTTAACCCCGATTCGAGCCTTTAACCATATCCATCAAAAACAATCGGCAATCCAAGTTGCCATTAAACAGCGGAATCTTACGCTTCGGAGAAAGGCGCATAAATTTCGGCATATCGCGATCGCCGGTAAACATCCCAACCAGCCAGCCTGAGTAATGCTGTTTCAACCATGTGCCCAGTTGCGGATAAAGTGCCTGTAAAGCCTGAATTTCAGCAAGGCGCACGCCATAAGGCGGATTGGAAATCATAATGCCGCATTCGCCGTTCGGCCGCGCGGCTTGCGCATCTTGCACGTCAAAGCGGATGAAATTATCTACTTCGGCGGCTTGGGCATTGGCCAATGCAGCACGGATCATATAACGGTCGTTGTCGCTGCCGGAAATTGGCGCGGCGGCCGGTTTGATTTGTTTTTCAGCTTCACGGCGCAGGGCTTGCCATTTTTCTTTATCGAAGTTTTGCAGTTTTTCAAAACCGAAACGGCGCATCAAGCCCGGCGCACGGTGTGTCGCAATCCATGCAGCCTCAATGGCAATCGTGCCGCTGCCGCAAAACGAGTCTTGGAAAGGTTGCGTACCGTCGTAGCCAGCCAAAAGCAGCAAACCCGCCGCCAAGTTCTCTCTCAATGGCGCTTCGCCGGTATCCTGACGATAGCCGCGTTTGAAGAGTGCTTCGCCGGAAGTATCGATAAAGATTTCCACATTGCGCTCATCGATAAAGGCATGAATGCGGATATCGGAGTTGATTTTGCCCACGCTCGGACGCGCATTATAAATATCGCGGAAGGCATCGCAGACGGCATCTTTGATTTTCAAACCGACAAAATCCAAGCTTTTCACATTGGCGCGCTTGCCTTCGACTTTGACTTTGAAGGTCTGCTCCAGCTTAAACCAACCTGTCCAATGCAGATTTCGTGCCAGTTTGTAGATATCTTGTTCATTGCGATAACCGCCTTTGGTCAAACGCAACAAAACACGGCTGGCAACGCGCGAATGCAGGTTGATGCGATACACCTGCTCCATCGTGCCTTTACATGCCACACCGCCGTCAACAGCGCGGATATCCTGACATGCCATGTTTTCGAGTTCTTGCGTCAAAGGCGCTTCCAAACCGCGAGGACAAGTGATAAAAAGTGAATAAACCGTCATATAAAACCTTTCCGGGTAGAGCTATCCGAACCACTCGGATAACAAATAAAAACAATATTATAGCCGAAAAACCAAAGGCCGTCTGAAACTTCAGACGGCCTTTGAATAAAGCTTGCTTAGTGATCCAAACTGTCGGTTTCAACCTTAACCGCTTTATCGGTTTTATCTTCCGGCAAAACCAAGTTCAACAATACCGCCATAATACCGCCGGCAGAAATTGAGTTTTGGAACAATACCGGCAGGTTTTTGAACACTTCCGGCTCAAATGCCACGCCCAAACCCAAACCGACAGAAGTTGCCGCGATGACTGCTTCACGACGGCGAATACCGTGGCTGACCAAAATCCGCACGCCTGCAATCGCAATCAGGCCAAACATCAACACCATCGCACCACCCAAAACCGGACTCGGAATCGTGGTAAACGCGCGGCCGATGATAGGGAACAAGCCCAACAATACCAAAATCGCTGCAATATATTTGCCCACATGGCGCGAAGCCACGCCGGTCATTTGAATCACGCCGTTGTTTTGCGCAAAAGTAGTCAAAGGCAAAGAGCCCAACGCCGTCGCAATCACAGACACTAAACCATCCGCCAATACGCCGCCGCGCAGGCGTTTGGTGTATTCCTCACCCTCAATCGGCTGCTCGGAGACCATCGCAGTCGCCGTCAAGTCGCCTACCGCTTCAAATACGCTCAACAAGAAAATCGCACCAGCAACGATAAACGCGTGCCAATCAAATGCAAAGCCATATTTAAACGGAACAGGCAGGGTAATCAGCGGCAGATTTTGCAGGGCGGAAAAATCTACTTTGCCCAAAAACAGCGCAACAATATAACCAACAATCAAACCCACCGCGATGCCGCTCATACGCAGCAATGGATTTTTCAAGCAGTTGAAAACCAATACAATCAGCAATACCAGCGATGCCAAACCCAAATTTTCCATCGAGCCGAACGTGCCGTCTGCTTTCGCACCGAAGCCGCCGCCGAAATCGGTAATGCCGACATGCACTAAGCTCAGGCCAATCAGCATCACGACCACGCCGCTTACAGTCGGCGTAATCACTTTTTTCAAATAAGGCAAAAGCCAAGCGGAGAAGCACACCAAAAACGCGCCGACAAAGGACACGCCCAAAAGCGTTGAAATCATCACATCTTTAGTCAAACCGCCCTCTTTCATGCCGGTACCGAGTGCAATCATCACGGTAACAAAAGAGAAGTTGACCGACTGAATCGACAACATGCCCGAACCGACCGGCCCGAAACGGTTGACCTGCAAATAAGTGCCGACACCGGAAGCCACCATCGCCATCGACACCAAATAAGCCGTCATTTCAACCGGCAGCTCCAACGCCCCGCCGACTATCAGTGCCGGAGTAATCATCGGGACAAAAATCGCCAGAAGGTGCGTAACTGCACTCAACAACGCATTCCCAAACGGCGGCTTATCTTCCAAACCATAAACCAAATCAAGCGATTCCGCCTGTTTCTCAGTCATTCCGGCCATGTTGAACCTTCTCTCAAAAATCGTTAAAAAATATTAAGATGCGTATTTTAACCAATTTGAAATGTATCAGCAAATTCAAATCAGGCCGTCTGAAAGTTCCGCCCAACCGTTTTCAGACGGCCTCAAACCGCCTTAACACATTTTAATTCTTGACATCACTTCCCTATCTCAAAACAAACAAACCAATGATTTAAAAATGTATTATTCATTAAGATACTGACAAGTCGCCATTAAACAGTAAAGCCGTTTAGCGGATATGTTTCACACAAACAACAAAGTAAGCTACAATCCACTGCATAATTCACCCACACCGTAAAATTAAAGGTTTCCGTATGTTAAAAGGCAGTCTGGTTGCCCTGATTACTCCGATGAATCAAGACGGCAGCATCAACTACGAACAACTTCACGACTTAATCGACTGGCACATTGAAAACGGCACCGACGGCATCGTTGCAGTCGGCACCACCGGCGAGTCAGCCACCCTGCCTGTCGAAGAACATTTGGCCGTTATTGAAGCTACTGTCAAACACGTCAACAAGCGCGTTCCCGTTATCGCCGGCACAGGCGCCAACAACACTGTCGAAGCCATCGCCCTTTCCAAAGCCGCCGAGCAAGCCGGTGCGGACTACACCTTATCTGTTGTTCCCTACTACAACAAACCTTCGCAAGAAGGCATTTACCAGCATTTCAAAGCCATCGCCGAAGCCACTTCGATTCCGATGGTTATCTATAATGTTCCCGGCCGTACCGTCGTCAGCATGAGCAACGACACTATTTTGCGTTTGGCCGAGATTCCGAATATCGTCGGCGTGAAAGAAGCCAGCGGCAATATCGGCAAGAACATCGAATTGATCAACAGCGTTCCTGAAGGTTTTGCCGTTTTATCCGGTGATGACCCTACCGGCCTGCCTTTCATGCTGTGTGGCGGTCATGGCGTGGTAACCGTCGCAGCCAACGTTGCACCGAAACTCTTTGCCGACATGTGCCGAGCCGCCCTTGAGGGCGATATTGCGACCGCCCGTCGTCTAAACGAGCAACTTATCCCAATTTATAACACCATGTTCTGCGAGCCCAGCCCAGCCGCGCCCAAATGGGGCCTGAGCTTATTGGGCAAATGCGAACCCCATGTTCGTCTGCCTTTGGTAGCACTGACCGAAGCCGGTCAAGCCAAAGTCCGAGCCGCTCTGGAAAAATCAGGACAAATCTGATCCGGAAATAAGGCCGTCTGAATCCCAAACACCCTTTTCAGACAGCCTCCCTGTTAAGAACTTCATCCACAGGAAAACAAGATGACCTATATCAAACCCATCGTAGTAGCCCTCGCCCTGATTAGCATGACTGCCTGTTCCGGCAGCAAAAAAGAACAACCCAAACTCGACTATCAAAGTCAATCACACCGCCTGGTCAAATTGGAAGTACCACCTGATTTGAACAACCCGGACCAAGGCAACCTCTATCAATTACCGGCAGGCAGCGGAGCCGTCCGCGCCAGCGACTTCAACAAACGCCGCACGCAGGCCGTACAACAACCTGCCAATGCAGAAGTTTTGAAATCCGTTAAAGGCGTACGCCTTGAGCGTGACGGCAACCAACGCTGGTTGGTTGTCGATGGCAAATCGCCTCGCGAAATTTGGCCGTTGCTGAAAGTGTTCTGGCAAGAAAACGGTTTCGACATCAAATCCGAAGAACCGGCCATCGGCCAAATGGAAACCGAGTGGGCGGAAAACCGAGCCAAAATCCCTCAAGACAGCCTGCGCCGCCTGTTGGATAAAGTCGGCTTGGGCGGCATCTACTCCACCAGCGAACGCGACAAATTCATCATCCGCATCGAACAAGGCAAAAACGGTTCGACTGACATTTTCTTCGCCCATAAAGGCATGAAAGAAGTTTATGCCGACCGTAAAAAAGACACCACCATGTGGCAGCCAAGCGAGAGCGACTCTAACCTCGAAGCCGCATTCCTCGCCCGCTTTATGCAATACTTGGGCGTTGACGGCCAACAAGCCGAACAGGCACTGACCCAAAGCGTTGCCGCCCGCAGCAATGCCTCCGAGTTGGCCCGTTTGGACAACGGCACCCTGCTACTGGCAGGCGATTACGGTCGCAACTGGCGCCGTACCGCCCTTGCGCTTGACCGCATCGGCCTGACTGTTATCGGTCAAAATGCCGAACGCCGCGCTTTCTTGGTTCAACAAGCGCCAACCGAAAGCGAAGCAGTTGCCAATAAAAAACCCGGCCTGTTCAAACGCGTATTTGGCAAAGGCAAAGCAGAAGCGCCAAAAACTTATCCTGAAATCATCGTCTATGTTGAGCCAATCAACAATGGCGCACGCCTTCATCTGTTGAACAAAGACGGCAGCCCATACAAAGGCAGCGATGCCTCCACATTGTTGAGCCGCCTGCACACAGAATTGCGTTAATCCGTTATTCAACTCAAGGCCGTCTGAAATATTCAGACGGCCTTTTTAACGAATCCGGTATGGTTTCAAATTCTCAATCTGACGTTATAATCAAAACATTTTCCCCTTATCCAAGCTGCCATGACCCGACAAAAAGCCTATCTGCTCCTAACCGCCCTATTTACCCTGATGTTTATCGTCCTAATTCTGTTGGGCGCTTATCTTCTGAGTATTCACAGCAAACAATTCGCCGTTGCCGCCTTTCTGTTTGCCTTTGCCGCCGTTTTTGCCCAAATCGGCAGCCTCGCCCTTTACATCCGCCACAAAGCACGCGCACAAATGGCCCGTATGCAGCAAACCGAAAACCATTAAGGAAAAACCATGTTTGAAAAAATCGTCCTTGCCAGTGGCAACGCAGGCAAACTCAAAGAATTTTCCCGCCTTTTTGCCGACTTAAACATCGAAGTCCTGCCGCAATCGCAGTTCAATACGCCCGAATGCCCCGAGCCGTACCATACCTTTGTTGAAAATGCCCTGGCTAAAGCACGTCATGCCGCCAAATACAGCGGCTTACCGGCACTTGCCGACGACTCCGGCATCTGCACCAACGCCTTAAACGGCGCACCCGGCATTTTCTCCGCACGTTATGCAGGCGAAAACCCCAAATCCGATGCCGCAAACAACGCCAAACTGTCTGCCGATCTTGCCGATAAAGACGACAAAAGCTGCTACTACGTCTGCGTACTCGTACTCGTCCGCCACGAAAACGACCCGCAACCCATCATCGCCGAAGGCATCTGGCGCGGCCAATGGCAGGCCGAAGCAGCCGGCACAAACGGCTTCGGCTACGACCCGCATTTCTATCTGGCCGAACACGGTTGCACCGCCGCCGAGCTTGACCCTGAAATCAAAAATGCCGAAAGCCACCGCGCTCAAGCATTGCGTGAATTGTTAAGAAAAATTGAATCCTTATAGACCAAAGGCCGTCTGAAACCTTCAGACGGCCTACCTCACATACATTCCCATGCCCAAGCCCACACCTGAAGAATTGGCAGCCTTTGCAAAACACGTTGCTGCCTTCATCCCAACCACGCCTGACGAACTTCTGCAACTCATTGACAGTCAAGAAACTGCTATCGTCTTTTTAGGCAAACCAAGCTGTTCATACTGTCGCCGTTTTGTTGCAAAACTGCTTACCGTTTCCTTAAACAAGCAGCTTACCATCCGCTTTACAGACAGCAGCAACAAAGCGGCTTTAAAGACTTTTCGTGAACAACACGGCATCAAAACTGTTCCCGCATTACTCAACATCTCACAAGGCAAAATAAAATTTGTCTGCAATTCCAAATTATCAGAAGAAGAAATTGAAGCTTTTTTGAGCGCTTAGATTGCGCAAATTTCCTACTGATTACTTTCCCGGCCGACATTTCAGTTAAAATAAGGCCCTAAAAATTTCAGACGGCCTCAAGCCTCAACACATATCATGACCCAAATCACCTTCCAACGCCCCGGCCAGCTAACCGCCCTGCCTCCTTTATCACTCTATATCCATATTCCTTGGTGCATCAAAAAATGCCCGTATTGCGACTTCAATTCCCACAGCCTGAAAAACGGCCTGCCGGAAGAAGCCTATATCGATGCCCTATTAACCGACCTGCAGCTTGAATTGCCGAATATTTGGGGCAGACCGGTGGAAACTATATTCTTCGGCGGCGGTACACCCAGCCTGTTTCAAGCGAAATCGATTGACCGTTTGTTAAGCGGCGTGCGTTCGCTGTTGCGTTTGCAGCCGGAAGCGGAAATTACTTTGGAAGCCAATCCGGGCACATTTGAAATTGAGAAGTTTCAAGGATTTAAAGACGCAGGCATTACGCGCCTGTCTATCGGCGTACAAAGTTTTAACGACGATATGCTGACTCGATTGGGACGCGTTCACAACGGCAAAGAAGCCCTGACAGCCATTGATACTGCCTTGAAATTATTTGAAAAAGTCAATATCGATTTGATGTACGCCCTGCCAAACCAAACGGTTCAGACGGCCTCAAACGATGTGCAAACCGCTATTGCAACAGGCGTATCGCATATCAGCGCATATCATCTGACCATGGAGCCGAACACGCCTTTTGGTCATACGCCGCCAAAAGGTTTGCCGCAAGATGAAGCAGCATTGGATATTGAAGATGCCGTACACGGCGCATTAGAAAGCGCAGGCTTTATCCACTACGAAACATCGGCTTTTGCAAAACCTGGCATGCAGTGCCGCCATAATTTGAACTACTGGCAGTTCGGCGATTACTTAGGCATAGGAGCAGGCGCGCACGGCAAAATTTCCTATCCCGACCGTATCGAGCGAACTGTCCGCCGTCGCCATCCCAACGACTATCTTGCCGCCATGCTGAGCAATCCGCATGAAGCAGTCGAACGCAAAACCGTTGCTGCCGAAGACCTTCCATTCGAGTTCATGATGAACGCCCTACGCCTGACCGACGGCGTACCTGCTTCAATGCTGCAGGAACGTACCGGCGTACCCACTGCAAAAATCATGGCACAAATCGAAACCGCCAGACAAAAAGGCCTGCTTGAATCAGACCCGACCGTGTTCCGCCCGACCGAACAAGGCCGTTTGTTTTTAAACGACTTGTTACAGTGTTTTTTATAAGTGCTTTTTTACAACAGTTAAAACATTTTTAGATTTGCTTAATTTACGACAAGAAAATACAATCAGAATAATTGTTGGGAACGACCAACCCCAGCGATTATTCACTACTCCTAATCCTACATTAAGGACAAAACAATGAAAAAAGTTCTGGTAACACTGATTGCTCTTTCCCTGCCTACATTCGCATTGGCTGATGCAAACAGAGGTGTTTATGTTCAGGCAGATGCCGGTTATGCTTCTGTTAACTTAAAAGACAACTCTGGTAGTGCTACATTCGACGAAAAAGCTAAAGGCTTTAGCCCACGTTTGTCTGTAGGTTATGACTTTGGCGATTTCCGTCTTGGTGCTGATTACACTCACTACAAATCTTTGGAAGAAAACTTCTCAAAAGGCTCTTTCCATTCAAAAAATAAAGCTAAATTTCAAAGTGTTGGCGTTTCAGCAATCTATGACTTCAATACAAATACACCCGTTAAGCCTTATGTCGGTGCCCGTTTAGGCATCAACCGCGTATCAGCTGATTTTACTGATACAGCTCCAGGTTACTACTACGAAGCAAACTATCGTAAAACTAAAACCGGTATTGGTGCAATGGCTGGCGTAAGCTACGAAATTACTCCTAATGTTGACTTGGATGCTGGTTACAGATACAACTACTGGGGTAAATTTGAAGAAACCAAATTACAATCCCACGAAGTATCTGCTGGTGTGCGTGTAACCTTCTAATGTTTGAATCCTTGGCATGAAACAACGATTGCCTCATGCATCAAGTAACGAAAGGCCGTCTGAAACCTATTTCTCAGGATTTCAGACGGCCTTTTAACTTCTTTAAGTATATCTAACTTTTTGCTGTTTTTACTTTTTCTGCAAACCACAGCGCCACAGCCGTACCTGCCATATCGGCAATGCCGTCCGCGATCGAACCTTGGCGCGTAGTAGTCAGAAATGCCTGAGCCAACTCACTGCCTATTGCAAACAATAAAGCGGCAAGCAGAATGCCTTTATAGGGAATATTCCTATTGTCTTGAATAAATATTTTTGCGCACAGCCATGCCTGACCGAAGAAAAGTCCGAAATGACCGACTTTATCAAAATGGGGAAATGGTGGAGCGCTATTGCCACCTTCTTTGAAAAGTAAGGCATAAATGGCGGCCACAAACCAGATAAAGGCAGCGGCAGTAAATTTGTTTAATGGTAAGGCTTTCATTTATCGGCCTCTTCATCCAACCATGTTTGGCAGATGTCTGCCAAGCGGACAAATTTCCCACCCCGTGCCTTCAAAATATCACGCCATTGTGCCACTTCTTCTGCATCCGGGGCATCTTCAATACTGCATTCATAAAGGCAGAAGTCTAATGTTTCGCCAACAATGCCCGGGGCTTCGGTTTGCATAAGGCTGGTCAGTTCGTTCATATTTACTGTTTCTTTGATTGGATTATCGCTATTCAGGCGCACTACTTGTTTTCAGGCCGTCTGAACATGATGTGCAAGGTTACCCGTTTGATTTGGGTACGCTTACTTACTGTGTAAAAAACGTGTTGCCTCTTCCCATTCGCCATTCAATACGGCCGGCAATCCTTGCAGGGATTTGGCGATGGAGTCATCAATTTGCTGTCTGTGTTCTGCCGACGGTTTATTCAACACATAACCGACAACCAGATTACGGTCACCAGGATGATCAATACCCAAGCGCAGGCGGTAGAAATTAGGCGTACCCAAACGAGCCTGAATGTCTTTGAGGCCGTTGTGTCCGCCGTTGCCGCCGCCAAGTTTGAATTTGATACGGCCGCATGGAATATCCAGCTCGTCATGAACCACCAAGATTTCCTCCGGCTTGATTTTGTAAAACTGAGCCAAAGCGGCAACAGCCTGACCGGAGCGGTTCATAAAGGTCATGGGTTTGAGCAGCCAAACATCACCATCAGGCGTAGTGGCGCGCGCTACTTCGCCGTAAAATTTCTTTTCGTCTTTAAAATTGACTTTCCATTTCCACGCCAGCTCATCCAACAGCCAAAAGCCGACATTGTGGCGCGTTTGTTCGTATTCTTGGCCTGGATTGCCCAAACCGACGATTAATTTAATTTTCAAGCTCATTACTGTTCTTTCAGTTTGACAGGCCGTCTGAAAAAGTTTCAGACGGCCTTTGATTTATTCTTGCCCGGCGCGTTTACGTCTCGCTTCTTTAGGATCAATCAACAATGGACGATAAACCTCAATCCGATCGCCATCGCGCAACATAGTCTCGTCTTTCACTGCCTTGCCGAAAATACCCAAAGGCGCTTGCTGTAAATCCAACTCTGGGAACTCTACCTCCAAACCGCTTTTCAAGGCAGCTTCTCGTACGGTTGTACCTTCGGCAACGGTCATGCTCTTCAACACTTGCCTATCGGCCAGTCCGTAAACAATTTCAATTTCAAGCATAGCGGTGGTCGGCCTCTTTAATAAAAGCATCCACCAGCGTACCGGCGAGATGGCCGAACACTGGGGAAATCATGGCAGAGAGTACGGCATTTGAGAAATCGTATTCTAATCTGAATTCGACTTTGCACATATCATCGCCCAAATCGATAAATTTCCAAGTGCCGCGCAGGGTTTTAAACGGCCCTTCGAGCAAATCCATGCGGATTTCCTGCCCCGGGATATTGTGGTTGTGCGTCGCAAACGACTGCTTGACGCGCATATAGTCCATAAACAGGCGCGCTTTTAGCTCATTGCCTTTGCGTTCGATGACTTCGGTCTTACTGTACCACGGCAAAAATTTTGGATAGTCCTCAACTTTGTCCACCAGCTCAAACATTTCCTTAGCGCTATGCAGCACCAATACGTTTTTCTCGACTTTTTTCATGTTGGTTGTAGACCTTGTTTTTGAATATTCGGGGTTCAGACGGCATGATTTAGAAAAATACCTGCCCTACTTTGGGACAAAATTCCCAATTTAAACCGCTTCGCCATTTTGTTTCGCTTCCAGCCATTCCCAGCGTTCCAGCTTTTCCAAAAGTGACATCTCGATTTCTTCAGCTCTGCTTTGCAGTGCACCTGCTTTTTCATAATCTTTGAAAATTTCAGGATCGGAAAGCTGGGTATTGATTTCAGCCTGTTCGGTTTCCAAAGCGGCGATTTCATCAGGCAGGACATCGAGTTCACGCTGTTCTTTATAGGAAAGTTTGACCGTACGGTTGGCTTTGGGTTTGACTTTCTCAGGCTCAGCAACCGCTTTAGGCGCCGAGGCCGTCTGAATTTTATCTTCCCGCGATTTTGCGTCGATATAGTCCTGATAGCCGCCGATGTATTCTTTCAGACGGCCTTGTCCTTCGAAAACAATGCTTTGGGTAATCACGTTATCAAGGAACATACGGTCGTGCGAGACGAGGAATACCGTGCCTTGGTAATCGCGCAGCAGGTCTTCGAGCAGCTCTTGGGTGTCGATGTCCAAGTCGTTGGTCGGTTCGTCCAAAACCAGGATATTGGCAGGACGGGTAAAGAGTTTTGCAAGCAGAAGGCGGTTACGTTCGCCGCCGGACAGCGATGAGACGGGGCTTTGCGCACGGGCAGGATGGAACAGGAAATCTTCCAGATAGCTCATGACGTGTTTTTTCTTGCCGCCGATTTCAACGTAATCATTGCCCTGTCCGAGCGTGTAAAACACGGTGTCATTTTCATTCAACGCGCTGCGGAACTGGTCAAAATAGGCAACTTCCTGCTTACTGCCAATACGGATTCTGCCGTAGGTCGGCTGCAATTCGCCCAAAATCAGCTTGAGGAAAGTAGTTTTGCCGATGCCGTTTGGACCGATTAAGCCGATTTTGTCTCCGCGCTGCAAAATGGCGGAGAATTTGTCCATGATGACTTTGTCGCCATAGGCAAACGAAGCATGTTCCAATTCGGCGATGATTTTGCCGCTTTTTTCGCCGCTATCGAGCTTAAAGTTGACCTGCCCTTGTACATTGCGGCGTTCGGCGCGCTGGCGGCGCAGCTCTTCCAAACGGCGCACGCGGCCTTCGTTGCGGGTACGGCGCGCTTCGATGCCTTTGCGTATCCATGCTTCTTCCTGTGCATGGAATTTGTCAAACAGGCGGTTATGTTCCGCCTCGACTGCCAACTCTTGCGCTTTTTTCTCGCTGTATTTGGAGAACGAGCCGGGATAGGAGCGCAGAATGCCGCGGTCGAGTTCGACGATGCGCGTGGCGATATTATCCAAAAAACGGCGGTCGTGGGTAATCACAACCAGGCTGCCTTCAAAAGCTTTGAGCAGGTTTTCCAGCCAGATAATCGCGTCGATGTCCAAATGGTTGGTCGGTTCATCCAGCAGCAATACGTCAGGCTTTTGCACCCAAGCCTGCGCCAAAGCGACACGCTTTTTCTGACCGCCGGAGAGGTTGCCGATTTTTTCGTTTTCCGGCAAACCAAGTTCCCCCAAAGTCTGCTTGACTGCCGCATCCAGTTTCCAGCCGTCCTTCGCTTCGATTTCAAGTTGCAATTCGTTGAGCTCTTTCAACAAAGCCTCACTCGAACCATTTTCCAACTCATGGCTGACATGATGATAACGGCGCAATAAATCGCGAATTTCGCCCAAACCTTCGGCAACGGTATCAAATACGGTTGCGTCCTTATCAAAAAAAGATTCCTGCGATACATAAACGATTTTGAGGTTGTTTTGAACAATAATCTGCCCGTCATCGAGCTTTTGTACACCAGCGAGGATTTTTAAAAACGAAGACTTACCCGCACCATTACGACCGATTAAACCGATTTTCTCGCCGCTGTCGAGTTGAAAAGAAGTTTTGTCGAGCAAGGCGACGTGGCCGACGGCAAAAGAAGCATTTTCTACGGATAAGATATTCATGGGGAAACTTCAAAAAAGAAAAGGGAGACATTTTAACCGATTATCGGCAGATATTTGCCGACAATCATATGAAATTGAAAGTATCAGGCCGTCTGAAAGCGGTTTTCAGACGGCCTTCATCATTATTCTTGAACCTTCAAACCAAAATGCAGATAGGCTCTTTCGGTTGCTACGCGTCCGCGCGGTGTACGCTGCAAAAAGCCCTGCTGAATCAGATATGGTTCAATCACATCTTCGATGGTATCGGTTGATTCACCAATCGCAGCAGCCACGTTTTCCAAACCCACAGGACCGCCGCTGAACTTGTGCAGAATCGCCTCAAGGAATTTCCTATCCATCACATCCAAACCTTGCCCGTCCACATCCAGCATACTCAAGGCAGCATCGGCAATTTCCGCATCAATGACACCGTTGTTTTTCACATCGGCATAATCGCGTACACGTCGCAAAAGGCGGTTGGCAATACGCGGCGTACCGCGGCTGCGCTTGGCCACTTCCATCGCGCCCTCGTCGCCCATATCCAACTGCAACAACTGGGCAGAACGGGCAACAATAGTCGCCAAATCTTTGTTTTGATAAAACTCTAATCGGGATACGATACCGAAACGGTCGCGCAAAGGATTGGTCAGCATACCGGCACGGGTCGTCGCACCTACCAATGTAAACGGCGGCAAATCAATTTTGACCGAACGCGCGGCCGGCCCTTCGCCTATCATAATGTCCAACTGATAATCTTCAAGCGCAGGATAAAGGATTTCTTCAACCACAGGGCTTAAACGGTGGATTTCATCGATAAACAGCACATCATGCGGCTCGAGATTGGTCAACAAGGCTGCAAGGTCGCCGGCACGTTCCAAAACTGGGCCGCTGGTTTGGCGCAAATTAACGCCTAACTCTTTGGCTATAATGTGCGCCAAAGTAGTTTTGCCCAAACCCGGAGGGCCAAACAGCAAAGTGTGGTCAAGCGCTTCGCCACGTTTTTTCGCCGCCTGAATAAAAATAGCCAACTGCTCTTTTGCCTTATCCTGCCCGATATAGTCGTCTAAAGTTTTCGGACGTAAAGCGCGTTCAAGCAATTCTTCCTGAGCTGAAATATTTTGAGCAGTGATAATGCGCTGAGGTTGTGCAGAAGTAAGATTATCAGTTTGTAACATAATGTTTCTAAATTCTAAGACCGTTCCCGACCCGTTATTTCAGACGGCCCGAACAATCAGATAAAGCGGTTAAATTATGGTTTTGGCCATTATACCCGATAAGGCCGAGCCGCTTTCCCCTCAAATCTGAATCACACAAAAATTTTCGTTTTCAGACGGCCAAAGCAACGTATAATAAACGGTTAATTCAAATACCTATCGCATTCAGGAGAACACATGAGCCTCAAGCAAAAAGTTATCGCCATCGACGGCCCCAGCGCATCCGGCAAAGGGACGGTTGCCTCACGCGTAGCCGAAGCCTTGGGTTTTCTTTACCTAGACTCCGGTGCGCTTTACCGTCTGACCGCGCTTTACGCACAAAAACAAAATGTTGCCTGGTCAGATGAAGACGCCGTCAGCACACTGGCAGAAACTTTGCCCGCACAATTTGAAGGTAGCGCCGTATTATTAAACGGCGAAGATGTATCCGAGCAAATCCGTACCGAAGCAATCGGCATGGGCGCATCTGCTGTCGCGCAGTTGCCTAAAGTGCGTGCCGCCCTTTTGCAGCGCCAACGCGACTTCCTGACCGAAAAAGGTTTGGTCGCCGACGGCCGCGATATCGGCTCGGTTATTTTCCCTGATGCCGCATTAAAAATTTTCCTGACCGCGAGTGCCAATGTCCGCGCCCAACGTCGTGCTAAGCAACTCGGTATCCCATGCGAAGGCGTTGCATTCGAGCGCATTTTGTCGGACATTGAAGCGCGCGACGAAGCAGACCGTCGCCGCCCTGTTGCTCCGTTGAAACAGCTGCCCGACGCCCTGCTTTTAGATACTGATAACCTTTCTATCGAAGAAGCTGTAAAAAAAGTGCTTGATTGGTATCATAAAGTTTAAAATTTGGAGTATAATCGCGAAGTTTTCATTTCAGACGGCCTGTTAACCCTCTAACAAGGCCGTCTGAAAACATTTCCCAACCTGCCGCGCCAAGGACGGCAGGTCATTTCAAACCTAACCCGCACCCCTTGGCGGTGTACCGAAAAGAGTATATATGACTATGGAAAATTTTGCCCAGCTGCTGGAAGAAAGCTTTACCCTGCAAGAGATGAACCCAGGTGAAGTGATTACTGCCGAAGTAGTCGGCATTGATCAAAACTTCGTTACCGTTAACGCAGGTCTGAAATCAGAATCTCTGATTGATGTTGCTGAATTCAAAAACGCTCAGGGCGAGATTGAAGTTAAAGTTGGCGATTTCGTTACCGTTACCATCGAATCTGTTGAAAACGGCTTCGGCGAAACCAAACTGTCCCGCGAAAAAGCCAAACGCGCTGCCGACTGGATCGCTTTGGAAGAAGCTATGGAAAACGGCGACATCCTGTCCGGCGTTATCAATGGCAAAGTCAAAGGCGGTCTGACTGTTATGATCAACAGCATCCGCGCATTCCTGCCGGGTTCTTTGGTTGACGTACGTCCTGTAAAAGACACTTCTCACTTCGAAGGCAAAGAAATTGAATTCAAAGTGATCAAACTGGACAAAAAACGCAACAACGTTGTTGTGTCCCGCCGCGCTGTTCTGGAAGCTACTTTGGGCGAAGAACGCAAAGCCTTGCTGGAAAACCTGCAAGAAGGTTCAGTTATCAAAGGTATCGTTAAAAACATCACCGATTACGGTGCGTTCGTTGACTTGGGCGGCATCGATGGTCTGTTGCACATCACCGACTTAGCATGGCGCCGTGTGAAACACCCAAGCGAAGTTTTGGAAGTTGGTCAAGAAGTAGAAGCCAAAGTCCTGAAATTCGACCAAGACAAACAACGTGTTTCTCTGGGTATGAAACAACTGGGCGAAGATCCTTGGAGCGGCCTGACCCGTCGTTACCCACAAGGTACCCGCCTGTTCGGTAAAGTATCCAACCTGACCGACTACGGTGCATTCGTTGAAATCGAACAAGGCATCGAAGGCTTGGTACACGTTTCCGAAATGGATTGGACCAACAAAAACGTACACCCAAGCAAAGTTGTTCAACTGGGTGACGAAGTTGAAGTCATGATCCTGGAAATCGACGAAGACCGCCGCCGTATCTCTTTGGGTATGAAACAATGCCAAGCTAACCCTTGGGAAGAGTTTGCCGCCAACCACAACAAAGGCGACAAAATCTCCGGCGCAGTTAAATCTATCACCGACTTCGGCGTATTCGTAGGCCTGCCTGGCGGCATCGACGGCCTGGTTCACTTATCCGACCTGTCTTGGACTGAAGCCGGCGAAGAAGCTGTACGCAAATACAAAAAAGGCGAAGAAGTTGAAGCCGTTGTATTGGCCATCGACGTTGAAAAAGAACGTATCTCTTTGGGTATCAAACAACTTGAAGGTGATCCGTTCGGCAACTTCATCAGCGTAAACGACAAAGGTTCTTTGGTTAAAGGTTCTGTGAAATCTGTTGACGCCAAAGGTGCCGTAGTTGCTCTGTCTGAAGAAGTTGAAGGCTACCTGCCTGCTTCTGAATTCGCCGCTGACCGCGTTGAAGACCTGACTACCAAACTGAAAGAAGGCGACGAAGTTGAAGCCGTTATCGTTACCGTTGACCGTAAAAACCGCAGCATCCGTCTGTCTGTTAAAGCGAAAGACGCTAAAGAAAACCGCGAAGCGCTGAATTCAGTTAACGCCGCTGCAACTGCCAATGCCGGTACTACCAGCTTGGGCGACTTGCTGAAAGCCAAACTGTCCGGCGACCAAGAATAAGGTTGCAGACATGACGAAGTCTGAATTGATGGTTCGCCTTGCAGAAGTGTTTGCCGAAAAAAATGGCAACCAACTGCTGGCTAAAGATGTCGAATACAGTGTAAAAGTCTTGGTTGATACCATGACCCGCTCACTGGCTCGTGGACAACGTATCGAAATCCGCGGCTTCGGCAGCTTCGACTTGAACCACCGCCCTGCCCGTATCGGGCGCAACCCTAAAACCGGCGAACGTGTGGAAGTGCCTGAAAAACATGTTCCCCACTTCAAACCGGGTAAAGAGTTGCGTGAGCGTGTAGACTTGGCATTGCAAGAAAGTGCTCATTAATACTTAGTAGCAAAACGCCGCAGAAATGCGGCGTTTTTTGTTTTTTCAAAAAATACTAAAGCCAGCCCTTTTTACTTGCACTTTAATCGCACACTTTTCCAACTATATTGACAACAAAGCCTTTGCAAAAAACGCAGGCCGTCTGAAATCATTTATAATAGACCGACCATTCCGTAATGAGAACATCATTCCGACTACTGTCCAAATTATTGCGGAAGATGTTTCGACTATCGCCAGCAAAACATAATAAAGGTTATACATGAGCAATAGAGACCAACTATTTACGCCACCGCCATTTGAAAACCACAGCCCATTGACTTGGTATCAGGCCGCCGCCGAACAACCCAACTTCATCCGTGACGAAGCACAAGCACGAGCCATTGAGTATTTGGATCGCTTATGGACCGAGCTGATGATGTTCAAACGCAAACGCAACCGTTTTCTCGGCCGCAGCCTGCGTTCCCCTCAAGTACCTAAAGGACTCTATTTTTATGGCGGCGTAGGACGCGGTAAAAGTTTCCTGATGGACGCTTTTTTTGGCTGCCTCCCTTATCGCCGTAAGCGCCGCGTGCATTTCCATGCCTTTATGGCCGAAATTCATCAACGGCTGAAAGCTTTAAAGAGCGAAGCAAATCCTTTAAAAGCCGTTGCAGCAGAAATTGCCAAAGAAACACGCGTATTATGCTTTGATGAATTTCACGTCAGCGACATTGCCGATGCAATGATTTTAGGCCGTTTGTTGGAAAACCTGCTGAGCGAAGGTGTTGTTTTGGTGGCTACTTCCAACTACGCTCCATCCGAACTCTATCCTCAAGGCCAAAACCGCAGCAGCTTTCTGCCAACCATCGCCCTTATCGAATCTAACCTGACCGTTTTAAATGTAGATGGCGGCGAAGATTACCGATTGCGCACATTACGCCCTGCCGAAATTTTCTTTGTACCCAATAATGAAGAAAACGAGCAAAAATTGGCTGCTTTATTTAAAGAAATGAGTGGAATCTCTGAATTAAACCCGGGAATCAGCATTATTCATGGACGGGAAATTCCTCATAAAGCCCAGTCGGAACGCGCTATCTGGTTTGATTTCCGTGCATTATGTTTCGGTCCGCGCTCACAAGCCGACTATCTTTATTTGGCCGAACATTACGAGATGGTTTTTCTATCAGGATTGGAACGCCTGACCCCTCAAGAAAAAGCAGAAGCACGCCGTCTGACATGGTTAATTGACGTTTTATACGATTTCCGCGTGAAATTGTGCGCTACCAGTGCTGTTGGCGTAAACGATATTTACGTCGAAGGCGATTTCGCCGAAGAATTTACCCGTACAGCCAGCCGTATGATCGAAATGCAATCCGAAGTCTATTTGGAACAACCACACCTGACTTTAAGCAAATAATGCCTGTCCCAAAAAGGGGGAAATTTGGTAAAATACACTCCCCTTGCCTTTGGGTTACGACAACTTACCTTTCAATAAAAACAAGGACATAATATGGCCATCGAACGTACGATTTCCATCATCAAACCCGATGCGGTAGAAAAAAACGTCATCGGCAAGATTTACAGCCGCTTTGAAGAAAACGGCCTGCGCATTATTGCGGCAAAAATGAAACAGCTGTCTGAGCGCGAAGCAAAAGAGTTTTATGCCGTACATAAAGACCGCCCTTTTTACGAAGACTTAGTTAAATTCATGACACGCAATCCCGTCATGATTCAAGTATTGGAAGGTGAAAACGCCGTTGCTAAAAATCGTGAATTGATGGGCGCAACCAATCCGGCTGATGCCGCTCCAGGCACAATCCGCGCCGACTTTGCAGAATCTGTCAGCGTCAATGCTGTGCACGGTTCTGACAGCGTGGAAAACGCTGCGATTGAAATCGCCTACTTCTTCAGCCAAAGCGAAATCTGCCCAAGATAAAAGCAAAAAGCCTGTAGCCGCTTTACGGCCGTCCGATTCCATATCGGACGGCAAAACTGCTTTGTATGCCCTGCAAATGACAGGCCGTCTGAAACCCCCTAAAGGCTTTTAAAGCAAAGCTGACCGATAAGCCTCTTTACTTTAAAAGCTTTATTGAGAAACATAAAAATACATGAAAACCAATCTACTGAATTACGATTTAAACGGACTGACGCAACACTTTGCCGAAATGGGTGAAAAACCTTTCCGCGCCAAGCAAGTCATGCGTTGGATGCATCAAGCCGGTGCACAAAACTTTGAAGAAATGACTGACTTGGCCAAATCATTGCGCGCCAAGCTGAATGAACAAGCCACAATTGAAGTGCCTAAATTAATGATGACACAAGAATCTACGGATGGCACACGCAAATGGTTGCTGGATGTCGGCACGGGCAATGGTGTAGAAACCGTCTTCATTCCCGAAGCCGAACGCGGCACTTTATGCATCTCTTCCCAGGTAGGTTGCGCATTGGAATGCACTTTCTGCTCTACCGGACGACAAGGTTTCAACCGCAACCTGACCGCCGCCGAAATTATCGGCCAGCTTTGGTGGGCCAATAAAGCCATGGGCGTTACCCCTAAAAATGAACGCGTTATCTCCAACGTGGTGATGATGGGTATGGGCGAACCCATGGCAAACTTTGATAATGTTGTTACCGCTTTGAGCATTATGCTGGATGATCACGGCTATGGCTTGAGCCGCCGCCGCGTGACCGTTTCCACTTCGGGCATGGTTCCGCAAATGGACAGACTGCGCGACGCTATGCCTGTTGCTTTAGCCGTATCTTTACACGCCTCCAACGACGAAGTGCGCGATCAAATCGTTCCGCTGAATAAGAAATATCCGTTGAAAGAATTAATGGCGGCCTGTCAACGCTATCTGGTCAAAGCCCCCCGTGACTTTATTACCTTTGAATACGTTATGCTCGACGGCATCAACGACAAGGCCCAACACGCGCGCGAATTGATTGAATTGGTTAAAGACGTACCGTGCAAATTCAATCTGATTCCGTTCAACCCTTTCCCAAATTCCGGCTACGAACGTTCTACCAACGAGAATATCCGTGTCTTCCGCGATATTCTACAACAAGCCGGCTTTGTCGTTACTGTCCGCAAAACCCGCGGCGACGACATTGACGCTGCTTGCGGACAATTGGCCGGACAAGTACAAGATAAAACACGCCGCCAACAAAAATGGCAACAGATTTTGGTCGAACAATAAGGTTAATTATGAAAATCAAGTTCGGATTCGCTTTACTTACCGCACTGACTCTTTCAGCCTGCGCTTCCTCTTCCGGCCCAAGCCCTAAAGAACGTGCCATTCAAGTTTCTAATATCAAAACCCAACTGGCTGTGGAATATATGCGTGGCCAAAACTACCGCCAAGCTACTGAAAGTATCGAAGAGGCGCTTAAGTTCAATTCAAAAAATGACCTTGCTTGGTTGGTACGCGCCGAGATTTATCAGTATTTGAAGGTCAAAGACAAAGCTCAGGAAAGCTTTCTTAAAGCATTGTCTTTAAAACCTGATAGCGCGGAAGTCAACAACAACTACGGTTGGTTCTTGTGCAATCAAATGAATGCACCAGCAGAATCTTTAGCTTATTTTGACAAAGCACTGGCCGACCCAACCTACCCAAGCCCCTTTATTGCCAATATGAATAAAGGCATTTGCAGCGCAAGGTTAGGCCAATACTCTTTAGCCCAAGCCTATTTGGAAAGGTCTTTGGCAGCGAATCCGCAATTCTTCCCTGCTTTCAAAGAACTTGCCCGAACCAAAATGATGGCAGGCAATCTGAACGATGCCGACTATTATTTCCGCCAATACCAAAGCAAAGTTGATGTCCTGCAGGCTGACGATTTGCTTTTAGGCTGGCGTTTGGCTACCGCCTTGGGCAATAAACACGCTGCATACGAATACGAAGCCCAACTTAGGGCAAACTTCCCCTATTCAGACGAACTACAAACTGTCACAACAGGCCACTAAATGGAAAATAACGATAAAATCAACTACGACACACAAGCCGCCAAAACATTGGGGGATGAATTACGCAAACACAGAACTGATGCCAAAATCGATATTCAAGATGTTGCTTCACGTTTGAAACTGTCTGCCGAACAAATTGATGCTTTGGAAAAAGGGGAATATTCAGGTTTTCCCGGTTTAGTCTTTGTTTCAGGCTATCTGCGTTCATATGCACGATTTCTGAAAATCGACGAACAAACCATCGCCAAACATTTGCTCTCCATTACTCCGCAACTTGAAGACCATGTATACGCGGTAACACGCAGCACCAACGTCGGCTTAAGCTATCAAGACACTGAAAAGCAAGGTTTCCCAAAATGGATATTGGGGATAGCCGCACTGGCTTTGGCTGTAGGCGGCGTTTACTTTTGGCAAAGCAAATCCAGTTTTGAAAACGAACAGGCAAATATTCAAAACAGCAAAGATGTTGCTGATACGATGAAAACGCCTGCCTTAAAAACGGATAATGTTGCCGTTAGCGAAATGACGGAAGACGGCAAAAAAGAAATCACCAATAAGCCTGAAGTGACTAATGATCAAGCTGCCTCAGCAGCTTCCGCCGTCGTACAAGAAGAGAAGCCTGCCGTCAAAGTTGAGAAAGACGAACTTTGGATTAAAGTTCAATACCGAAGCAATCTGATCATTACAGACAAAGATGGAAAAGTAGTATTCAGCCGTATCGTTCCGGCCGGAAGCGAACAACGTCTGAGAGGCGGCGCGCCTTACAATGTTTGGATCGGTATTGCAGCCGGCTCGGAAGCCAATTACGGCGGCACACCTATCGAACCTTTGAAATACCGTGTTGCCGGTGAAAAATCCGCCTCTTTTGTTGCAGGAAAAAACTAAAATGACCACACCTAAACGCCGTCAGACACATCAAGTCAAAATTGACCACCTCATTATCGGCTCCGATGCACCCGTTCTTGTTCAATCCATGACCAATACGGATACGGCAGATGCCGCAGCAACTGCCAAACAGGTCAAAGAATTGAGCGATGCCGGCTCTGAAATGGTCCGCATCACGGTCAATACTCCTGAAGCGGCTTCCAAAGTAGCCGAAATCCGCAGCCGCTTAGACGATATGGGCTACACCACTCCCCTGATTGGTGATTTCCATTTTAATGGCGAACGCTTATTGGCTGAATTTCCTGAGTGCGGCAAAGCCTTGGCCAAATATCGGATTAATCCGGGCAATGTCGGTAAAGGCGCAAAAGGCGATGAAAAATTTGCCTTTATGATCCGTACTGCCGCAGAAAACAATAAAGCCGTACGCATCGGTGTAAACTGGGGTTCGCTTGATCAAAGCCTTGCCAAGCGCATGATGGATGCTAACCTAGCTTCTGCCACACCGAAACCGCCTGAAGAAATCATGAAAGAGGCTTTGATTGTTTCTGCGCTGGAATCGGCAGAAAAAGCTGTGGCTTTGGGCTTGCCTGAAGACAAAATTATTTTGTCGTGCAAGGTCAGCGCCGTACAAGACTTGATTCAGGTTTACCGCGAATTAGGTAGCCGTTGCCGTTACCCGCTCCATCTCGGTCTGACTGAGGCAGGCATGGGCAGCAAGGGCATTGTGGCTTCCACCGCAGCTTTGTCCGTATTGTTGCAAGAAGGCATCGGCGACACCATTCGAATTTCCCTAACGCCCGAACCCGGCTCCCCACGTACACAAGAAGTCATTGTCGGTCAGGAAATCCTGCAAACCATGGGCTTGCGCTCCTTTACGCCAATGGTTACAGCCTGCCCGGGTTGCGGCCGTACCACCAGTACCGTATTCCAAGAGTTGGCTCAAGACGTACAAAATTATTTACGCCAAAAAATGGCTGTTTGGCGCACTGAATATCCAGGCGTTGAATCATTGAACGTCGCTGTAATGGGTTGCGTGGTAAATGGTCCGGGCGAAAGCAAGCTTGCCGATATCGGTATCAGCCTGCCAGGTACAGGCGAAACTCCGGTTGCGCCGGTTTATGTAGACGGCGAACGGAAAGTTACCCTCAAAGGCGACAATATCGCTGCTGAGTTTTTACAAATCGTTGAAGATTATGTCAAAACCAACTACTGCGAGGGTGGCGCAAAACGTAAGCAAAACCGCATTATTCCGATTCAATCTGCCTAAAACATTTTCAAGATTAAGAGGCCGTCTGAAAATATGTTGGGCAAACTGGATACTTGGCTGACTGAGCATCCCAAACGCAAGGATTTGCATGGTTGGCGACGCTTTATCGTTGAATTTTGGTTTTTCGGTTTGAAAGAAGCGCGAGCCTGCTTATTTGCAGGCTTGTTTTTCATTGCCATGTTTCTTATTCCGAAAACAGGCTGGTTGGGAATTTCACGCTACGACCTGCTGCTGATTTTTGCCGTCTCCGTACAAGCAGCCATGCTGTATTTCAAGCTGGAAACTTGGGATGAAGTGAAATCGATTACGCTGTTTCACTTGGTGGGCTTTGCTTTAGAGTGGTTCAAGACATCAGGCGATATCCAATCTTGGAGCTATCCGGATGAGGCTTATACCAAAATTGGCGGCGTACCGCTGTTTGCGGGCTTTATGTATGCTGCGGTCGGCAGCTATATCATTCAAGCATGGAGGCTGTTTGACCTTAAAATCAAAAGCCATCCGCCATATTGGCTGGGCACTTTGTGCGCACTGGCGATTTATATCAATTTCTTCACCCATCACTATATCGGCGACTATCGCTGGTATCTCGCTGCTTTTGCTCTCGGCCTATACGCCCGGACAACGGTCTTGTACACGCCCTATGACACCACTCGCAAAATGCCGCTCCTGCTCGCTTTCGTCCTGATCGGATTTTTTATTTGGCTGGCGGAAAATTTGGGAACCCTATTCGGCGTTTGGCGCTATCCCAACCAAATCGGCGCGTGGGCATCGGTACACATCAGCAAATGGAGTTCATGGGCATTACTGGTGATGATGACTTTTACCATCGTTGCGAATTTAAAACACATCAAACATACCATCAGCGTATCAAAAGATTAATTGTTTAACATTTGAAAAGGCCGTCTGAAACTTTCAGACGGCCTCTAATTTTCAACAGTCAATTAAACAAACTTAATGCTTTAACAAACACCATAATGACACCATAGCCCAAAGGAATGCAGACCAAAGCCCAGCGCCACCATACGCCGATACCGCCTGCTGATACTTTCTTGCTGATCAGATAGGCATCAGATACAGCGGTTTCATCATCGGGGTTGCCGCTATGTGCCGCGACCTTAATGTCTTTTTCGTGATGCTTTTCGTGAACCGAACGGACACTCAAATTACACAACAAACCGACAATCAACAAACCTGCCATAATGTACATGGTGATGCTATAAGCCTCGGCAGCCGGAACACCGCTTTCAATTTGGCTTTGGCGGATATAGTTGACCAACACCGGGCCAATAACGGCCGCAGTTGACCACGCCAGCAAAATCCTGCCGTGGATTGCACCGACTTGATAAGTGCCAAACAAATCCTTCAAATACGCCGGAATCGCTGCGAAACCGCCGCCATACATGGAAATAATGACGCAGAACCCAATAACAAACAAAGCCTTGTTACCGCTCTCGCCAATCGACGGAATGGCGAAATACAACAGCGAACCGAGCACAAAGAAAATAGTATAAGTATTTTTACGCCCGATTTTGTCGGACACGCTGGACCACAAAAAGCGGCCGCCCATATTAAACAGGCTCAACAGACTCACAAAACCCGCCGCCGCACCCGCGCCAATGGCAGCCTGTTTACCGACAGAAGTTTCAGAAAACAGCTCCTGAATCATGACAGAAGCCTGACCCAAAACGCCGATACCGGCCGTTACATTCAAGCATAACACCCAAAACAAGAGCCAAAATTGTGGCGTCTTCATGGCTTCGGAAACATTGACGTGATTACTGCTGACCAATTTATTTTTGATTTTCGGCGCAACATAACCTTTAGGTTTCCAGCCATCGGCAGGTATGCGGATGGTAAATGCACCAAACATCATCAATACCAAATAAAAAACGCCCAAAACAACAAACGTCTGTACTACGCCAACCGAAGTTTCACTGGAGAAAAAACTCATCAGCGACACAGATAAAGGCGAGGCCAACATCGCGCCGCCGCCAAAACCCATAATCGCCAAACCTGTCGCCATACCCGGTTTATCGGGAAACCATTTCATCAGTGTCGATACAGGCCCGATATAACCCAAGCCCAAACCAACTCCGCCGATCACACCGTTGCCCAAATAAAGCAAAAACAGATTGTGCGTATGAACGCCGATCGCCGACACAAAAAAGCCCAAGCTAAAGCAGCAGGCAGCAACAAACATTGCTTTACGCGGCCCAACACGTTCCATCCAAGTACCGAACATAGCCGCTGACGCGCCCAACATCGCCAAGGCAATGCTAAAAATCCAACCAACCGTGGTCAACTTCCAATCTCCTGCAGCCGACTCAGTGATACCGATAAGCTTGGTCAGCGGCGCATTGAACACGGAATAAGCGTATATCTGCCCGATGGCAAGATGCACGGCCAAAGCGGCGGGCGGTACCAGCCAACGATTAAAGCCAGGTTTGGCAATGGTCGCCTCACGGTCTAGAAATTTCATAAAATCCTCTTGTCTATATGTGTCAAACGCTGATTCCATATCATGCGGAATCAAAAAATTGTTGACAATATTTTAGCATAATCTCCCGTTTATCCTTTTTTTCTGCTCCATGATAATTTTGCGCATCAGACAGAAAAAACATTCATCTAAACCATTTCATCACGCCCATATCGACAAAAAGGCCGTCTGAAAATTTTTCAGACGGCCTTTTCATTCATATCGTTTTATGCGGCGAAGCGTTTGGCAACTTCATCCCAGTTAACGATTTCCCAGAAACCTTTCAGGTAGTTAGGACGACTGTTGCGGTAGTCGATGTAGTAGGCGTGTTCCCATACGTCGCAAGTCAACAGCGGAGTGTTTTCAGTAGTCAGCGGAGTACCTGCATTGGAAGTAGAAACCAGATCCAATTCACCGGCAGGTGTTTTCACCAACCATGCCCAACCGGAGCCGAAAGTACCGGCCGCGCAAGCATTGAACGCTTCTTGGAATTTCTCGAAACTGCCCCATTTGGCGTCGATGGCCGCAGCCAATTCGCCAGCAGGTTTGCCTTGACCTTTAGGGGTAAAGCCCAGCCAGTAGAAAGTGTGGTTCCAAGTTTGGGCAGCGTTGTTGAACATACCGCCGGAAGATTTTTTCACGATTTCTTCCAAAGGCATTTCTTCAAACTCAGTACCTTTGATTTGATTGTTCAAATTGGTGATGTAAGTTTGATGGTGTTTGCCGTAGTGAAACTCCAAAGTTTCTTTGGTCAGATGAGGGGACAACGCATCCAGTTCATAAGGCAATTGTGGCAGCTTGTGTTCCATTTTTATGCTCCTAATTATTGATATTTATATTTTGGTAGTGTGTTGTCAAATCGACAACATTGCTATTTTACCTGCTTTAGCCTAAACAAACCAATTGAACTTACACTGCGCTATAATAGTGGATTACAATTTTCCAGCCAGAGATGCCCCTCATGAGCAATTATTCCGATATGCCGTCTGAAGACCGTGAAATCAGCGCATTGTCACTGCCGCCACATTCCACAGAAGCGGAGCAATCCGTCTTAGGCGGCCTGATGCTGGAAAATTCTGCTTGGGACCGTATTGCCGATGTCGTTTCCGGCGAGGATTTCTACCGCCACGAACACCGCCTGATTTTTCGTGCGATTGCCAACCTGATTAATGAAAGCCGTCCTGCCGACGTCATTACCGTTCAAGAAAGTTTGGAACGCAATGAAGAATTGGAAGCGGCAGGCGGATTCAACTATCTGATTACGCTGGCGCAAAACACGCCGTCTGCTGCCAATATCCGCCGCTACGCCGAAATCGTGCGCGAACGTTCCATCATGCGCCAGCTTGCCGAAGTCGGCACGGAAATTGCACGCAATGCATACAATCCGCAAGGGCGCGATGCAGGCCAGCTTTTGGACGAGGCGGAAAACAAAGTATTCCAAATCGCCGAAAGTACCGCCAAATCCAAACAAGGCTTCCTTGAGATGCCCGACCTTTTGAAAGAAGTAGTCGAGCGCATCGATATGCTTTATTCACGCGACAATCCTGATGAAGTAACCGGCATATCGACAGGTTTTATCGACCTCGACAAAAAAACATCAGGCCTCCAACCGGGTGATTTGATCATCGTCGCAGGCCGTCCTTCCATGGGTAAAACTGCCTTTTCTATCAATATTGCGGAACACGTTGCCGTAGAAAAAAAATTACCTGTCGCCGTATTTTCGATGGAGATGGGCGGTGCGCAGCTGGTCATGCGTATGCTGGGTTCAGTCGGACGTTTGGATCAAAGCGTTTTAAAAACCGGCAGATTGCAAGACGAACATTGGGGCCGTCTGAACGAAGCGGTCGTTAAACTCTCCGATGCACCCATGTATATCGATGAAACTCCGGGTTTGACTGCGCTCGAACTCCGCGCTCGCGCCCGTCGTCTTGCACGCCAGTTCAACGGTAAATTGGGCTTGATCGTCATCGACTATCTGCAATTAATGTCTGGCTCCGGCCGTTCTGACAACCGTGCTTCCGAGCTTGGTGAAATTTCGCGCTCCCTCAAAGCATTGGCTAAAGAATTGCAAGTTCCCGTCATTGCCCTGTCGCAGTTGAGCCGTACGGTTGAACAACGTACCGACAAACGGCCGATGATGTCCGACTTGCGTGAATCCGGCGCAATCGAACAAGATGCCGACTTGATTATGTTCATGTATCGCGACGAATACTACAACTCAGATTCACCCGCAAAAGGCTTGGCAGAATGTATTATCGGCAAACACCGTAACGGCCCTGTCGGGAAGGTATTCCTCACTTGGATGGGCCAATTTACCAAATTTGATAATGCTGCCTATGTTCCAGAATCTATGTTGATGGAAGATTGAGACAGATTGTCCGAAAAACTAACCGAATTTCATATTTCATTAGTCACGCATTACAAAATCGTTTAAAATAAATCTAATAAAAGCAAAAGCATTGCCACGAGCAAATGCAAAAGAGAAAACGTCAGTTACCCAACACATTACTACCAAAAATCACTCATGTATCAGACACAAAAAGGCTTCACCCTAATTGAGTTGCTGATCGTCATTACTATTGCAGCAGTAATGGCCGTCATCGCACTTCCTAATATGAATCAATGGATTGCCTCCAGACGTGCGGCATCGCAAGCAGAGCAAATTGCCAATCTGCTGCGCTTCGCGCGTAATGAGGCCGTCCGTCTCAATCTTCCCGTTTACATCTGCCCGGTCAAAATCAAATCCGATGGCTCGCCCAATAATGGTTGCGATTCCAAATATGCCGGTAATGGTATGTTGGCCTACGCCGATAAAAACGAAGACTTACGCTATCAAAACGATACCGTCGATTTATCCATCCGCTCCATTATTCTTAATGGGGATACCGACAAAGTAGAATACCGCTTCAACTATATCCCTATCGGCAACGACCGTTCTGCTCTTTCTGCTTCAGCTTCAAAAGAAGTCTGGTGGAGATTCCTGCCCAATGGTACATTTGGCCATTCAACTAATGGCAAGGATTATCAATTTTCAGACGGCCACATCAAAATCAGCCTGACAGATAAATCTGCCACCGATGCTGAAACCAAGAAAGCCCGTGCTACCGTACTTTTAATTAATGGCAATGGGCATGTCGAAATCTGTGCTAAAAATGATGAGCGCAAAATGTGCGAATACACTTCCAAATAATAACAACGGTATCTTATGAACATTACTAATCCTACTCATCTCAGATCATTTAAAGGCCGTCTGAAAACGAGCTCAACAAGCTTTACCTCAAAACTTCAATCAGGTATGACCCTGATTGAAGTTTTGATTGCCATGTTTGTCCTTGCAATCGGCGTACTCGCCCTGCTGGCTGTTCAATTGCGTACCGTATCCAACGTACGTGAGTCTGAAAATCAAACCACAGTCGCCCAAATTACGCAAAATCTGATTGAAGGCATGCTCATTAATCCGACGCTTTCTGAAGAAACCGATACTGCAGGGGAAAAAACCTCTCGTTATAAAAAATCCTATGATGCCTACCTAAAATCCGACTCTAAACAAACTGCAAAATTTGAAGCCAAAATGACCAAAGCCCAACTTGCACAGGCTCAAATTGCACAGTTTAAAGCTGATTTAGCCAAAGCCCTTCCCGAAGCCCAAGTCTTCTCGACCATCTGCAAAGATTCTTCCGGTGCAGAGCCGACTTACGAAAATGGGTTTAACGCAAAATGCGATGGCAAAGGCGATACAACCATCGTGAAAGTTTTATGGTTACAAGATGTTGAAGAAGAAAATAGCGCAAAAAATCTCAACACATCGGGGCATCACGTTGTCTATACCTACCAATCACGCGTAAGAGACTAACAATGAACAATAAACGCTTACTCAACCATATTCCCAATAAAACCGCGATGCGAGGTTTCAGTATTCTTGAATTTCTGGTTGCCAGCCTGCTCAGCATGATCGTCTTAATGGCTGTTAGCTCCACCTACTTTACTGCACGCGGATTAAACAAATCTGCCAACACCCGTATCAGTATCCAACAAGATTTGCGCAATGCCGCCAATATGATTGTCCGTGATGCGCGTATGGCAGGCAATTTCGGCTGCTTCAATATGTCGAATTCTCCTGCCTCTGCAGTGATAGAAGACAAAAGCTCGGATGAATATGCCTTGAAAACAGCCGGTGTTAATAAGCTGTTACCAGTTAAAGAAATCAATAAATTAAGCTATACCGGCTTTGTTCAAACTGGCAAAGCCTTGCTGTTCCAATACGGTATCGACAAAGCAGACTCAGGTGCAAAAACTGCCATTGCCAGCAGCTGCTTCGGTATTGCCAAACCTCACACAGAAATTAAAGATTTGGCTGCGGCAAAATTGGCTTTAAAAATTACCGACTCTGATCAAGACGGCAGTATTGCCATTATGAAACATGAAATGATTGCCTACGCTGTCGGTGAACTTGGCGAAGAGAGCGGTTTATTCCGTTTCCAATTATCAAATGATGGCTCATGGAGTAATCCGCAGCTGTTGATTAAAGGCATTACAACCATGGATATCCACTATATCTATGCAGAATGTCCTGATTCTGAAAATACATCTGCCAGCGGATTGAATACAGAATCATTTGATTACAAAAACGCATTGGATATCTCAGCTGAGGCCAAGTCTCCGGCTTCTATCCAAATCGTACTGAATAACGGCAGTATTGACCCATCAAAAGAACAAGACAATAAAGTCGATATCTATAATATTAATGCCACCATCCGCGGAGGAAACGTATGCGCCGACCGATCACTCTAATCAAACCTGAGCGGCAGCAGGGCTATGCTTTGTTTATCGTCTTAATGATGATGGTCGTCATCGCCCTACTCGTGGTCACAGCCACCCAATCCTACAATACCGAACAGCGCATCAGCACCAATGATGCCGACCGTAAACTGGCAACCACCCTAGCCGAAGCGGCACTGCGTGAAGGTGAAAATCAAATTTTTGATATTGAAGGTAAAAAGACTACTTTTACCGCAAAATGTGAAAAAGGTTTATGTTCCACACCAAACGTCAAATCCAATGGCGATTTTACTGAAGAAGGCAACCCAACCGTAGATGCTTGGAAGCGCAAATGCGACAAAAGCCTGTGTATTGACGCCAATGGTACGGAATATCCTTTAGATAAAAAAAGTGGCATCGTAAATAATCCACGCTACATCATCGAATATTTGGGTAAAACAACAGAGGGTCGAATTACCTACCGAGTTACCGCCAAGGCATGGGGTAAGAATGCCAATACCCAAGTCGTCCTTCAGTCTTACGTTGCCAGCGAATAATATAATGAATACCACCTCTACCAAACAACTAGGCTTTACGCTGGTTGAGATGATGATTGCCATCGCCATCTTAGCCATCCTGAGCGTCATTGCCATTCCGTCTTACAACCGCTACATTGAACGCGGCTACCAATCACAAGCGCATGCCGAGTTAGTCGCCATCAATTCTGCTTTTAAAACCCAGATGGTTAAAAATCCAAAGTGGAAAACTGATGAGATTAAAACTCAGTTGGATGACTTTATTTCCTCATATAAAGGTCATAAAGATTTGGCAGACAAATATGAATACTCTGCCGAAATGACTGATACCAGTACAAGCCGAGCCTATCGTTTGAAAGCCATACCCACCAAAACAGGCTATACCCTTTCTGTTTGGATGGATAGTTTGGGCAATGCTTACAAATGCACTGATATTAATTCTGCTAAAGATTCCAAAACTACAATGACCAATGGCAAAGGTTGCGAATCAGTTTCCAAAAAGAAATCTTCTTAGTCTGACAACCATAAAAAAGCAGTGTCATTTTATCGACACTGCTTTTTTTATTTTACTGTTTCCAATCATCGTCTCGGCGTTGGCGTTTTAACAAAATCCTGACTGCGCCATCATTGCCTTGTCGAGGC
The DNA here is from genome assembly GCF_051957775.1 of Neisseria sp. P0016.S008. Classification (NCBI taxonomy): domain Bacteria; kingdom Pseudomonadati; phylum Pseudomonadota; class Betaproteobacteria; order Neisseriales; family Neisseriaceae; genus Neisseria; species Neisseria sp. P0016.S008. Next base: position 224,763 of record NZ_JBQCWB010000002.1, read on the forward strand.
TCAACATAAGCCAGCACATCAGGATGCTGCATCAACCAGCGGCGCGTCATATTTTTTAAAACCGGTTTATAGCCTGCGGAACCCAAGCCGCTGCCATGAACAATCTCGCCGCAAACGCCGCGTTTTTTCGTAAACTCAATAAACTCGTTCAATACCTGCTGCGCTTCTTCCTGCGTATAGCCGTGCAAATCTACATCAGCCACAACAGGATAATGGCCGTTTCGCAAACGCATCAAATCATTTTTACCCTGCCCATTTTTACTGAACGAAGCCGGCGGTTCTTCCCAGCCGCCGCTGCCCACATAAAAATAATCTTCCTGCTCCAAAGTCGCCATTTCTTTAGGCCGCGGCTTGATCGGAGATTTATCACGGGGCTGTTCATAATAGTTGCCGGCATTTTTTAACGGCGTAACCTTACCAACTGCCTTGCTGAAATCCACATCCTCTACCTGCTTTTTAGCCTTCGCTTCGGCTTCCCGCTCCGCGGCTTCCTGTTTCGCCTGTTTGCCCAAAGCCTTCAGCATTTCTTGAAAGTTTGCCGTCATGATTTGTCCTTTCTAAAAAATTGATTGCACTCATTATAGCAAACCCGACTACAAGGCCGTCTGAAAAGACTCTTATCATTGCTTCTTATTTAGGGTATAGTATTAACGCATTGCCAGTCTTACAAAAGAGAGAAAATATGTTTAAACGCCCGGAAGAAATCATCGTCTTGATACTTGCCCTATTATGGGTCGCACTCAGCTACTATTTTGCCGCCATCCTGATTTCAGATGCCTACACCATTCTCCTGATTACCGTACTGACTTTCGTTTGGGCGGCCATCTGTTTCCTTTTATGGCAACGCAACTTAAGCCGTCATATTTGGCCACTGTTCCTCGGCAGCCTGGTTGCCTGCTGGTGGCCGTACTTCACTTGGCTTGCAAGCGATGTTCCCGAAGGCACATGGTATTCAGGCTGGACATTCAAATCCATTATCGCCCTGATTCCCGTTGTTGCCGCTTATGTCTTCAAGTGGAAACAAAGCCGGAAAAACAAAATCTCCAACACCATTGCCTGATACCTCGCGCCGTCTTTTTCAGACGGCGTTTTCCATATCTGACATAACGCTCAGACTGTCAACAATCCCAATAAAATGCTATACTCTTCACACGATTTAACACCCTAAAACAGGCCGTCTGAAAGACTTATCAAGATGATCAGCAAACAAGAATACCAAGCCCAAGCCGCACAAGGTTACAACCGCATTCCACTCGTTCAAGAGCTGCTTGCCGACTTGGACACACCGCTCTCAATCTACCTCAAACTTGCCAACAAGCCTTTCACCTACCTGCTCGAATCCGTTGTCGGTGGCGAACGCTTCGGCCGCTATTCCTTTATCGGCCTGCCTTGCAGCCACTATCTCAAAACCAGCGGCAAACATGTCGATGTATATCAAAACGGCGAAATCGTCGAACAACACGACGGCAATCCCCTGCCCTTTATCGAAGCCTTCCACAACCGCTTCAAAACGCCAGAAATCCCAAGCCTGCCGCGCTTTACCGGCGGCCTGGTCGGCTATTTCGGTTATGAAACCATCTACAATTTCGAACATTTTGCCCACCGCCTGAAACATACGGCCAAAGCCGATCCCCTCGGTACGCCCGACATCCTCCTGATGCTCTCGCAAGAGCTTGCAGTAGTGGATAATCTAAGCGGCAAAATCTACCTGATTGTTTATGCCGATCCCTCTCAAGCCAACGGCTACGAACACGCGCGCGAACGTCTTGAAGACATCCGTACCCAGCTACGCCAAAGTTGCGCCATCCCGCTTTCCCTCGGCAGCAAGCAGACGCAAGCAGTCAGCGAATTTGGAGAAGAACCTTTCAAAGCCTGCGTCAACAAAATCAAAGACTACATCTCTGCAGGCGACTGCATGCAGGTTGTTCCCAGCCAACGCATGAGCATGGAATTTACCGACAATCCGCTTGCCCTCTACCGCGCCCTGCGTACGCTGAACCCATCGCCGTATATGTTCTACTACGATTTCGGCGATTTCCATATTGTCGGCTCTTCGCCCGAAATCCTCGTCCGCCGCGAACGCGACGATGTCATCGTCCGCCCTATCGCCGGCACACGTCTGCGCGGTAAAACACCAGCCGAAGACCTTGCCAACGAGCAAGACCTGCTGAGCGATGCCAAAGAGATTGCCGAACACGTCATGTTGATTGACTTAGGACGTAACGACGTCGGCCGCATCAGTAAAACCGGCGAAGTCAAAGTCACCGACAAAATGGTGATTGAAAAATACTCCCATGTGATGCACATCGTCTCCAACGTCGAAGGCCGTCTGAAAGACGGCATGACCAACATGGACATCCTCGCCGCCACCTTCCCGGCAGGCACACTTTCCGGCGCTCCAAAAGTCCGCGCCATGGAAATCATCGAAGAAGTCGAACCGAGCAAACGCGGCATCTACGGCGGCGCAGTCGGCGTATGGAGTTTCAACAACGACATGGACTTGGCCATTGCCATCCGCACTGCCGTGATTAAAAACAATACCCTCTTCGTCCAAAGCGGCGCAGGCGTAGTTGCCGACTCCGACCCAACCTCCGAATGGCAGGAAACGCAGAACAAAGCCCGCGCAGTAATACGCGCAGCGCAAATGGTGCAGGAAGGGTTGGATAAATAATTTTCAGACGGCCTGCGCTCTGAAATGACTGAACAACAAGATTATGATATTAAACGAAAAACAACTAAAATCCATCAGCAAATTCCTCAGCTTTATCTTACGCCATCATCCCGAGCAAATTGGTATTACTTTGGATAAAGACGGCTGGGTGGATATTGATACCCTGCTGACGCAGGTAAATCATCCTGAGCGCGGCTTTACGGGCAATCCGCTGACCTACGAAGTATTGTTGGAAGTGGTCGAAAACAACGATAAAAAACGGTTTACCCTTTCTGAAGACGGCAAACGCATCCGTGCTGCGCAAGGTCATTCGACGGCACAAGTTCAGGTCGAACACAAAGTGGCAACGCCTCCTCAAATTTTGTATCACGGTACGGCTGAGCGGTCTGTTCCATCTATATTGGAACAAGGACTGCATTCTGCCTCGCGCCATTTTGTCCATCTGTCTGCCGATGCCGCAACAGCCGTCAACGTCGGCTCTCGACACGGCAAGCCGGTTGTATTGACCATCGACACTGTCGCCATGCTTGCGGCAGGACATCAATTTTATTTGGCGGACAACGGCGTATGGTTAACTGAAAACGTTCCGCCGCAATTTATCGGCAAACTTTAAAACATCAGGCCGTCTGAAGCTGTAAAACCATTTTCAGACGGCCTCCAAACACCCTACCTAATTTCTTCATAAAGCGATTATCCATGAACACATCCCCCATCCTCCCTCCTGCTATGCTCGGCATTCTTGGCGGCGGACAATTAGGCAGAATGTTTACTGTTGCTGCCAAAACCATGGGCTACAAAGTAACCGTACTCGATCCCGACCCGAACGCGCCGGCGGCGGAATTTGCCGACCGCCATTTGTGCGCGCCGTTTGACGATGAAGCAGCTTTGGAAGAATTGGCAAAATGCGCGGCTGTTACGACCGAGTTTGAAAACGTCAATGCCGATGCGATGCGTTTTCTCGCCAAACACACCAACGTTTCCCCCAGCGGCGACTGCGTTGCCATCGCGCAAAACCGTATTCAGGAAAAGGCATGGATACGCAAAGCAGGTCTGCAAACCGCGCCGTATCAAGCAGTTTGCAAAGCCGAAGACATTACTGAAGAAAGCGTACAATTTCTGCCCGGCATCCTGAAAACCGCCACTTTGGGCTACGACGGCAAAGGCCAAATCCGCGTAAAAACATTGGATGAACTCAAAGCTGCGTTTGCCGAACACGGCGGCGTGGATTGCGTTTTGGAAAAAATGGTGGACTTGCGTGGCGAAATTTCCGTTATCGTATGCCGTCTGAACAATGACAACGTGCAAACTTTCGACCCTGCCGAAAATATTCACGAAAGCGGCATCTTGGCTTACTCCATCGTCCCTGCGCGACTGAGTGCCGACATTCAGCAACAGGCGCGGCAAATGGCGCAGCGATTGGCCGATGAATTGAACTACGTCGGCGTATTGGCAGTAGAAATGTTTGTTGTCGGCGACACGCATGAATTGGTCGTCAACGAAATCGCGCCGCGTCCGCACAACTCCGGCCACCATACCATCGACGCCTGCGCGGCAGACCAATTCCAGCAACAGGTCCGCCTGATGTGCAACCTGCCTCCGGCTGACACTAAATTGCTGAGCTCTTGCTGTATGGCAAATATTTTGGGCAACGTTTGGAAGGAAGACGGTAGCGAACCCGAATGGCTGCCGCTGCAAAGCAACCCGAATGCACATCTGCATCTTTACGGTAAAAAAGCCGCGCGCAAAGGCCGAAAAATGGGCCACTTTACCGTCTTGGCCAATGATGCGGACAATGCGTTCCAAACCGCACAAACCTTACATCAAAGCCTGTAACCTTACCCACTTTTTCAGACGGCCTTTGATTGCCAAAGGCCGTCTGAAATCAATTTTTCCGACCATCCGCCATGAGCCTTCTGACCATCCTCCGTCCGGCAACTGAAAAAGACTGCCAAGCCATACACAACGCCCATCTGCATGCCGTTCAATACGCCTGCATCCGCAGTTACGACGAAACCATTATGCACGCATGGGAAAGTCTGCTCGACATCAACAGCTATTTGGAAACTATCTCCGACAAAAACAAAGCCTTGTGGGTGGTCGAATACAAAGGGCTGATTCAAGGCTTCTTCCAAGTCGATTTCAAAGAAGCGCAACTGGACGCCTTATACGTCCACCCGCTCTTCCACAATCTCGGCTTGGGCACGGCCCTGCTCAGCCGCGCCGAAGAAATGGCACGAAATGCAGGCCTCAGCTTTCTCAAACTGTATGCCTCTCTCAATTCCGTACCTTTTTATCGCCTCAATCGTTACGAGTCGCTCGGTACTGCCGTGTTGCAGCTGAACAAAACCGTCCGCGTCGAATGCGAATTGATGCGCAAATACCTGTAAATTCCCCTTCCGCCGTTGCTTTTTTGAAAGAAACCGATGTCCCGAATTGCCGCCCTGCCCGACCATCTTGTCAACCAAATCGCCGCCGGCGAAGTGGTCGAACGCCCTGCCAACGCCTTAAAAGAAATTGTTGAAAACAGTATCGATGCAGGCGCAACGGCGATTGATGTCGAACTGGCCGGCGGCGGCATCCGCCTGATTCGCGTCAGCGACAACGGCAGCGGTATCCATCCGGACGACATCGAGCTTGCACTCCACCGCCACGCCACCAGCAAAATCAAAACATTAAACGATTTGGAACACGTTGCCAGCATGGGCTTTCGAGGTGAAGGCTTGGCAAGCATCGCCTCCGTCAGCCGCCTGACCCTGACCAGCCGTCAAGAAGACAGTTCGCACGCGACCCAAGTCAAAGCCGAAGACGGCAAACTCAGTACTCCTACGGCAGCCGCCCACCCCGTCGGCACCACCATTGAAGCCGCCGAACTCTTCTTCAACACCCCCGCGCGACGCAAGTTCCTCAAATCCGAAAACACCGAATACGCTCACTGCGCCACCATGCTCGAACGCCTCGCGCTGGCGCATCCGCACATTGCCTTCTCACTCAAACGCGACGGCAAACAAGTGTTCAAGCTTCCTGCACAAAGCCTGCATGAACGTATTGCCGCCATTGTCGGCGATGATTTTCAGACGGCCTCATTGGAAATTGACAGCGGCAATGGCGCATTGCGGCTCTATGGTGCAATTGCCAAGCCGACTTTTGCCAAAGGCAAAACTGACAAACAATACTGCTTCGTCAACCATCGCTTCGTGCGCGACAAAGTCATGCTCCATGCCGTCAAACAGGCATACCGCGACGTATTGCACAACGCGCTAACGCCTGCTTTCGTCCTCTTTCTTGACCTGCCGCCCGAAGCCGTGGATGTCAACGTCCACCCGACCAAAACCGAAATCCGCTTCCGCGACAGCCAGCAGGTGCATCAACTTGTGTTCCACACGCTCAACAAAGCCCTTGCCGACACGCGCGCCGACTTGACCGAAAGCGTCAGCAACGCAGGCGAAGTGCTGCATGACATTACCGGCGTTATTCCTGCACCAAGGCAGTCTGAAAACGACAGCGAAAATCTATTTGATAGCACATCAAACTACCCGACAGGCAACAAACCCGATACACGCAATGCCTTTGGTTCATCAGGCAAAACCACGCCTATGCCTTACCAAGCCGCGCGTGTGCCGCAACAACGCAGCCTGTCCCTGCGCGAAAGCCGCGCGGCCATGAATACTTACGCCGAGCTTTACAAAAAAACCGACGACATCGACCTTGAATTGAGCCAATTCGAGCAGGCACGTTTCGGCAATATGCCGTCTGAAATGCCTACCCAAAAAACAGATACGCCACTTTCAGACGGACTTCCCTCCCAATCCGAACTGCCGCCGCTCGGCTTTGCCATTGCCCAATTATTAGGCATCTACATCCTTGCCCAAGCCGAAGACAGCCTGTTGCTCATCGATATGCACGCTGCCGCCGAACGCGTCAACTACGAGAAAATGAAACGCCAACGTCAGGAAAACGGCAACCTGCAAAGCCAGCACCTGCTTATTCCCGTAACCTTTGCCGCGTCCCACGAAGAATGCGCCGCCCTTGCCGATCATGCCGAAACGCTGGCAGGCTTTGGCCTGGAACTGTCCGATATGGGTGGCAATACCCTTGCCGTCCGCGCAGTTCCCGCCATGCTCGGTAAAGCCGACGTCGTTTCGCTGGCCAAAGACGTATTGGGCGAACTCGCCCAAGTCGGCAGCAGCCAAACCATCAAAGAGCACGAAAACCACATCCTCGCCACCATGTCCTGCCACGGCTCCGTCCGCGCCGGCCGCCAGCTTACCCTGCCGGAAATGAATGCGCTCCTGCGCGATATGGAAAACACACCGCGCAGCAACCAGTGCAACCACGGCCGTCCGACTTGGGTCAAACTGACTTTAAAAGAATTGGATGCGTTGTTTTTACGCGGACAGTAATGCCAATAAAAAGGCCGTCTGAAAATGCTTTCAGACGGCCTTTTAACTTATTTGCCCTTAATGAATATCCATAGGCGCAAACGATTTCACGGTTTCATCAATTGCTTTAACACGGGTCAGGAAGTCTTCCAATTGCGCAAGCGGCAATGCGCTTGGGCCATCGCATTTGGCTTGATCGGGATTGGCATGGGACTCAAGGAACAAACCGGCCAATCGGGTTGCCATGCCGGCAAGCGCCAAGTCCAATACTTGGGCGCGACGGCCGCCAGATGCGGCAGCACCGGATTCGCGCGTTTGCAGGGAATGGGTTACGTCAAAAATAACGGGCAGGTTGTTACACGTTTTTTTCATCACCCCAAAGCCGAGCATATCGACCACCAAATTGTCGTAGCCGAAGTTTGCGCCGCGTTCGCACAAAATAATTTGTTCGTTGCCTGCTTCTTGGAATTTCTCAACAATATTCTTCATTTGAGACGGGCTGAGGAATTGCGGCTTTTTGATGTTGATGACATTGCCGGTTTTCGCCATTGCCACCACCAAATCGGTTTGGCGCGCCAAGAAGGCAGGCAGCTGGATGACATCACAGACTTCTGCAACCGGTTGGCATTGGTAAGGCTCGTGAACGTCGGTAATCACGGGAACGTTAAACTCGCGTTTCACCGCTTGAAAAATCTTCATGCCTTCGTCCAAACCCACACCGCGGAAAGAGTGGATGGAAGAGCGGTTTGCCTTGTCGAAAGAGGCTTTGAAAACGTAAGGGATGCCGAGTTTATCGGTGACTTTAACGTATTGCTCACAGGCTTTCAGCGTAGAGTCGAGGTCTTCAAGGACATTGATGCCGCCGAAAAGGGTAAAGGGCGCATCGTTGCTGACGGTGATGTTGTTGATTTGGATATTCACGGCAAAGCCTTTCAGATAAATTGAATTTGGGAAACAGGCCGTCTGAAACGTTTCAGACGGCCTTTGTTTGAATATTACAACACGGTGTGCGGCGGCTCATAAGAAATCACGTCGCGGATTTTATTGTTCTCATCGACGAGGACGACTTTCGGCTCATGCGCTGCAATTTCAGGCTCGGACAACATAACGTAAGACATGATAATCACGATGTCGCCTTTTTGAACCAAACGTGCGGCCGCGCCATTGAGGCAAACGACACCGCTTCCGCGTTCGCCGGGGATGGTGTAGGTTTCAAGGCGTTCGCCGTTGTTATTGTTGACGATGGCGACTTTTTCGTTAACGCAAATACCTGCCGCATCCAGCAGGTCTTGGTCAACGGTAATGCTGCCGACGTAGTTGAGGTCGGCTTCGGTAACGGTGGCACGGTGGATTTTGCCGCCGAGCATGGTACGAAACATGGGTTTCCTTTTTGATTGTGGGTTGATTTGCGGTTTTAACTTCCGGGAAGTTAAAACCGCTGTTTGTGTGATTGAAGATTAGTTATTGGGAAAATCTGCTTCGTCAAACTCGGGTTCCGGATCGCTTTGAAGGACTTTTCCGTTTAATTTCAACTCGCTGTTTTGCAAAGTCAGATGGGTTTTGACATTATCGTCTTCTAAGGTCAGATATTTCTCACTTGCCATGCTTTTGATGGTGCTGTCTACCATCAGGCGCAAGGTCTCGTTGATATCGTCGATGCTGGCGCGGCCTGCGGCTTCATCTTCGGTATTGACGCTAAACAGGCTGCTTGCTTGGTTGACGGCGAGCTGCTCCAACAATTTTTGCGGTACGCTCATGTTGAAGTCGGCTTCGGTTTTCTTCAGCATATCGCCCAAATTGTTGAGGTCTTTGGCTGCCAAACCTTTAAACGCGAGTTTGCCACTGACATCTACATCACCATGAGGCATGGTGAATTTAAAGGTTTTGACGTTTAAAACCGGATTATTGGTAAACAGGCCTGAAGCCTCGTTTTTGGCCGTCTGAATCAAGGAAGCCTGAATTTCTTCTTCGCTCATTTTTTTCACGGATACTTCGGCAATTTTGTTTTTCAATGCCAGAAGTGATGCGGCATCCAAATGCTCGGCAGCGACATTGATATCCAGAGGGCCGTATTTGTCGTCGCCATAGGTCAGGCTCTCAAATTGGAAGCGGCCTTCGCTGTTGATGAATTTATCGACTTCTCCGGTCTGCGTATCGAAACGCAGTTTGCTGACTTCGATTTTAGACGGAGCAATCGTGCCGGTCGGATTGATGAAAGCACCGATTTGCAGGTTGGTCACAAGGTTGACCAGTTCGTTCAACTTAACGTTGTAATCGATGTTTTCTTTCCATTGCAGCAGGAATTTATCCAGCGTAATGCTGCTCTTGCCCAAGGAAAGCTTGGTCAGGCCGTCTTCCGTTTCAGATTGAAAGCGCAGGTTTTCCAAAGATACATCGCCTTTGTCGGCCAATTTGACTTGTAAAGACGGCGCAAGGTAATCGTGGCGATAGCTTTTGAAGCCTTGGCTGTAATCGGTATTGCCGCTAAAACCTTTCCAGTTGAGCTTGATACCGGAAAGCTCTTCATAGTCGAAGGCGGGGATATTGAGGCTGAGTTTGCCATCTCCGGAAAGATAAACCGTATTGGTCATGGTCAACGGCGTTTGCTGGCCGAAGAAGCGATCCAAAACTTTTTTGGTTTCCGGATGGTATTGGAACTCGGTTTCCACGTGTGCACGCGTACCGAAACCGCCGGCAAACGGGCCGTGTGTCACGTGGTTGATGACCGTAATCGGCTCTTGCAGGACGGTTTTCAAATTGTCCGGCAGGTATTTTTGGGTATTTTGAAGCAGGGTCGGTTTGAGGCGGATGACGGTCGTCTCGGTTGAACTGAACCAGCCGCGATCGTATTGGTGGGACTCAACGGTCAGGAAACCGGATTCCTGCAACAGCTTTTGTTGCTCGGTCAGGCTTTCTTCCGCTTTGACACCAAGATAATAAGGCGTGCCGAGCGCAGCGGCGACAACGACGGCGGCAGTCGGGATAAGATACTTTTTCATCACTTCAAACAGATTAGGTTCAAAGCGTAAAGCATAGCATTTTTTAGCTGTTTTGTCTTATCCGCCGTTTCAGACGGCCTTTAGGTAAAGATTGTGATATTATGCAAACATAAACGATTTTTACACTTTTGGCAGGCCTTACCCTGTCTGCCAAAATGTCATTAAAGGTTTGCAAATGCTTTTATTCATTGATAATTACGACAGCTTCACCTACAACATCGTCCAATACTTTGCCGAGTTGGGGCAGGAAGTTTTGGTTCGCTGCAACGATGAAATCACCATCGAAGAAATCGAAGCCCTGAAACCTCAATATCTGGTCATCGGCCCCGGCCCTTGTTCCCCTAAAGAAGCAGGCATTTCTGTTGCAGCCATGCAGCACTTTGCCGGCAGGCTGCCCGTCATGGGCGTGTGCCTCGGCCATCAAACCATGGGTGAAGCGTTCGGAGGCAATGTCGTGCGCGCGCAAACGATGATGCACGGCAAAGTCTCCCCCGTTTTCCATCACGGCACAGGCATGTTTAAAGACCTGCCCAATCCGGTCAACTGCACGCGCTACCACAGCCTGGCCATCAACCGCGCCACCCTGCCCGACTGCCTCGAAATTACCGCATGGACGGAAGACGGCGAAATCATGGGCGTACGCCATAAGGAATATGCCGTCGAAGGCGTACAGTTCCACCCCGAAGCCCTGCTGACCGAACACGGCCACGATATGCTGAAAAACTTCTTGGAAGAATTCAAAGACTATCGTCCGCAAAAATCTTAATGAAAGGCCGTCTGAAATATGTTTGACAGTGTTCAAACCGCATTTTCAGACGGCCTGAATCACATCGGACACGAACAAAGGAAAAATCATGATTACCCCTCAACAAGCGATTGAACGCCTCATCAGCAACAACGAACTTTTCTACGATGAAATGACCGACCTCATGCGCCAAATCATGAGCGGCCAAGTTCCACCCGAGCAAATCGCCGCCATTCTGACCGGCCTGCGGATTAAAGTTGAAACCGTTTCCGAGATTACCGCCGCAGCCAGCGTGATGCGCGAATTTGCCACCAAAGTGCCACTGGAAAACGCCGATGACTTGGTCGATATTGTCGGCACGGGCGGCGATGGTGCCAAAACCTTCAATATTTCCACGACTTCCATGTTTGTCGCGGCGGCAGCAGGCGCTAAAGTCGCCAAACACGGCGGACGCTCCGTTTCTTCATCCAGCGGCGCAGCCGATGTCATGGAACAAATGGGTGCCAACCTCAACCTCAACCCCGAACAGGTTGCCCAAAGCATTCAGCAAACCGGCATCGGCTTTATGTTCGCGCCCAACCACCACAGCGCCATGCGCTATGTTGCCCCAGTCCGCCGCTCGCTCGGTTTCCGCAGCATCTTCAATATCTTGGGCCCTCTGACCAATCCGGCCGGTGCGGCAAACCAACTGTTGGGCGTGTTCCACATCGACTTGTGCGGCATTCTTTCCCGCGTATTGCAACAGCTTGGCTCTAAACATGTTTTGATTGTGTGCGGCGAAGGCGGTTTGGATGAAATCACGCTGACCGGCAAAACCCGCGTTGCCGAACTGAAAGACGGCAAAATCACCGAATACGACATCAGCCCAGCCGATTTCGGCATGGAAATCCGCCGAAATTTGGACGAAATCAAAGTAGAAAACGCGCAAGAATCCCTGCAAAAAATGAACGAAGTGCTGGACGGCAAAGCAGGTGCCGCACGCGATATCGTCGTCCTTAATGCCGCCGCCGCGCTCTATGCAGGAAATGTGGTCGCTTCGCTGGCAGATGGCGTCAAAGCCGCTCAAGAAGCCATCGACTCCGGCAAAGCCAAAGCTAAAAAAGACGAATTTATCGAATTTGGCAAACAATTTGCCTAATCTTTAAAACCATAAACAAAGGCCGTCTGAAAAATCTTTCAGACGGCCTTTTATTCTTTAAATATTAAAATTTGCTTTTAATATCATTAATCAAGCCTTCAGCTTTTTCTTTGGCTTCTTCAGCCAAGTGTGCTACTTTCTCTTTGGCTTCATCGGCTAAAGCAGTTGCTTTTTCTTTAGCTTCTTCAAACAATTGCGAACCTTTTGCTTTACCTTCTTCTAAAGCGTCACTGGCTTTGCTTTCAATATCTGATGCTGCTTCTTTTACTTTGCCAACGCCTTGTTGAACCAAGCCCTCAGCTTCAAGTTTGGTATTGCTGGATACATCTCCTGCCACTTCTTTTACTTTACCGCTGATTTTATCTAATTCGCCGCTCATGGCCATACTCCTGGATTAAATGTTGATAGGATTAGTGCTATATTACCATATATCGGGGCTTCACTTCAACTTTAAAGGCCGTCTGAAAGCCAAAACATGACAAAACAAATTAAGTCAGGTTAATCCATCTGTTTCAATATCGCCTCTGCTACTGCCTTACCTATTATATTACTGCCGAACTCATTGAAATGAAGCCCGTCGCACAGCATCACATCAGTCAAATCCTGCCCAAACATCAAACTGTATAAATCATTGACAGCAAAACCATATTGCCTTGCCAAATCCTCCGCCACACGGTTATAGGCCTTCAAGTCGTCCAGATAACGGCGCGAGGGTTTGACGATATTGTGTACACTTTCCAAAAACGGCGTACTGCTCGCCCAAATAATTTTTGCCCCTGTCTGTTTCAAATAATCAAAAATTTGAATCAGGTTGCTGCGGTAGGTTTCTATATCGGCCACCGGCCCGTTACAGCCCTGATTGTGGCGGATATCGTGCAAACCGCAGTTGATGTGGATAACATCTCCCGCAGTTGCGTCCTCTGTCCATTGCCCGATATGCTCTAATACATCATGCGACGAGCGGCAGTTTTCCGATGGAGAAACAATTTCCGCCTCAGGCAAAGCGGCGCGCGTGTAAGGCTCCGAAGCAAGCCGCACTGAATCGCCGATTAAGTAAACGGTCATTTTTGTTCTCCTCCCTTTATTTGAACCAACATCAAGGCCGTCTGAAATATCACTTATATTATTATAAGAGTGCTATTTCAGACGGCCTTAACTTCAGTCAAGTTCTATCGTCAAATCATCAATTAACGCTGACTGTTTTTATAAAAATCAATTAATTGCTTAGCCTGCAGCATAGGCAGCCCAAAACGGTCGCTCACGGCTTTCCAATCCTTCCATTCCTGGCCGGTCAGATTCTGCCCAACCCACTTGAGGTTTTCCGGATTGCTTTTGATTTTCTCAAAATAAGCCTGCTTACGTTTCCAGTTGCGCGACCACACCAGCAACATGGTAAAAATACATAAAACAATCAATACAATATTAGTAAACAACATCATGTCCATACAACAAACTCCCGCGTGAGTCTCAAAATCAGAAAATATGGATTAAAGGCCGTCTGAAGAAACAGTCTTCAGACGGCCTCAGCGTAACGCTCAACGTTGCATTTCCAGCATTAACGCCTGACAAGCAGCTTCGTTTTCCAAAGCACAAGATTCGCTCAGTTGGTTTAAACGGCTGTCGCGGTCTGATGTAGTGCCTTGCGCCATCTCCGCTTTAGTTTCTTCAAGATTGGTACAGGCATTTTCATAACCGCCTTTACAAGCCCGTTCGTAGAGTTTGACCGCGGCGGCATAATCCATGCCCAAACCGCTGGACGGATTGAGATACAGATTACCCAAAACATTGCAGCCGCGCATATTGCCGCCATCGCAGGCTTTTTTCAGAAACGGATAAGCATGAGCAGGCGCTTCAAGATAATCGCGCGTCCAAATGGCCGCAGTGACACAACTCTCCAGATTGTTCCGATTGCATTCTCGTATCAGCTTATCGTGCTGCTTCTCGCTGTAATCCCCAGCCTGCACGCTAAATCCAGTAGCAACCAATGCCAAGCCAAACAATAAACGAAGTGTTTTCATCTGATTAGTCCTTCAAAAATACTTAAATGACAGGCCGTCTGAAAAAACAATCTTCAGACGGCCTTTATATTATCACTCAATCTTCACCCGTTTCAGGCGCAAGGCGTTGCTTAACACGGAAACCGAGCTTGCTGCCATTGCCGCGCCTGCGATAACAGGGTTTAGGAAGCCGAGCGCGGCAAGCGGGATGCCCAAGATATTGTAGAAGAAGGCGAAAAACAGGTTTTGCTTGATGTTTTTCAACGTTGCCTGCGACACCAGCAGGGCATCGGCGAGCTGGTTGACCGAATGCTGCATCAGCGTGGCGGACGCGGTGTGTTCGGCAACGTCCGCGCCGCCTTTCATGGCGAAGCTGACGTTGGCGGCGGCGAGCGCGGGTGCGTCGTTGATGCCGTCGCCGACCATCGCTACGGTTTTGCCGGCGGCTTTGAGTTTCTGCACTTCGGCGGCTTTGTCGCGCGGACTCATGTTGCCGAAGGCGTGTGCGATGCCCAGTTGTTTGGCGACGTATTCGACCGTGCCTTGATTGTCGCCGCTCATGATGTAAACATCGATGCCGTGTTTTTTCAGACGGCCTATGGCTTCGGCGGTGTCGGTTTTCAGCGCGTCGGCAAGTGCGAATGCGCCGACGGGTTTGTTATCGACTGAGACTGCGACAATGCTTGCAATGTCCCAAACGCCGTCTGAAAACTTCGGCAAGGCCAGTTCGGCAAATTCGGCTTTGCCCGCTTTCACCAAACCCACGCCTTCGACTTCGGCGGTAATGCCTGCGCCGACAACGGTTTGGGCGTCTTGTGCGGTGGGAATGTCCAAACCGCGCGCTTGGGCGGCAGAGACGATGGCGCGGGCGAGCGGGTGAGCGGCGTTTTGTTCGACGGCGGCGGCGATGCGGTACAAAGCGTCTTCGTCAAAGCCGCTGTCGGGAACGCAATAAACGGCGGCAACCTGCGGCTTGCCTTCGGTCAGCGTGCCGGTTTTGTCCAGCACGACGGCATCGACGTGGGCGGCTTCTTCCATTGCCGCCGCGTCTTTAAACCAAATACCGTGTTTCACCGCTTTGCCCATGCCGACCATAATCGCGGCAGGGGTTGCCAGACCGAGCGCGCACGGACAGGCAATCACCAAAACGGCAACGGCGTGCATCAGCGCAACCGTCCAATCACCTTTTACCAGCCAAGTGGCGATAAAAGTCAAAAGCGCGATGCCCACGACGGCAGGCACGAACACCGCCGCCGCTTTATCGGCCACACGCGCAATCGGTGCTTTGCTGCCTTGTGCTTCAGAAAGCGCGTTCATCATGTCGCCGAGCAAGGTTTGGCTGCCTAGCTGAGTGGCGCGGTACACCACGCTGCCTTCGGTCATCAGCGCGCCTGCCAACACTTTGCCGCCCGCCTTTTTCTCTTCGGGGTTGGATTCGCCGGTAAGATGGCTCTCATCCGCCCAGCCGCTGCCGCTTTCGATGATGCCGTCGGCAGCAATACGTTCGCCGTGGTTGGCGCGGATAAGGTCGCCGATTTGTACTTGGTCGATGGGCAGTTGTTTCCATTCGCCATCGCGTTGCACGTTGACTTGGGTCGGCGTGAGCTTGAGCAGCAAGCCCAAGCTGTTCAGGCTGGATTTTTTGGTGCGGTGTTCCAAAAATTTGCCCAGCGACACAAAACCGATCACCATCACGCCTACTTCAAAATACACGTGTGCCATGCCGTGCGCCGCGTGCGGGCTGAAAAACAGCATATAAACGGAATACAGGTAAATCGATACCGTGCCGATGGTAACCAGCACGTCCATGTTCGCCAACCCGCCCTTAATGCTTGCCCACGCGCTTTTGTAAAACGGGATGGCCAGCCAAAGCTGCACCACGCTTGCCAGCACAAACTGCCATACAGGCGGAATCATCCAATCGTGCCGCCCGATCATCATGCCTGCCATGCCGATTAAAAACGGAATATTAATGGCCAGCAAAAGCCACAGCCTCCAGCCGATATGGTGTTCTGCTTCAGGTTGCGGCAATGTATCTTCCGTTTTTTCCTTTGCGCCGTAACCGGTTTTCTCAATGATTTTGGCGATGTCGGCAGCGGAAGTTTTGCTGTCGTCAAACGTAACCTGCGCCTCCTCGCTGGCAAAGTTTACCCCTGCCGATTCGACAAAATCTTTTTTGTTCAACACTTTTTCAATGCGCGAAGCGCAGGCCTGACAGGTCATGCCTTCGATTTGGAAACGGACTTTTTGTTGCATGGTTTCTTCCTTCTGAATGTGGTTGGGCTACCTGAAAAAAGCGGAGCAGGGTTTTCAGGTAGCCTTTGGGGTGTTGCAGTCGATTTGTTGCGATTCGATTTACAAAGCCGCATCAAAGCCGCCGTCTTCCACCGCTTCTATCAGCGCGGCGGGGTTGGTTTGGGCGGGGTCGAATTCCACGACGGCGTTCTTGTTTTCCAGGCTCACTTCGGCCTTGTCCACGCCGTTTACGCCTTCGAGGATGCTGGTAACGCTTTTCACGCAACCGCCGCAGGTCATGCCTTCGATGTTTAATGTGATGGTTTGCATAGGGTTTCCTTTCTGTTGGAATGAGGCTGAGGTTTTAAAGCCCGTTGCAGCCAAAGCTTTCAGGTAACCTGAAATGATGGGTCTGCTCTTGCTTTCCCGCTAAGTGCCGCCACTATAAAGCTTTACCCGAAGTAAAGGTCAAGCATCATGATGAACATCAGCCAGGCCGCGGCCGAGAGCGGCCTTTCCGCCAAACAAATCCGCGACTACGAAAAGCACGGCCTAATCGCCCCGGCCGCGCGCAGCGAAGCGGGCTACCGCCGCTACGGACAGGCCGACCTTGTCCGGCTGCGCTTTATCCGCCATGCGCGGGAAGTGGGCTTTTCGCTGCCGCAGATCGGGCAGCTTTTGAGCCTGCAACACAACCCGCAGCGCACCAGCCGCGAAGTGAAAACGCTCACCGCGCGGCACATCGCCGAGCTGGAAGCCAAAATCGAACGCTTGCAGGGCATGGTGGCCGAGCTGCAACGTTGGCACGATGCCTGCGCGGGAGACGACTTCCCGGATTGTTCGATTTTGGCCGGGCTGGAGGAGAGTTAGGCGGCTTGGGCAGAATAGAAACAGGCTACCTGAAAAGTTTCAGGTAGCCTTAGTCGGCCGCTAACGGTTTGGTACAGGCCTCGTCGTAATACGGCAGCCACTTGCCGCCGCTTTGCTTCAGATATGCGCGAAAACTTTTGTTTACCCGTGTGGCGGTGTAATCCAAATAATGGCAAAAAGTAAGTTATCAAGAGACAGAGGCCGTCTGAAGCGTTTCAGACGGCCTTTTCAAAATACGCTTATCGGTTACAAAGCCACATCGTATCCGCCGTCTTCTACGGCATCAATCAGCGCATCGGTATCTGTCTTGCTTTCATCAAAAGTAATCACTGCATTTTTGTTTTCCAAGCTGACTTCTGCTTTTTCCACGCCTTCTACGCCTTCCAAAAGACGGGTTACGCTTTTCACGCAGCCGCCGCAGGTCATGCCGTCGATATTGAGGGTAACAGTTTGCATTTGTATTTCCTTTCATTCAAACAAATATAGTTGCCAAATACTTTACTCCTTACACAAACAGCTTGCAAATTCTTCATTAAGGCCGTCTGAAAAATGCAGATAGGCGTACAATAACGCCCTTTGCTTCATCAAACGGACATAATAATGACTTCAACATTCAAACAATGGGTTAGCGTATGCGCGCTGGCGGTGGGTGCATTTATTTTCAATACCACCGAATACATTCCGATTGCGCTTTTGAGCGACATCGGTCAGAGCTTTGGCAAACCGGCAACGGAAGTGGGCATGATGATTACGGTGTATGCATGGATTGTTGCGCTCCTATCGCTGCCGCTGATGCTGATGACGAAAAACATCGAACGGCGCAAATTATTGCTGATGCTGTTTGCACTGTTTGCGCTGTTTCACGCGCTGTCGTTCTTTTCTTGGAACTTCAACATCCTCTTGGTCAGCCGTATCGGGATTGCGCTGACACACGCGGTCTTTTGGTCGATTACGGCTTCTTTGGCGGTACGGCTTGCGCCCACGGGCAAAACCAATCAGGCTCTGGGCTTGCTCAGTACGGGTACGGTTTTGGCGATGGTTTTGGGTATTCCGCTGGGGCGCGTGGTCGGGCAATACTTCGGCTGGCAGCTCAGCTTCCTGCTGATCGGGGTCTGTGCTGCCGGCGTAATGCTGGTGTTGGCCAAAAACCTGCCTGCTTTACCAAGCCAAAATACCGGCTCTTTAAGCAGTCTGCCGAGTTTGTTCAAACGCCGCAACCTGATGCTGCTCTATGCAATGACGGTGTTGATTATTACGGCACATTTCACGGCATACAGCTATATCGAGCCTTTTGTGTTGCAAGTTGGCGGATTTAAGGCAGAACAAGTAACAATAGTCTTAAGCCTGTACGGTTTGGCAGGATTTGCCGCATCTTATCTATTCGGCAAATGGTTTGCCAAAGCGCAACGTTTGTTTATGCTCGGCGCGGTGGCGGTCATCCTGCTATCCGCCCTGCTGCTTCTGCCGTTTGCCGCTTTCCCTTATGCGGTATACGCGCTGGTGTTTATTTGGGGCGTGGCCATCGTCATCGTCAGCTTGGGCATGGTGTCGAAAGTCTTGGCATTCGCCTCGGATGCAACAGATGTGGCCAACTCAATTTATTCAGGTTTGTACAACGTCGGTATCGGCGGCGGTGCGCTTTTGGGGCATTATGTGACCACTTGGTTCGGCCTTTCCAATATCGGCATTGCTGGAGCCTTGCTGGCAGCGGCAGGTCTGGCCGTTTGCGGTTTATTGTTTAAGGAACAAGACAATCTGACGCAAAATGTTTAAATCCATATAAATCAGGATGGTATTACTGACCCTGCCGTAATTTTGGCAGTTTTACCGATTTGTCCTGATTCTTATTAACTCACGATGGATCTTCATTCCGCCGGATAAGCAGTTTTCTTGCTGCTTATCCGGTTTTCATTTCATTTCTAAAAAACAATTTACAATTTGTTTACACTACATCAAATTACAAATATACTGTCGCCTATTAGGCCGTCTGAACGTACGGCTGAAAAGAAAAACCAATCATGTTTCAGAGGAATACATCATGGACTTAAACGCCAAGGATAAGACTCAGCATCCTGAGAACGTCGAGCTTCTCAGTGCGCAGAAGCCGATTACCGACTTTAAAGGACTGCTGACGACCATTATCTCTGCTGTTGTCTGCTTCGGCATTTATTACATCCTTCCCTACAGCCCCGATGCCAACAAAGGTATCGCGCTGTTGATTTTCGTTGCGGCACTTTGGTTTACCGAAGCCGTACACATTACCGTTACCGCACTGATGATCCCTATCCTTGCCGTTGTACTCGGTTTCCCGGATATGGACATCAAAAAAGCGATGGCCGGTTTCTCCGACCCGACGATTTACATCTTCTTCGGCGGCTTCGCGCTTGCAACCGCCCTGCACATGCAGCGTCTCGACCGTAAAATCGCTGTCAGCCTGTTGCGCCTGTCCCGTGGCAATATGAAAGTTGCCGTGTTGATGCTGTTTGCCGTTACCGCCTTCCTGTCTATGTGGATCAGTAACACTGCAACTGCCGCGATGATGCTGCCTTTGGCAATGGGTATGATGAGCCACCTCGATCAAGAAAAAGAACGCAAAACCTACGTTTTCGTCCTGCTCGGTATCGCCTACTGCGCCAGTATCGGCGGCTTGGGCACCGTGGTCGGTTCTCCGCCGAACATGATTGCCGCCAAAGCGCTGAACTTGGACTTCGTCGGCTGGATGAAGCTCGGCCTGCCGATGATGCTGTTGATTCTGCCGCTGATGCTGTTCTCCATGTACGTCATCCTCAAACCTAATTTGAACGAGCGTGTAGAAGTTAAAGCCGAATCTATCCCTTGGACTTTGCACCGCGTTATCGCGCTGTTGATTTTCTTGGCAGCCGCCATCGCTTGGGTATTCAGCTCCAAAATCAAAGCCGCATTTGGTATTTCCAACCCTGATACCGTTATTGCCCTGATTGCCGCCGTTGCCGTCGTCGTATTCGGCGTGGCGCAATGGAAAGAAGTTGCCCGCAATACCGACTGGGGTGTATTGATGCTCTTCGGTGGCGGTATCAGCTTGAGCGCATTGCTGCAATCTTCCGGCGCATCTGAAGCTCTGGGTCAGCAAGTTGCTTCCACGTTCTCCCATTCTCCTGCATTGCTGGTGATTTTCGTGGTTGCCGCCTTCATCATCTTCCTGACCGAGTTCACCAGTAACACGGCTTCCGCCGCCTTGCTTGTACCTATTTTCGCCAGCATCGCCGCACAAATGGGTCTGCCCGAACAAGTCTTGGTATTCGTCATCGGCATTGGCGCATCTTGTGCCTTCATGCTGCCGGTTGCCACGCCGCCTAACGCGATTGTGTTCGGTACAGGCTTGATTAAGCAACGCGAAATGATGAACGTTGGCTTATTGCTGAACGTCCTCTGTATCGTATTGGTTGCGCTGTGGGCTTATTTCGTCCTGATGCCGTAAACCCGTAAAACCATATCCCAGGCCGTCTGAAAGAATATTTTTCAGACGGCCTTGAAGTTTGTCGTTCAGACACAATTTAACGAATGATTCAAAACCGGATTCTAACGAAAGGAAACCCATGATTATCCTGCACACCAACAAAGGCGATATCAAAATCGAACTCGATTTCGACAAAGCCCCCGTTACAGCTAAAAACTTCGAGCAATACGTTAAAGACGGCTTCTACGACGGCGTAATCTTCCACCGCGTCATCAAAGGCTTCATGATTCAAGGCGGCGGCATGGATGAAAACATGAACGAAAAAGAAACCCGCGATCCGATTCAAAACGAAGCGTCCAACGGTTTGCCTAACGAAAAATACACCATCGCCATGGCGCGTACTTCCGATCCTCATTCTGCCAGCGCGCAATTCTTCATCAACACTGCCGACAACGCTTTCCTGAACTTCCGTTCTAAAGAATTGTACGGCAAAACCGTTGTCCAAGACTGGGGCTATGCCGTATTCGGTAAAGTCGTTGACGGTTTTGACGTTGTCGATGCCATCGAAGGCGTTTCTACCAAACGCCACGGCTACCACGACGATGTACCGAGCGAACCTGTCATTATCACTAAAGCCGAAGTGGTTTAATTGATTTGATTTCCCATAAAAACAGCCTGTCCGAATTAAAAACGGACAGGCTGTTTTTCAATAATAACGCATACCGTCACACATCATAAGTACCGACCACGCATGCCGAATCCAACACATGACCCTGCATGGCAAAATGCAGCTCATTAAAGCGGAAACCACGCGGTAAATCCAAAACGGTATCCAGCGCGTACACAATCAGTTCATAACGATGACGGTTGTTCGGTGGCGCCATACCGCCGTAAAAAGAAGCCTCTTCAATTTCAAATTTACCCAACGCGCTCGCCCAAGTATTCGCGCCCTGTGTGAAATCTGTTGCAGAAATACTTTCATTTTCTGCCACGGAAGTGCGTTTCAAATCCGAAATCAACCAATGCGTCCATACGAAGCCGGATGCTGAAATAGCATCTTTGTCTTCCAACACCACGGCAAACGATTTTGTTCCTTCAGGCGCATCTTCAATCTCAAAAGGAATCGAATAAGAAGGCATACCGCTCGGGCTGAACTGGCTGCCGCGCTTGCCGTATTTGTCTTCAAATTCGCCGTTGACAATAGCTTTACTGCTGACTTTCATCTTATATCTCCCAATAGTAGGTTGGTTCATTCTAACAAACACCAAGGCCGTCTGAAAGATACTGCCGTTTTCACTTTCCCGATGCCGCATTTTCAGACGGCCTCCAGCAATATTCACAATTCGATCAAACACATTTGACATTCCATAGTATAATCCGCCGCATGAAAACTACACAGGATACACATTATGGATTGGAAAGGTCGTGAACAAAGCCAAAACGTCGAAGATCGCCGCGGAAGCCGTGGCGGCGGCGGTGGCGGCAAAACGCCGGGCATACTCGGCATTATCGTGGTTTTGGTCGGTGCATATTACGGCGTGGATTTGAGCGGTTTGGTTGGCGGCTCATCTTCAATGGGCATTCCTACCCAGCAAGCTACCCGACTCGACAGCCAACAAGAAGCCGAATTGAACGAAATGTCCCGTGTCGTCCTTGCCGAGACGGAAAAAGCATGGAGCAAATATTTCCAACAACACGGCCAACGCTACACACCGACAACCATGGTGTTGTATGAAGGCGGTACATCCACCGCCTGCGGTACAGGCCAATCTGCCATGGGTCCGTTTTACTGCCCGGGCGACCAAAAAGTTTATTTGGATTTGAGCTTCTACGAAGACATGCGCACCAAGCTCGAATCCGCCAGCGATGCTGCGTTTGCCTACGTTATTGCCCACGAAGTCGGCCATCACGTTCAAAACCTGCTCGGCATTCTACCTAAAGTCCACAAAATGCAGCAGCAGGTCGGCAAGAAAGAGGCCAATGCCCTTTCCGTCAAACTCGAATTGCAGGCCGACTGTTTCGCCGGTATTTGGGGACACTACGCCGTCAACAACAATATCTTCAAAGCCGAAGACATTCAAAAAGCGATGCTTGCCGCCGAATCCGTCGGCGACGACCGTTTGCAGAAACAGGCTCAGGGCTATGTCGTTCCCGACAGCTTTACCCACGGCTCGTCCGAAGAACGCATGACTTGGCTCAAGCGCGGTTTAGATAGCGGCGACATCAACCAGTGCAACACTTTCAACAATTGATTCGTCCAAGCAACACTGTTCTTTGATGTAACGACAAAAGGCCGTCTGAATTTTTCAGACGGCCTTTTAGCCGTGTTAAAATAAGCCCCATTATTTCCCCTTAAATTCAAAGGAAATCCACATGGCAAATATCGCCCGTGACATTTTCAAAGCCTACGACATCCGAGGCATCGTCGGTAAAACCCTGACCGACGAAGCTGCCTACTTAATCGGCAAAGCCATTGCCACCAAAGCCTCCGAAAAAGGCATTACCCGCATTGCACTCGGCCGCGACGGCCGTTTGAGCGGCCCCGGCCTGATGGCACAAATTCAACGCGGTTTCACAGACAGCGGCATCGATGTCCTCAACGTCGGTATGGTTGCCACCCCTATGCTCTACTTCGCAGCCATCAACGAATGTGGCGGCAGCGGCGTGATGATTACCGGCAGCCACAATCCGCCCGATTACAACGGTTTCAAAATGATGCTCGGCGGTGACACGCTTGCAGGCGAAGCCATTCAAGAACTTTTAGCTATTGTTGAGAAAGACGGTTTTGTTGCCGCCGACAAACAAGGCAGCGTAACCGAAAAAGACATCTCCGGCGAATACCACAACAACATCGTCGGCCACATCAAGCTCAAACGCCCGATGAAAATCGTGATTGACGCGGGCAACGGTGTCGGCGGCGCATTCGCAGGCAAACTCTACAAAGGTTTGGGCAATGAAGTGACCGAACTTTTCTGCGAAGTGGACGGCAATTTCCCTAATCACCACCCTGATCCTTCCAAACCGAAAAACCTGCAAGACCTCATCGTTGAGCTTAAAAACAGCGATGCCGAAATCGGCTTGGCATTTGACGGCGATGCCGACCGCTTGGGCGTGGTCACCAAAGACGGCAACATCATCTATCCAGACCGCCAACTGATGCTTTTTGCACAAGACGTGTTGAGCCGCAATCCCAAAGCCAAAGTGATTTTCGACGTTAAATCCACCCGTCTGCTTACCCCTTGGATTAAAGAACACGGCGGCGAACCTGTGATGGAAAAAACCGGCCACAGCTTCATCAAATCCACCATGAAAAAAACCGGCGCACTGGTTGCCGGCGAAATGAGCGGCCACGTTTTCTTTAAAGAACGCTGGTACGGCTTCGACGACGGTATGTATGCCGGCGCACGCCTCTTGGAAATCCTGTCTGCCTTCGACAATCCGTCCGAAGTGTTGAACAGCCTGCCGCAAAGCATTTCCACTCCGGAACTCAACATCGACTTGCCGGAAGGCAGCAACGGCCACAAAGTGATTGAAGAGCTGGCTGCCAATGCCAAGTTTGAAGGTGCAACCGAAATCATCACCATCGACGGCTTGCGCGTTGAATTCCCTGACGGCTTCGGCCTGATGCGTGCTTCCAATACCACGCCGATTTTGGTATTGCGCTTTGAAGCGGATACGCAAGAAGCGATTGAGCGTATTCAAAACCAATTCAAAGCAGTCATTGAAAGCAATCCAGCATTGAAATGGCCGCTGTAAGGGTTTAGGCTAAAAAAAGGCCGTCTGAAAATCATTTCAGACGGCCTTTAATATTAAACATTGATGATTCCAAAGTTAGAAAACCAAGAATATCCCAACTTAATTATCCGACTTGCGCTAACTGCTGACGCATTTCATCAATAACGGCTTTGTAATCCGGTTTGCCAAAAATCGCCGATCCGGCCACAAACGTATCCGCACCTGCCGCTGCAATTTCAGCAATATTGTCTGTCTTCACGCCGCCATCGACTTCCAATGCGATATGGCGGCCGCTTTGCCGTTCATACTCGTCCAACATCTCGCGCACTTTGCGGATTTTCACCAGCGTATTCGGAATAAAGCTTTGTCCGCCGAAGCCCGGGTTGACCGACATCAGCAACACCATATCCAGTTTGTCCAAAACGTTTTCCAGAATATTGACCGGCGTAGCAGGATTCAATACCAAACCAGCCTGACAGCCGTATTCTTTAATCAAACCCAAGCTGCGGTCGACATGGCGGCTGGCTTCGGGATGGAAAGTAATGATATTGGCACCGGCTTTGGCAAATGCATGAATCAAATCGTCCACCGGCTCAACCATCAAATGTACATCGACCGGCACGGTTGCATACGGTTTCAAAGCCGCGCAAACCATAGGGCCGAAAGTCAGATTCGGCACATAATGATTGTCCATCACGTCAAAATGAATCAAATCCGCGCCGGCGCGGATAACTTCGGCAACCTCTTCGCCCAAACGGGCAAAATCGGCGGACAAAATACTGGGGGCAATACGGTAGTCGGTCATGTTTATTCTCCTAAAGTGTGTTCCTTTGTCATTATCTCATTTTTAACCCTATGTTGTATGCTGCCGACAACGTCTCTACCGTCATTTTTGTGAATTTACATTTCATATACATTAATGAAACTTATAATCACATAGTAAGGCTTTGAAAATAAATTATTAGATTACATACATATGCAAAAAAATCTAACATCATTAACAAAAGTTAACTGCATTGATACTGCCTTTCACACGCTTATCGGTTATATTTCCAAACCTGATGAAACATTAGGAAAACACCGTGTCTGTTGCACTTTCCCGCTATCCGACTTTTATTTTCTTAGCACTCGCCCTACTCTGTTCCAGTCTGCCTGCACATGCCGGTCCGTTTCTGGCCACTTTGGACGACTTCCACCCAAATTGCGACATCCGACAGCTTAATTTATCCGCCGACCAACACGCCGCCCTGCGCCGCCTGCGCACCGACTTCAAACAAATCAACGATAAAGCCTACCGTAAAACCGTACGCTCCGACCGCAACCGCCGTCAAACCATTATCAAAATCCTCTCCGGCGACTCATTCGACTCAAACGCCGCTCGCGATTATGTTGAAAACCGCTATCTCTCCAGCATGGACTATGCGGTGGATGAAATGGAAATCCAATACCGCCTCTATCATCTGCTCAATCCGCGCCAACGCCAACAATGGTTGTCTTCATGCTTGCGCTGATGGATAAATAAAAATACAAAAAGGCCGTCTGAAACCATATTCAGACGGCCTTTACTTTTTCAGCCTTAATCCAGCACTCTTTCTTCCGGCAACCGACCCGCCCAGTCGCAGGCAAACTGCCATGCCGAGCGACCCGAACGGCTGCCGCGCATTTGCGCCCATTGCAACGCAGCGCGCCGCGCCGTATCGTCAAAAGGCACATTGAAATCGTCCAACCAGTTGGCTACGGCGGTCAAATAATCGTTTTGATCGAAAGGATAAAAACTCAGCCATAAGCCGAAGCGGTCGGAAAGGGAAATTTTTTCCTCGACGGCCTCTTTCTGATGGATTTCGCCGCGAGTACCCGTAGTACCGCCGTTTTCATCCATGTATTCGGGAATTAAATGACGTCGGTTGGAAGTGGCATAAACCAAAACATTGGTGCAACGTTGCGACAGTCCGCCGTCTAAAGCAGTTTTCAAGGCTTTATAGGTTTCATCGCCGGTTTCAAACGACAAATCATCGCAGAAAACGATAAATTTCTCGGGACGTTCGGACAACAGCGTCAACAAAGCCGGCAAACTGATTAAATCGCTTTTATCCACCTCAATCAGTCGCAGGCCGCGCTCGGCGTATTCGTGCAACAACGCTTTAACCAAGGAAGATTTACCCGTACCGCGTGCGCCGGTCATCAAGACATTATTTGCCGGACGGCCTGCCAAAAATTGCTCGGTATTGCGTTTCAGCCTGTCGGTTTGCGAACCGACTGCCGCTAATCTGCTCAAAGGAAACGTATGCGGACGCGGCAGGCTTTCCAAAATGCCTTTTTTGCCCACACTGTGCCAACGGTAGGCCAAAGCGCGCCAGTCGGTTTTACCGGCTTCGT
This sequence comes from Neisseria sp. P0016.S008, assembly GCF_051957775.1. NCBI lineage: Bacteria > Pseudomonadati > Pseudomonadota > Betaproteobacteria > Neisseriales > Neisseriaceae > Neisseria > Neisseria sp. P0016.S008. Next base: position 251,344 of record NZ_JBQCWB010000002.1, read on the forward strand.
CAGGCAGGATTAAATCCAGACGGTTTAAAACGGAATTTGCTTTTTTCAAAAAATTAGATAATTTCATTTCGGCTTTCTTTTTTTCAGACGGCCTTTTGCGCCAATACTCGCATAACGGTATCGACAACGGCTTGGGTTTGCGGATCGATTTCAATATTGATGAGATCGCCTTCTTTGCGGCTGCCAAACAGGGTACGCTCCAAAGTCTCCGGAATCAGGTGTACGCAAAATTCGCTGTCACTGACTTCGCCTATGGTCAGGCTGCAACCGTCCAAACCGACAAAGCCTTTGGTCAGGATGTAGGGCTTGAGGTTTTCCGGCAGCTCAAACCAAACTGTACGGTTAAACTCGCTGGATTCAATTCGGGAAATTCGGGCAACCACCATCACATGGCCGCTCATCACATGGCCGCCGATTTCGTCGCCAAACCGCGCCGCGCGTTCCAAATTGACACTGTCGCCGACTTTCAAGCTGCCGAGATTGGTTTTGCGTAAGGTTTCGTCCATCAAATCAAAGCTGACTTTGTTGCCGTCGATTCGAGTAATGGTCAGGCAGCAGCCATTATTGGCGACAGAGGCGCCGGTTTGCAGATTGTCGGCGATTTCGGGGGGCAGCTCGACTGTGTGGGTACGAAAGTCGGGCGAAGGTTGGGCGATGTCTGTAATTTTGCCCATACCTTGTACGATGCCTGTAAACATGATGTCTTCTTTCCGATGGTACGATAAGGCGGATATTGTAGCATTTTCCAGGCACAAAGGCCGTCTGAAAGCAGTGATGGCGATGGTTTGGGGTATAATCGGATTTTTATTTCCGCAGCCCGATCATGCTCAGCTACCGCCACGCCTTCCATGCCGGCAACCATGCCGATATGCTCAAGCACTTTACCCTCTTCCTCGTCCTCGAATATTTCAACCGCAAAGACAAGCCGTATTGGTATATCGATACGCACAGCGGTGCCGGTTTGTATGATTTGAGTGGCGATGAAGCGCAAAAAGTCGGCGAATACAAACAAGGCATTGCGCTCTTGGAACAAGCTGACAAGCTGCCTGCCGAATTGGACGAATTTGTGGGCCGTCTGAAACAAATACTGCCGCAAGACAACCTTTACTGCGGCTCGCCTTGGCTGGCACAGGCACTCACGCGCGATAGCGATAAAATGCGCCTCTTTGAGCTGCATCCTGCCGATTTTGTCCATTTGCAAAACAATATGCGCGAAGTCCGTCCTGCGCGTAAAGCACAGGTCAGCCAAGCGGACGGGTATCAGGGCTTGATTTCATTATTGCCTCCTCCGCCCCGCCGTGCTGCAGTCTTGATTGATCCGCCCTACGAAGAAAAACAAGACTACCGCCGTGTCGTCCAAGTTTTGAAAGATGCTTTAAAACGCTTTGAAACCGGCTGCTACATGGTTTGGTATCCCTGCCTGAGCCGCGAAGAAAGCCGCAAACTGCCGGACGAACTCAAAAAAATCGCTCTCGACAATTATCTGCACGCCGAGCTCCATGTCCATACGCCGCGCAGTGACGGCTTTGGTATGCACGGCAGCGGCATGTTCGTCATCAATCCGCCCTATATGCTTGCCGAACAGTTGCAAAACAATCTGCCCGAACTTTCCAAAATTTTGGCGCAAGATACCGGCGCGCATTATGTATTGGAAAGCAAAACGAAATAAACGCTGCCGTCTGAACCTATACCCAAGCGCTTCGATTTTTCCGCCAGACCTGTTCAGACAACCTTAACCCTTTATACTTAAGCCTTTTTCCACTACAATTCACAACATAACAATTAACGACCGTCCCTCATGAATATACGCACACCCCTAGCCTGCACGCTCCTGCTTTGCGCGTGCAGCGAATCAGTAAAAAACGAATTTAAAGAAGAATTTACCCAAAGTTTCCGCACCGAATTTGTCCGCTCGGCAACCGAAGCCTGCGTAGAAAAAGCCGCAGGAAAAAGCCCGTTTGATTCCGCGACCACTGAAAAAATCTGCCGCTGCATCGGCGAAAAAACAGTCGACCAAATCAATCCTGAAGAAGCGACATCGCTTTTGGGCGGTAGCGACTCCATGAGCGACGAGCTGAAAAAACGCATCAAAGACACCAGCATCGCCTGCACTAAAGAAGTTTTAGGCATGGCCGACAGCAAAACCAAATGAACACGCCGTTTTCAGACGGCCTGAAATTGAAAAATATTCGATTCAAACTTAGAAAAAGAGTGAAACCATGAATACATTGAACCAATTCTTAGCCCAACACCTACCCGAACACAAACTGCCGCAAGAGCTGGCGAGCGTATTGGAATCCGTGGTCGCCGCCTGTTTGGACATCAACGCCAAAGTCCGCCTCGGCGCGCTTTCCGGCGTTTTGGGCATGGCAGGTACCGGCAACATCCAAGGCGAAGACCAAAAGAAACTTGACGTCATCGCCAACAACATCATGATTGATGTTTTAAAAGCCAATGCTAACATCGCAGGCCTTGCCAGCGAAGAAGAAGACACCTATGTCGCCACACACGAAAACGGCGACTATTTGGTATTGTTTGATCCGCTGGACGGCTCTTCCAATATCGACGTCAACATCTCCGTCGGCACCATTTTCTCCATTTTGGCAAAACCTGAAGGCGCATTGACTACCGAGTCCTTCCTACAAAAAGGCCGCGACCAAGTGGCTGCAGGTTATGTTTTATACGGTCCGCAAACCCAACTGGTACTGACTGTCGGTCACGGCGTATTTGTCTTCACTCTGGACGATGCCAACCAATTCCTGTTGACCAAAGAAAATCCGCGCGTTCCTGAATCCACTAAAGAATTCGCCATCAATATGTCCAACCAAAGACACTGGTTTGCCCCTGTTCAACAATACATTGACGAATTGCTGGCAGGCGAAACCGGCGTACGCGGCAAAAACTACAATATGCGCTGGGTAGCCAGCATGGTTGCCGAAATCCATCGCATCCTGATGCGCGGCGGCGTATTCATGTATCCGCAAGACAAACGCGATCCATCCAAACCGGGCAAACTGCGCCTGATGTACGAAGCCAACCCGATGAGCCTGCTTATGGAACAGGCCGGCGGCGCATCAAACAACGCCATCGAAGCCATGCTCGACATCCAACCTACTGGCCTGCACCAACGTGTTGCCGTATTCATGGGCAGCCGCGAAGAAGTGGAATACGTTTATAATCTGCATCAAAAATAATCAGATGTATTGATTCCAACTGACAAAAAAAGGCCGTCTGAAATATGATTTTCAGACGGCCTTTTGTTAATAAATCGAAGTAATAAAAATTAAAAGGGCAGATTCAAATCCGCCCTTTGCTGCTTTCCATCTAAGAACGAGCCAGCTCTTCCGCCGCTTTTTGCACAATATCCGGCGTCAGTTTGTTCAAACAATCCGTATGCCCCAACGGACATTCGCGTTTGAAACAAGGCGAGCAATCCAAATTCAAGCTGACGATTTTTGCCTTTTGGCTTAGAGGCGGCGTATGGTCAGGGCTGGATGAGCCGTAAACCGCAACCAATTTCCGATCAAGCGCGGCCGCAAGGTGCATCAGACCGCTGTCGTTGCACACGACCGTATCGGCGCAAGACAACAGATCAATCGCCTCCGGAAGATTGGTTTTGCCGCAAAGATTGGTACACAGGCCGTCTGAAAGTCGGTTGATTTCATCTGCAATATCAAAATCTTTTTGCGAACCAAACAGCCAAACCTGCCAACCCTCGGCCAAATATCGGCGGCCGAGTTCGGCAAAATGACGCGCAGGCCAACGCTTGGCCGGGCCATATTCCGCACCGGGACAAAATGCCAAAATCGGTTTATCCGTCGTCAAACCATGTTTTGCCAAAGCGGCTTGACGGCTTTCGGGATCAATCGTGAAACAGGGATTATCTGAATGCCCGTTAAAATCCGCTTGGGTCGGATGCGCCAGCGCAGTATAGCGGTCAACCATCAGAGGCAATGCTGCCTTATCCAACTTGCGGATATCGTTCAGTAAAAAATAGCGCGACTCGCCGACGTAGCCCGTACGCTGCTTAATGCCCGTAGCCAAGGCAATAATGGCGGATTTGAGCGAACCGGGCAAAACAATCACTTGATCATAGCCTTCTTTTCCCAATTCACGCCCGATACGCCAGCGTTTTTTCAATTCCAACGCACCATGTCCAAACGGATTTTCCATCACACGGTTGATTTCAGGCATACGCTCAAATACGGCCATCGACCATTTGGGTGCAAAAGCATCAATGGTGCAGCCGGGATGCAGCTCATGCAAACGGCGATAAAGCGGTTGGGTCATGACGCAGTCGCCAATCCAGCTTGGGGTAATAATCAGGATTTTTTTGGACATAATGGAATGTGTTTTTAATTTTGGCTTATTGTAATACGATTTTTAAAAGGCCGTCTGAAACTCGGTTTAATCGCTCAGCTCAAAACGTACTGGTTGATACATGTCATTTCAGCGCATGAAACGTTTGTCTTCCCAATTTATTCGGCAAGTTCTGCAAATACCCAACCTGAAACATCAGACCAAACAGCTGCAAGCAATATTTGCTTCATTTTTAAAACCTTATAAAAACAGAAAGGCCGTCTGAAATATTTTCAGACGACCTTTTTATACTGGTTTAACGATGGTAGTTAGGTGCTTCTTTAGTGATTTGTACGTCGTGAACGTGAGATTCGCTCATACCGGCAGAAGTGATTTCCACAAATTCTGCTTTCTCGTGCATTTCAGCAATATTGGCGCAACCCAAGTAACCCATGCTGGAGCGCAGACCGCCGGTCAGCTGGTGGATGATGTTCACAATCGGGCCTTTGTAAGGCACGCGGCCTTCGATGCCTTCAGGAACATATTTGTCTGTGCTGTCGGTTTTGTCTTGGAAATAGCGGTCGGCAGAACCTTGGCTCATCGCACCCAACGAACCCATGCCGCGGTAAGACTTGTAAGAGCGGCCTTGGTAGAGTTCGATTTCGCCCGGTGCTTCTTCCGTACCGGCAAACATACCGCCGAGCATGACGCTGTATGCACCTGCTGCCAGAGCTTTGGCAATATCGCCGGAGAAGCGGATACCGCCGTCGGCAATCAGGGGAACGCCGGTACCTTTCAAGGCTTCGGAAACATTGTGAATCGCAGTCAGTTGAGGCACGCCCACGCCGGCCACGATACGGGTCGTACAAATCGAGCCCGGGCCGATACCGACTTTAACGGCATCCGCACCTGCAGCGACCAAATCCAAGGCGGCTTTGGCAGTCGCGATGTTGCCGCCGATGACTTGGATGTGCGGATAAGTTTCTTTGACCCAGCGCACGCGATCGATAACGCCTTGGCTATGGCCGTGGGCAGTATCGACCACAATCACGTCCACACCGGCTTCCACCAATGCTTTGACGCGCTCTTCGGTATCGCCGCCGGTACCTACCGCGGCACCGACGCGCAGGCGGCCTTCGGCATCTTTGTTGGCATTAGGGAATTCGGTTGTTTTCAGAATATCTTTAACTGTAATCAGACCTTTGAGTTCATCTTGGTCGTTCAATACCAAAACACGCTCAACTTTGTGCGCATGCATGATTTCGCGGGCTTCATCGATGCTGGTACCTTCAGGAACGGTAACCAAACGATCGCGGGGGGTCATGATGGCAGAAACCGGCAGATCGACACGGTTTTCAAAACGCAGGTCGCGGTTGGTCACGATACCGACCACTTTGCCGTTTTCAACAACAGGCAGACCGGACATTTTGTGTTTGCGTTGTGCGCGCATTTCCAAGACTTCGCGGATCAATGCGGTCGGCGCAACGGTAACGGGATCTTTCACCACGCCGCTCTCATGGCGCTTCACTTTGGAAACAGCACGCGCTTGCAACTCCGGCGTCATGTTTTTATGGATAATGCCGATGCCGCCTTCTTGAGCCATAGAAATGGCCAGACGCGCTTCGGTAACGGTATCCATTGCAGCAGAAAGTAGAGGGAGGTTGAGCGTGATATCGCGGGTGAGTTTGGTTTGAAGTTTGACATCTCGAGGCAGCACGTTTGAGTGCGCTGGAACCAACAAAACGTCGTCGAAAGTATAGGCTTTTTCTACAATACGCATGATGCTCGGTCTTTCAGTTTGTGCAAGATGCACGGCATTATATCACACCGGCTTGATGCTAACATTGGCAATACACGTTTTAACGTTATTTTTTTACATGATTTGATCTGCGGTACAAAAATATGCCAACGCATTGCAGTTTCAAGTAAAATAGATTGGATGAGAACATCATTTACATAAGGGAAACCCATGAAATCTTCCGTACTCAAAACCTGTCTGACAGCAGCCCTTCTCTCTTCCGCCGCTCTGACCGGCGCGGCCGAGGTTTACACTTGGAAAAGCACATCGGGCAACAGCTATTCCGATACGCCAAACCGTCTGCAACCGAAGCGTTCCGGTGTGGTCAACATCCGCACGCACAACGTCAAACCTGCCGTTGCGCCTGCCGTTGCGGCATCTGAGCCGGTTGCCGAGCAGCCCAACGAACAGGTTGCAGAACAAAACAAACAAATCGAAGAGCGCAATAAAAAAATCGAAGAGCAAAACCGCCAAAACAAGCTGGAAAACTGCAAAATCGCCAAAATCAACCGCCAAGTCGCCGAAAGCGCACGCTTGGCCAATCGCGACAGCCTAATTAAACAATACCAAAACGACGTTAATAAATACTGCAATTAAGCTCACGAATAACAATATCAAAAAGGCCGTCTGAAATTTAATTTCAGACGGCCTTATTTTTTCAGCCTATCAATAATACACCTGAACCAACAACAAACCGATGGCTAAGCTGAATGCCATGCTCAACAGGCCCGGAATCATGAAGCTGTGGTTGAAGATAAATTTGCCGATTTTGGTCGAGCCGGTTGTATCGAAGTCGATAGCGGCAATAATCGGACCGTAGTTCGGAATGAAGAAATAGCCGTTTACCGCAACAAATGTGCCGATAATGATGGGCGCAGGAATACCCAGTTTGATGGCGATTGGGAACAGCGTTGCCACTGTCGCGCCTTGGCTGTTGACCAATACCGACAAGACAAACAGGGCAAAGGCAAAAGTCCATGGTGCAGATTCGACCAAATGGCTGACGGTCGATTCCACTTCTGCCAAGTGGCCGTTCATCAAAGTATCGCCCAACCAAGCCACGCCAAACACTGCAATCACGGCACGCATACCGGCGTGGAATACCGAGCCTCGGGTAATCGCATCGCCATTGGGTTTACACGCCAAAATAATCAGTGCAGAAGCAGACAACATCACGATTTCAATCGTATGCGCCATACCCATAGGCTTGATCGCGCCATCGTGTTCGAAAGCAGGACGCAGCTCAGGCAGCGCACCCATCACAACCACCAGCAATGCCGCAGTCAAGAAAATACCGACCGACAATTTGGCTTTCGGCGAAATGGCGACATCGGTTTTTTGCTCCTCCACATCGATGTATTCTTTCACATAGTTCGGGTCTTTCAACAAAGCCTGATAATGCGGATCGTCTTTCAATTCTTTGCCCAGTTTGTTTACGAACACGCAAGCCAAACCGATACCCAAAATCGTGGACGGAACGGTCACTTTCAACACATCCGCCATCGTGATGTGTTGCGGCTCAAGCATGGAGACGCAGGCAACAACGGCGGCGGCAATCGGGCTGGCGACAATCGCAAATTGGGAAGCGATAACCGCCATTGTCAAAGGACGGGAAGGACGGATGCCATTGCGGCGGCTGACTTCGGCAATCACGGGTAAGACCGAGTAAGCCACATGGCCCGTACCTGCCAACACGGTGAAGGTGTACGTTACCGCCGGCGCGATAAAGGTGATGTATTTCGGGTTGCGGTGCAACACGCGCGTGGCAATCTTAATCATATAGTCCAAACCACCGCTAGCCTGCATGGCCGCGGCGGCAGATACTACCGCCATAATCATCAGCATCACATCAATCGGAGGGCTGGTCGGCTGAAGATGGAAACCAAAAGACAATACGGCCAAGCCGATACCGCCGAGCACGCCCAAACCAATACCGCCAACCTGCGCACCAATCAGGATACACAGCAGCACAACGGCAAACTGGATAAAAAACATAGTTGACATCACAACTCCCAAAATCCGGCCTTGACCGAAATAAAATTACAAACGTTCGAATTATAGAGCAAACCCTCTTTCCTAACCATACTTTACCGAACTATACATACTGATTTATATCAAATAAATAATATTCTCATTTAACTGCTAAGCTTTTAAAAATACAAAAAAGGCCGTCTGAAAATTTTCAGACGGCCTCTATGACTTAAAAAGATGATAAGGCTATTTTCCGGCTACTTCTTCATCTTTTATAAAATCCGATACGCCATGAACACAGCGGATTTTGCGTTCCGACAAAGTTGCCTCCAACAAGGCATCGTTTTGCGGCAAGGAATCGCGTTCTGCCTCATTGTGCCAGAGATGATACGCAATGCCGGCAAATTTCAAATTATGGCGTTTCATACCGTTATGATAGCAACGGGCGACAAATTCGCTGTCTTCCCTGCCCCAACCGACAAAGCTATTGTCAAACCCATTGACGGCAAGCGCATCGCTGCGGAAAAAGCCCATATTGCAGGTTTTGATGCCTTTGTGTTTGCGGTTGCCTTTTCGGCCTGCCAATTTGGCTAAACAACGGCAGCGCAGAGCGGAAAGCCGTTTTTCTATTCCCGAGCTGAACATAGACAAGGCAGGTAAATCGCCTTCGTCTAAAATATCCTGCGTTTTTTCTTCGGTCAAAATCACGCGGGAACCCTGTATCAGACGGCCTTTGCGGGCAATCTTCAAATGATCGGCGATAAAAGACGGATCCAAAACCATATCGCCGTCAATCAACACAATATAATCGCTTTTCGCCTGCGCCAGCGCACGGTTGCGCGATTCGGCGGCACGAAAACCCCTATCCGGCTGCCATGAATGCTTAACAGGAATGCTTGTCCTGCGGCGGATAAAATCAACCACTTCGGCGGTTCCCTGCCTTGAGCCGTCATCCGCAACAATAATCTCATCCGGCAGACGGGTTTGCGATAAAGCCGATTTCAACACCAGCTCCAAAGCATCGGGGCGGTTGTAAGTGGTGATGATGAGGGAGACGGTTATCGTGCGGTTGCGCTCGTAGAGTTTGACATATTTGTAATACGAACCTTGTGCATTGGACACCGAAATCGTCAGCCCGTCCGCCCCATAGGCAAAACCGCGCTTGAGCAGGTAATTTTTCATAAACGATACGCCGCCATGCAGCAAAGCCTTAAACGGCGAACTGTCTTTCTTGAAGCGGTTTTCTTCCGCATACAGCGAGCTGTACTGCTGCATTTTCTGAATCAGCCCTTCGGCGTTTTCAAAAGAATAATGTTTCAGACGGCCATCAAGTTGTCTGACTTTGGCTTCCTGAGGCAACACTAAAGACTCATGCACCTGACGGTCGGAAAAACGGGTAAATCTTCGATGATAAAGGCGCGGAATAATATCCGGATACCAACCGCAGCCTTTAACCAGTCTGCCGTGGTAATGGTTCAGACGGGAAAGCGAAAAAATATGTTCCTTCTCATTTTCCAAAACGGCCGTACGAATCGATTCGATTAAAGTCTCATCCGCCACTTCATCGCTGTCTATGCTGAAAATCCAATCATTTTGCGCCAGTCTGGCCGCAAGATTTTTCATCGGGCCAAATCCGATAAAGTCATGCTTGTAATAGCTGACATTGGAAAAGCCCTTGGCAATTTCAAAAGTACGGTCGGTCGAGCCGTTGTCCAACAACAGGACTTCGTCAAAGTCTTTCAACGCACTCAAAACTTCTGAAAGATAACGTTCTGAATTTTTTACCAACATGGCGGCGGTTGCCGGAATTGTGTGCATCATAAAAAAGGCCGTCTGAAAAAGGAAGCTGTATTTTAACCGATATACCGCTACAATATGTCCTCCTTTTTTCAGACGACCTGACTCATGCAGCTTATTCTTGCCCCCATGCAGGGGCTGGTGGACGATGTGATGCGCGACCTGTTGACGCGTATTGGCGGATTTGACGAATGCGTCAGCGAATTTATCCGCATTACGCACACGGTTCACTCACGCGCCACTTGGCTTAAATATGTTCCCGAAATCGCCCATGCCAACCGCACGCCGGCCGGCACGCCCTGTACTGTCCAGCTTTTGGGCAGCGATGCGAAAAACATGGCCGTCAATGCTTTGGAAGCCGTGCGTTTCGGTGCGGACAAAATCGACCTCAACTTCGGCTGCCCCGCGCCGACGGTCAATAAACACAAAGGCGGTGCGGTCTTGCTCAAAGAGCCGGACTTGATTTACCACATCGTCCACACCCTGCGCCAACGCCTGCCGCAACACATTCCGCTGACGGCAAAGATGCGACTCGGTTATGAAGACAAAAATCTGGCATTGGAATGCGCTTCCGCGATTGAAAACGGCGGCGTATGCGCGTTAACCGTCCATGCGCGCACCAAAGTCGAAGGCTACGAACCGCCGGCACATTGGGAATGGGTTCGCAAAATCCGCGATGCAGTCAGTATTCCCGTTACCGCCAACGGCGATGTGTTCAGCCTTCAAGACTATCTCGATATTAAAACCATCAGCGGCTGCGACAGCGTGATGCTCGGGCGCGGCGCCGTTATCCGTCCTGACTTAGCGCGGCAGATCAAGCAATATGAAAACGGCGAAACAGTCAAAGATACCGACTTTGCCGAAGTCTCTTCATGGATAGTCCAATTCTTCGACTTGTGCCTTGCCAAAGAAGCCAACAACAAATATCCGGTTGCCCGTTTGAAACAGTGGCTGGGCATGATGAAAAAAGAGTTTGAACAGGCGCAGGTATTGTTTGACCGCATCCGCGCCGTCAAAGAAGCGGATGAAGTGAAACACATTCTGCTGTCGTTTGAACAAGAGATGCATTCATGATTAAAAAAAGGCCGTCTGAATTTCAGACGGCCTTTGATCTCATCACCTACATACATAATCAGCCAACAGTCTGCCTTTTTCCGCACTGGCTGCATTAGCCATGTTTACCTGTCTGGTCTCAGGGCCATTCTTAGATTTCAGGGCTTCGCCATATTTTCTGGCAAATTCTTTATTGGCACTGGTCACCCTTGACTCGGTAGAATCTAATATGAAACCGTCTTGCTCATATTTGCCTTGCGCAGTAATAATCAAGATATTTTCAGGAGAAGGATAATCCGGAAAATCAATATAGTTGGTAACCAGCTTATAGGAAACGCCTTTGCCGTGTTTCATATCCTGACAGATGCCGTTAGGCGCGGTAAAGACTGCATGGCCGATCCGGCTACGCCCGAAATCGTAAAAATCGATTCTCTTCGCAGAAGCCAACAGTTTTCTATCGTTGCCGTCATTGATATTTAATGACTTGCCGTTTACCAAAAACAGGGTTGGCAACAAGGGGGTGCCATGATAGGCTTCCAAATTATATGCTTCGCCCAACAGCTTGCCCTGACGATACACCGTCAAGACAGGCTTTTTCAGACCATTTTCCGGATTACCGGTTTTCTTAAAAGAAATCTTCTGCAGTACACTGCCAAATTCATAATAAGGCCGCGACTGCACGCCTGTTTTCGCATCCTGCAGAGCGCTCCAGTCACCGCCCGTCGTTTGGGCGCACGCAGTCACAGCGGCAAACAGAATACCCGATAGTAAAACTTTAGAATGTTTCATTCATAAACTCCTTCTTAAGTAAACAAAAGAACGGATGTGTGCCTTTACTGCCTAATTTTGTTTCTTCTTTATTAAAATTTTAGAACTATTGTACTAACTTAGCAAGGGATTAAAGAACAGGCCGTCTGAACATTCAGACGGCCTTGATTAACCGCAAATTTTAAGAAGCCAAAACGCGGGGGAAGAAAATTTCATTTTCTAAGTGGATATGGTCTTTCAAATCGTCCACCATCTCTTTGGCCAATGTGTACAAACGAGTCCAGCTGCCGCAAGCGCCTTCGGGAAGCTCAAAATTGTTGGTTAACTCTTCCAGACGCGCGATGGCTTGGTCATGTTCTTCATGTTCGTGCATCATCACGCTGATGGGCATTGCCGCACCACGGCCCACGCCTTGATTAATCATCGGGAACAACATGCGCTCCTCTTTCATCATGTGCATCAACAGCTCGTTTTGCATATATGCCAACAAATCGGCCACTTCGGCAGGGAAAGTATCGGCATGAACCTGCGCCACTTTTTGCGCCAGCGGTACCAACTCTTCAAACTGGGCGCGGTGAACGTTGTGATAACGTTGCAGGATATGGTCAATCGTAGAATTGAAAGGCGCGGTTTCCCAAAGGGTAAAGTCGGTCATGGCTGTGTTCCTTTAAAGATTTATATTGAATGAATGTTAGGCGTAAGGATACACGCAGCAATCAGCTTTGTATAGTTTTTTAATTGTTTAATTAATTGATAATAAAAGTTATTTTCAAATTTAAAATAACAAACAGGCCGTCTGAAACATAATGCCAACGTTTCAGACGGCCTGCCCTTTTCTTAAATAATCCAACGATATAACGCAATCATCACCGGCATGGTTACCACACAAAGCAAGGTCGTCAGCCCATAAATCGCGCTGGCTTTTTGGGCATTTTTACCGTAAACAACCGCCATTTGGGTAACTGTCGCTGCGGCAGGCGAAGTCGTTGCCAAAAAGCTGATTAAAACAACCGTATCCGCATGCGCATCCTGATGGGCAAAACCACAAACTTTAACGGCAAAAAGCAATAATACTGGAATCAAAATCAGCCTTAAAAAAGCAACAAGATAAAGCCTCGGCGTCCACATAATCGAGCGCAGCGGCAAAGAAGCCAAAAGCATGCCCGCTACCAACATGGCAACTGGGCCAATCATGCCGCCCACCGTTGCCAAAGTATTATCGACAATATGCGGCAGCTTGATTTGAAAGGTAAACATCAGCAGCCCGACCAGCATGGATAAAATGTTGATATTGGTAAAAATGGTTTTCCAAGCCACATTGCCGCGGCCGCAAATCAACAGGCGCAGATGCGTCCAAAACAAAAACGTCTGCACCATAATAAAACCGCTGGTGTAAATCACCCATTCCGCACCAAAGACCGACATCACCAAAGGGATAATCAGGTTGCCCGAATTACTGTACACCGTCGCCGCGTGTTCGAGCGCATCGAGTTTGAACAAGTGTTTAAACAACCTGCCCAAAACAATCAACACCACATGGAAAAACACCGCCAGCATGACGGAAAGCTTCAGCCCTTCGATAATCTGCGGCGTATTGTCCATCTGAAAGGCGTGAATCATGACGGATGGGCTGATCAGGTAAAGCGCGATAACGGAGAGCGTGTAGCTGTTTTCCGATTTCAACAGCCCTGCCTTCACCAAGGCCACGCCCATCAAAACAATCAGCGTCAGCTCGGTAATTTTTCCGGCAAGCAGGAAAGAGGTTTCCATAATAAAAAAGCGGCAAAAACGTTGATTTTACGCTTCTACCGCTTCTCATGCCAAATTCAGACGGCCTGAAGCCTTTTTCCAACAACCCGACATAATTTGCCCTACCGCAAAGCAAATCAATATAAATCTGTCCGTATATCCGCTATAATCAGCCATTTTCTTCAAACAGGAAACATCATGTCCCCCAGCCGTTTCAATCAAACGGGCCCCAAAATCGGCCTGAGCGTACGCCTTGCAGAAACCCAAGCTGAAATCGAAGCCGCCCAAAGATTGCGCTATCAGGTTTTTGCCCAAGAATTGGGTGCGGAAATCGAAAGCGATGACGGCCGCGATGTCGATCCTTATGATGAACATTGCCACCACCTGCTTGCCTTCGACGATGCAACCGGCGAGGTAATCGGCTGCTACCGCCTGATTACCGAAGAAACCGCAAAAAAAGTTGGCGGCTGGTATAGCGAGCATGAATTTGATCTTGAGCCTTTGAAAAACATTCTACCGCAAACCGTCGAACTCGGCCGCGCCTGTACCCATCCGGACTACCGCAACGGCGGCTTGGTTATGCTGTTGTGGACCGGTTTGGTCAAATTCATGAAAGACGAAAACCTGCGCTTTATGATTGGTTGTGGCAGTATCGAAATGCGCGACGGCGGCAACGATGCGGCGGGCCTGTATCATGCTTTGAAAGACAAATACCTCGCTCCGGAACAATGGCGCGTCAAACCGCTCAACCCGCTCAAATGGGACAGCATCACGCCGTCTGAAAATCCGCCTGTACCCGCACTGATCAAAGGCTATCTCAAAGCAGGCGCGTGGTTCTGCGGCGAGCCTTGCGTCGATGAAGCATTCAACTGCGCGGATGTGCTGATCATGATGGACATCAGCCACCTTTCCGACCGCTACTTGCAGCGTTTTGCCCCTAAAACCGATTCATAATAAAAGGCCGTCTGAAACTTCAGACGGCCTGCCTAATCTTTATAAAAAAAAACACACACAATGACCGCCAAAATCCGTTTTATCTTCCGTCTTCTCTGTATTGCCGGCTGCCTTTTGTACGGCATGGCCGAAATGTTTTTTCTGTTTCCCTTTTACAGCAGCAAACGCAAACTGCGCGCAATCCAATTATGGTCGCTGCGCGTGCTTGCTTCCTGCGGCATGAAACTGCAAACTTTCGGCACGCCACCGCAAGAAGATCGTGGTCAGCTAATTATCAGCAACCATATTTCATGGTTGGACATCATGGCGGTCAACGGCGCATTTCCCGGCCGTTTTGTAGCTAAAGACGATGTGGCCAAATGGCCGGTGGTCGGTTATCTCGCCACACAGGCGCAAACAGTTTACGTCTCGCGCAACCGCGGCATCAAAGGTAACACCGCCAAAATTGCAGGCGTGACCGAAGCACTGAAAAACGGCGATACCGTCACCATTTTCCCCGAAGGCACCAGTACCGAAGGCCGTGAAATCCTGCCGTTCAAACCCAGCTTTTTTCAGACGGCCTATGATGCAGGCGTACCGATTATTCCGGCACTCTGCCGCTACCCGAATTCGGACGGCAGCAGCCCCAATCCGCACACTGCCTACTACGGCGACATCAGCCTCTGGCAATCCATCTGCATGGTCATCAGCCAGCCTTCCAGTACGGTCGAGCTGCATTTCCTCGATCCGATTGAAGCGGGAGAAGACCGCTACGCGACCGCGCTTCACGTACACGCCCTGTTGAGAGAAAAGCAAAAACAGTTGGGCTGATCAAAAAAGGCCGTCTGAATGTTCAGACGGCCTTTTCCATTATCTTATGTCTGCTGAAAATAAAGTGCGGTTAAAAACGGGATAATTTTTAACCGCACTTTCAATCAGTTTAGCTACAAATAACTAAAAATCTTCTGCATATTGCATAAAGTCAAATTCGCCCTCAGCACGTGAGAATAAATGAGCGGCATAACGATCTATTACCTCTGCTGGATTCGTTAACTTTTTAATACCCATCACATCCGCTCTTGGTATCACATAAACATTACGCTCATCATTATGTGAAGACACAAATAATTGATATCCTGTTTTACTCCAATCGTCATTGGAACGGGTATCTAGTAAACATCTTAATTCAAAATATTTTTCGCTATCATTGAATTTATCATCGTCATAGCTTTGTCTAAAAGCATGATGAAATTTCTGCTCTAAAAATTCAGTATATTCAGGAAGAGCAACGCCATGGCTATCTTCAAAACCTTCTATAATTGAATGAAGAGGCATCAAGAGAAGTGACGGAAGATTGCTCTTATAAATATTAGGAACAATACTTTCTGCACTACACCATCTACTACTAAGGTATAGCCATGAATCAAGGATTTCCTGAGGAATAAAGGCTACTTCCTCTAAACCTCTATCATGATATGGGTTATATTTAATATAGTACACCACATCATTAATAATGATGCCAAATTGTGTAATATCATCCATAACTGGAATTTCTGATTTTTCTATTGCATAAAAGAATTTCCCTTTAGTTAAATATTTACATGTCATTGGCATGATATTTTTAAAAGAGGATATTAATTTACTATTAACCTCTCCTGAATTTAAAAAATTAAGCCCATCATACTCTCGAGTAATATCGTCTATGTTTAATTTATCATGTTCAATATTTTTAAAACTATAAAAAACATAAGTAAAATGTTTTTCTAAATCATCTTTATTGAAAAACTTCATATCTATTTCCCTTTGCTTATTTCCTTAATTTTCTTATTAACTAAATCTCGCATCATTTCTTGTCTTCGAGCAAGGAATTTTCTGTAGTTAGGCGAAATATCTTTCCCTTCCTTAACATAGTGCGCCCAACCAGAAGTACCAGTTTCTATTTTAGATCCTTTTGAAGAATTTAAGTATTTTGGTAAAGGTTGCAAATTCTTAGGATGATTCATTAATTCGTTCTAAACATGTTTTGGTAATTTATCAAAGCCAGGAATCCGTTTAAATTCAACTTGAGGTAAAATATGATCCACTGATTAAGATGAATATTGCACCGAATCGCTACCGCTTTTCTTTTGAATAAATTCAATTTTGTAGCCGTCCGGATCTTCGACAAATGCAATCACAGTCGTACCGTGTTTCATCGGGCCGGCTTCGCGTACCACTTTACCGCCCATTTCTTTGACACGTTCGCACGCGGCGTAAGCATCATCGACTTCAATCGCGATATGGCCGTAAGCATCGCCTAAATCGTAAGATTCGGTATCCCAGTTGTGGGTCAGTTCCAAAACAGTATGGTCCGCCTCATCGCCATAACCGACAAAAGCCAAAGTAAAACGGCCTTCAGGATAATCACGGCGGCGCAGCAGTTGCATGTTCAATACGTTTTGATAGAAATCCAAAGAACGTTCGAGATTGCCGACACGCAGCATAGTATGAAGCAAGCGCATGATTTTGTTCCTTTCTGAATTATGTTTGGTCATGGATTATAACACATCGGGTATTTACCCTCCTCAACTTAGAAAATGCCGATACTTAAACCGTGCAAAAATGAAGCGTATCCCCTATCGCCAGTTGAATTTAATTGATTAACAAGCACACCGACTGACTAAATTGCTATAATCGCCACACTTACAACACAACACTTCAAACCGTCATGAAAACCTTTGTTCTTCCAGATACCCGCCCTTATCCGCAGAGCCCTATCAAAAACTACCTTCTGCTCAATGCCTATCAGCTGGCGCACAACTCCTCCTCCGCATCACGCAAACTTTCGGCCGGCCAACTGCAAACCGAAATCCGCACCATGCTCAGCCAAAACCATTACATCAACCTTTCATTGGCGATGACCATGGCGCCCGATGTCGGCACTTACACCAGCCTGATTCAAAGCGTGGGCGAAGTCCTGAAGGCGGAAAACGATAACGAAGCCCAATGGTTTGCCCTGCCTGTCGTTTTGGTCGCCGGTTGCAAAAAAGAACAAACCCTGCCGCTCACGCTGCCTACCGAAGCCCTCTTCGCCTGCCTGCAAAACTACCCTAACCTGCGCGCCCTCACGCAAAACACGCAATGGCTGCCTTACCTCGTCCAATCTACCGACTTGAGCAGCGTTACCCCGGGCGAGTGGTTCCAAGCCAAACAAAACGATGAAGCGGCAGGCGCATTCCTGCAAAAATTCGAATACAAACCATTGACGCTGCCCGAAGGTCAATCCGTCCATGTTGTTTACGCGCTGGGCTACGGCAATAAAGACATTCAGACGGCCTTGGGCCTCAACCTGCAACAGGCAGGCCTGCCATTGATGCAGGTTTGGCAAGAGCATCTCGCCCTTGACGGCGTTACTCTCTTTACCAACCCGCTCTCGCCCAATACGCCGCTTGACGCGCTTACCGACGGCAGCCACACCCGCCAACGCATGGCCATGGACGTTTTTGCTACCAACGCTATCCGCGCCATCCGTATGCAAAGCCCGCGTGTCGGCGTTGTTGCCGCAGCAAAAGCGGGCGGCAAGCTCCAGTTCAGCTTCAACGCGACAGACAGCGCGTTTGAAATCGTTCCGCAGACCTTCACATGGGAGCTGGCCTCAACCGACAATATCGCCATCGTTCAGCAAAACTTCCTCGACCTGATGGCCGAATGCCGAATCGAGCACCTCTACCTGCTGCACAACCCATTGGGCGAAAACGAGAACATCCCTACTTATGCCCAAGCTTTGAAACTGGAAGGCCATAATCCTTTCTTCAGCAATGTAAACTAAATTGAAAATGCAACACGCCAAGGCCGTCTGAAAACGGTTTAGCGTGTTGCATTTATTTTCAAACCTTACCGCTCATTTTCACGCATATGAAAACCCACAAAATCCTTTTCGTCTGCCTCGGCAACATCTGCCGCTCCCCCATGGCCGAATACGTCCTGCGCCACCGCGCCCGCGAAGCAGGCATGGGTAATGCCGTCATTACAGCCAGCGCAGGCACATCAGGCTGGCACGACGGAGAAGACATGCACGAAGGCACGCGCCGCGCACTCAAGCAACACGGCATCGACCCGTCAGGCTTTACCAGCAGCAAAATCAAACCCAGCGATGCCGAACATTTCGACTACATCATCGTGATGGACGACAACAACCTCAGAGAAACAGAAAAGCAGCTCGGTTTCCACCCCGGCAAAATCTTCAAACTGACCGACCTTATCCCCGATTCAGGTTACAACCACGTTCCCGACCCGTGGTATACAGGCGACTTTGACGAAACCTACCGTCTGGTCGATGCCGGCAGTTTGGCCTTATTGGAAAAATTGAAACAGGCTTAAACCGGCTTTAACAAAAAAGGCCGTCTGAACAGGTATCCGCAAAAGCCATGCTTTCGTGATTACCTGTTCAGACGGCCTTTATTGATAACCGCAATCAACCTACGCGATAAAACGCCAGACTGCCTAATAAATTCGGCAGATGTTTAATCTGTTTATTGCCGGTCATTACCGCACGCTCCAGCACGCGGATTTTATTTTTGGCACACAATAAATCGAAGTCTTTGAGAGTACACCAATGGATATTGGGCGTATCGTACCAGTGATACGGCATGCGCTCGGAAACCGGCATATGGCCGCCGATGGCGAGTTGAAAGCGGTTGCGCCAGTAGCCGAAGTTAGGGAAGCTGACGATGGCCTGCTTGGCCACACGCATCAGGCAGCGCAGGATTTTTTCCGTGTTCTGCATCGCCTGAATGGTTTGGCTCAAGACAATCACATCAAAACTTTGATCACCAAAAGCCACCAAACCTTCTTCCAAATCGGCTTGAATGACGTTTACGCCGCGGGATATGGCGGCAATCACGCTGTCGGTATCGATTTCAACGCCGTAGCCGGTGCAATTTTTATGTTCCACCAACGCGGCCAACAGTTCGCCGTCGCCGCAGCCTAAATCGAGTACGCGGCTGCCTTCGGGTATCCAATCGTAAATGAGTTGCAAATCGTCGCGCAGATTCATTTTTGGCAGTCCTTGTAAACGTTGTTCATATAAGCGGTAACCGCGCGGATATAGGCTTCATCTTCCATCAAGAAAGCATCGTGGCCATGATTGGATTTGACTTCAATGTATTGCACGGATTTTTGCGCGGCGATTAATGCCTTGACCAATTCGTGCGAACGTTGCGGCGAGAAGCGCCAGTCGGTGCTAAAGCTGGCCACAAAAAACTTGGCCTGCACATTCTCCACGGCGCGCGTGAGGTTGTGACCGTAATCGGCAGCCGGGTCGAAGTAGTCAAGTGCCTTGGTCATCAGCAGATAAGTGTTGGCATCAAAACGACCGACAAACTTGTCGCCTTGATAGCGAAGATAAGATTCCACTTCAAATTCAACGCCATAGCCGTATTGATAACCGTCTGATTTTAAATCGCGGCCGAATTTTTTACCCAAGCCATCTTCGGCAAGATAGGTGATGTGCCCCATCATGCGCGCGATACGCAAACCGCGTGAAGGAACGGTATGATGGCTGCGGTAATTGCCTTCATGGAAATCGGGATCGGTCAAAATAGCTTGACGGGCAACATCGTTAAACGCGATGTTTTGCGTGGAAAGTTTAGGCGCAGAAGCGATGACGAGCGCATGAGCAACGCGTTCAGGCAAAGAAATCGTCCATTGCAATGCCTGCATACCGCCCAAGCTGCCGCCAACAATGGCCGCCCATTTTTGAATGCCGAGATAATCGGCAAGCATGGATTGGGACTTCACCCAGTCTTTGACGGTTACAACCGGAAAATCCGCGCCATATTCGTGGCCGGTTTCAGGATTTTCGGACAAAGGGCCGGTACTGCCGTCGCAGCCGCCCAAGTTGTTCAAACCGACAATGAAAAAGCGTTCGGTATCGATGGGTTTGCCAGGGCCGACCATATTGTCCCACCAACCGGCGTATTTATCCTCCGCACTGTGCTTGCCAGCAACGTGATGATTGCCTGACAGGGCGTGGCAGATCAGGACGGCGTTGCTTTTGTCGGCATTGAGTGTGCCGTAAGTCTCAACCATCAGGTCGAAACGGGGTAAGGTTTTGCCGTTTTCCAGAGCAAGCGGTATGTCAAACGGGATTTTCTGGGGCGTTACAATGCCCACTGAGGCATTTGTTGTCATTTGTAATTTCCAAGTGAAGCGGCAAAGGGGTATTATAACGTTTCGTTTTTGTTTTGTGCATGAGGCTTCAGACGGCCTGCCCTGATTAAAGGCAATATTTTTGGGAGAATGTGGAATGATAGGCAGGCTTTTGCGATTTTTTTTCTTTTGCGCCATAGCGGCATTGATTGTGAACCGTTTGTTCAGCCGCCAACAAAAGCGCACCATTCGTGAAATCGCCAAAATCAGCGCGTGGGTATTGCTGGGCGCGGCGACGGCTACGCTGTTTTGGTATTTGATGATGCTGTTTTTCAAGCATATTCCCAATTCTTATTGAAATAAAATATAAAAGGCCGTCTGAAAACCTTAATCCAGCGTTTTCAGACGGCATTTTGATGTTCAAACTTAAAATAATTCTTCCGGAATCTTGCAAACCGGAATCGGATTGACTTTGTGCTGCATGGCTTTGTGCAATCGGGTATAGATTGCCAAAACTTCGCGCTGTCTGCCCTCAAAATCTTCAGGCTTGTGGCTGTCGTACACGCTCATCGCCCATTCGAGTTCGGGATAAGATGCGCCCATTTGTTCTTCATCGGTACGCTCAGTATCCCAAAGGCCGTCCGTCGGTACAGCTTTTTGAATGTCTTCTGATACGTCCAGCTCGGCTGCCAACGCGTACACTTGAGTTTTGGTCAAATCGGCAATCGGGCTGATGTCCACGCCGCCGTCGCCGTATTTAGTGAAGAAACCGACGCCGAAATCTTCAATTTTATTGCCCGTCCCCGCCACCAGCAAACCATGCAGCTGGCCGTAATAATAAAGCGTCGTCATGCGCAGGCGGCTGCGTGCATTGGCAAGTGCCAGCTGTTTGTTGGGAAATTCGGTTTCGCTGACGTCAACGGTATCGGCAAACGTATCGAAAGTTTGGGTCAAATCGACGCTTTGCGCTTTTACATTGGGATAACGCTGTTTCAGACGGCCCATGTGTTCTTGCGCGCGGTTGACTTGGTCGGATTTCTGACGAATCGGTATTTCCAACAACAAAACCGACAAACCGGTTTGAGCGGCAAGGGTGGAAACCACGGCAGAATCGATGCCGCCGGATACGCCGACGACAAAACCTTTGGCACGCGCCTGCTCGGCGTAATCTTTGAGCCATTGAACAATATGGCGGATGATGGCTTGGGTTTGCATAAGGATAAATGTTCGCTTCAAATAAAACGAATGATAGCCTGATTTGCACTTGTCTGAAAGACGACAGGGTATAATGCCCTTTTTATTTCTTGCACGCACACCATGTCCAAACCCATCCTCCTGCGCTGGCTCGTTGTCTGCCTGATTCCGCTTGCCACCCTTTTGTGGTTTGCCCTCAACCCGCCCGAAGACAAAACGCAACACCTCATCAACGGCATCATCCTTGCCTGCGAAGCCACGTTCCTATTTAAATTCGTCCTCTTTGACGTCATCAAACACCACCTCAAACAAGAGCCTGAATTGAAACGGCAAAGCATTTTGATGTTTATCCCGATTGTTTTGCTGATTGTTTATTTGTTCCACTATTTCGGCGCATTCTGATGTTTTCAGACGGCCTTAGGCATATTTTTCCATGAACACCACCCCACCTTATACCTGCTGGATTTTCTGCAACGTCATCGACAACTTCGGCGACATCGGCGTTTCATGGCGGCTGGCGCGTATTTTGCAACGCGAACTCGGCTGGCAAGTGCATTTATGGACAGACGACTTCCCATCCCTTCAGGCACTCTGCCCTGACTTAGCCTCGATTCCCAATATCCATCAAGGCATCGGCATTCACGCTTGGCAAGCCGACCATGCCGAAGATACCGATACAGCCCCTACCCCCGATATCGTCATCGAAACCTTCGCCTGCGAACTGCCCGACAACGTTCAAACCATCATCCGCCGACACCGACCACTTTGGCTTAACTGGGAATACCTCAGCGCGGAAGACAGCAACGAGAGGCTGCACTTAATGCCCTCGCCCCAAGCCGGCGGCATACAGAAATATTTTTGGTTTATGGGTTTTAGCGAAAAAAGCGGCGGCCTGTTGCGCGAACGCGATTATGCCGAATCTGTCCGCTTTGACAAGGAAGCCTTACGCCGACAACTCAAACTTCCCGCAAAAAATGCGCCCGAATGGCTGCTTTTCGGCTATCAAAGCGATATTTGGGCAAAATGGCTGACCATGTGGCAACAGGCCGGCCAACCCATAACCCTGCTGCTGGCAGGCACACAAATCATCACCAGCCTGAAAAACAGCGGCCTAGTGCCGCAAAATGCCCTGCTTGAAGACGGCGATATGTATCAGAGCGAACACATTACCCTGATCAAAATCCCTTTTGTCCCCCAACAGGATTTCGATAAACTGCTCAACCTTGCCGACGGCGCCGTCATACGCGGCGAAGACAGCTTTGTTCGCGCCCAGCTTGCCGGAAAACCTTTCTTTTGGCACATCTACCCGCAAGAAGAAAATATCCATCTCGACAAGCTGCACGCGTTTTGGGACAAAGCGCATCAGGTTTATCCGGATGTTGTCGCCACGGCACACCGCCACCTTTCCGACGAACTCAACAACGGAGAAGCACTCAGCGACAGCCAACGCCTGCAGGCATGGCAAACCCTGACGGCACACCAAAACGAATGGCTGCAAAGCACGACAAAATGGCGGGACAGACTTTTTGCCCAAAAAAGTGCCGTTGAAAAACTTGCCGCCTTTATTTCAAAGCACAAAAAAATACGCTAAAATAGCGCGTTTTATTACAACCGATTTGATTGGAAAACTACAATGAAAACAGCACAAGAACTGCGCGCCGGCAACGTATTTATGGTTGGCAACGACCCTATGGTTGTTCAAAAAACCGAATACATCAAAGGCGGTCGCTCTTCCGCCAAAGTCAGCATGAAACTGAAAAACCTGCTGACTGGTGCCGCTTCTGAAACCATTTACAAAGCCGACGACAAATTCGACGTCGTAATCTTGGCCCGCAAAAACTGTACTTACAGCTACTTTGCCGACCCAATGTACGTCTTCATGGACGAAGAATTCAACCAATACGAAATCGAAGCCGACAACATCGGCGACGCATTGAAATTCATCGTTGACGGCATGGAAGACGTATGCGAAGTAACTTTCTACGAAGGCAACCCAATCTCCGTAGAATTGCCTACCATCATCGTTCGCGAAGTTGAATACACCGAGCCTGCCGTTAAAGGCGATACCTCCGGTAAAGTGATGAAAACCGCACGTCTGGTCGGCGGCACTGAAATCCAAGTGATGTCTTACATCGAAAACGGCGACAAAGTCGAAATCGATACCCGTACCGGTGAATTCCGCAAACGTGCTTAATCAGCCCGTAACAGAAAAAGGCCGTCTGAATATTCAGACGGCCTTTTTCTTAATCTGCCTTACTGTTTCTTCAAGCCCTTGGCTTCGACAGTCGCAATTGTACCGTCAATGCCTTTGCTCTTAATCAGCTCGCCAAATTGGTTGCGATATACCGTTACCAAGCTGGTACCGTCCACACGGATGTTGTAAATCTTATACGCACCGCCGCTTTGGTAAAGCTGGTAGGCCACTTCATACTTGGTGCCTTTTTTGGTCTGAATTTCCGAGAAAACGTCAAACTTATTGCCGTTTGCCGTCATCTTCGGCAACAGGCGCACATTTGCATCCGCCGCACCAATCAGTGCAGAATGCGAGTACATCGCAATTACCATGTCTTTAAATGCACGGATAAAATCGGTTTTCTGTTTGGCAGAAAATTCACGCCATGGCGCGCCGACAGCCAAAGCCGAAATACGCTCATAATCCAAATAACGGTTGGCATACTGCTCAACCTGTTTCACACGTTGCGCTTCTGTTAAAGACGTATTACGTGCAATTTTCAACACGGTATCAATGTTCTGCTGCATCTGCTTTTGCGCCGGATGAGTTTCCGCCGCCACATAAGGCGCGGCAATTACCATCGGTGCAGCCACAATCAAAGTCTGAAGAAAACGGTTCATGACGATATCCATCCAAAATAAAACCGCATTGTAAAAACAATCTATTCCAAAAAACTTAATTCTTTGTAAAAGCAGTCATGAGCAATGAAAAATCCTGCAATTAAATTTCAGACGGCCTGATAAAAATAAGATAACATATGAACGCTATTTTAAAAGGAAACAGCCATGCCTTACGTCAACATCAAAGTAACCGGCGGCAGCGAAGCCCCGAGCACAGAGCAAAAAGCCGAATTAATCCGCGGCGTAACCGAATTACTCTCACGCGTTCTCAACAAAAATCCTGAGACAACCGTCGTCGTCATTGACGAAATCGATATGGACAACTGGGGCATAGGCGGCAAAAGCGTGACGGTTCGCCGTGCCGAAGCGCGCAATAAGTAAGCTTTGGCCGTCTGAAACGCTTTTAATTTACCCGCAAAAAGAGTACATTTACCCCCATTGTTAACAATTTTACGGAACACACATCATGGAGAAATTTCCCAAATCGTCCAAGCTGGATCACGTTTGCTACGACATCCGCGGCCCGGTTCATAAAAAAGCCCTGCAACTGGAAGAAGAAGGCAACAAAATCCTCAAGCTCAATATTGGCAACCCTGCCCCGTTCGGCTTTGAAGCACCTGATGAAATTTTGGTTGACGTGATCCGCAACCTGCCGACCGCGCAGGGCTATTGCGACTCCAAAGGCCTTTATTCCGCACGCAAAGCCATCGTTCATTACTATCAAACCAAAGGCTTGCTCGACGTTACCGTCAACGACGTTTACATCGGCAACGGCGTATCCGAGCTGATTACCATGTCCATGCAGGCATTGCTCAATGACGGCGATGAAATCCTGATTCCTGCACCTGACTATCCACTGTGGACCGCCGCCGCGACACTGGCCGGCGGCAATGTACGTCATTATTTGTGTGACGAAGAAAACGACTGGTTCCCGAATCTGGCCGATATAGAAGCCAAAATTACGCCGAAAACCAAAGCCATCGTCGTCATCAACCCCAACAACCCTACCGGCGCGGTGTACAGCAAAGAAATCCTACTGGAAATCGCCGAACTAGCGCGTAAACACGGCCTGATTATTTTTGCCGACGAAATTTACGACAAAATTCTTTACGACGGCGCCGTACACCATCACATTGCCGCCCTCGCCCCCGACTTGCTGACCATTACGTTTAACGGCCTCTCCAAAGCCTACCGTGTGGCCGGTTTCCGCCAAGGCTGGATGGTGCTCAACGGCCCGAAACATCATGCCAAAGGCTATATCGAAGGCCTCGACATGCTCTCCTCCATGCGTCTGTGTGCCAATACACCGATGCAACACGCCATTCAGACGGCCTTGGGCGGCTATCAAAGCATCAACGAGTTTATCCTGCCAGGTGGCCGCCTGTTGGAACAACGCAATAAGGCATGGGAACTAATCAACCAAATCCCCGGTGTTTCCTGCGTCAAACCAATGGGCGCGATGTATATGTTCCCCAAAATCGATACCGAAATGTACGGCATTCATGACGACATGAAATTCGTCTACGATTTGCTCGTGCGTGAAAAAGTCTTGTTCGTCCAAGGAACAGGCTTCAACTGGATACGCCCCGACCACTTCCGTATCGTTACCCTGCCGCCCGTTCATCAAATCGAAGAAGCCATGGACAAACTCAAACGCTTCTTGCAAAACTACCATCAATAAACCTAAACCAAACAGGCCGTCTGAAAAAGCAAACTGCTGTTCAGACGGCCTTTTCAATCAGCAACTTGGCAAAGCACGCTGACATGCGTATAATCGACTTTTCCTATCTGGGGGCGATCTTGGTTTCGACGGGGGTTGCAAAGCAGATGCGGGCATACCGGGATCTCAGATTTCCCGTTAAACACTGAATTTAAATAGTCGCAAACGACGAAACTTACGCACTGGCCGCTTAAGGCCTGCCGTTGCAGCAGTTGGTCAATGGGCTGTGTAGCGCAAGCTACCGCAACGTCATTCTACATTGACTGGTTTTCTGTCGGGTTACTTGGCAGGAAACGAGATTTAAGGTAACTGGTTCCCTGAAGGCCTGTTGGTCGGCATGATGGGGACGAGATTCTAAATAGACACAACTAAGTATGTAGAACGCTCTGTAGAGGACTTTCGGACGGGGGTTCGATTCCCCCCGCCTCCACCAGATTTGAAGCGCAAACTTTTGATATAAAAGGGTTTGCGCTTTTTTTTATAAACTTAAACAGGCCGTCTGAAAAATTTCAGACGGCCTGTTTTTATATCAAATATATCTGAGTGAAAAACTTTTTCTTTCGATACATTCCAAATAGTTTTTTAAAAAAATTTCAGCCTTACATTTTTCTATCTGATTTCATATTCATTTTACGATGAGGTCTAACCGTTACACTCAATGGCAGATGATCTGACAAATGCTGCCAGTCTTTACTGTTGTGGATTTCAGAATCGATGACATCAAGATTGCGCGTGTAAATGCGGTCGAGGCTGAGGATGGGCAGGCGCGAAGGGAAGGTTTTGGGGCGTTTGCCTGTATTATCGACAAATACTTCGTTCAAATCTAATGCCCTGCCCAGCTCACGCGCTGATTTCTGCCGCCAGTCATTGAAATCGCCGGCGATAATCAACGGGCTTTCCGGACGAATGTATCGGCCAACGTAGTCGCTGATGGCGCGGTATTGTTTGAGGCGGTCCGGCTCACGCAAGTTGAGGTGGACACACAAACACACCAGCGGATCTTCCCAGCCTTCAGGCACGACTTCGCAATGCAACAGGCCGCGTTGTTCGAGTTTGTTGACGCTGATGTTGAGGTTGTTTTCCATTTTCAGCGGCAGGCGGCTGAGAATGGCGTTGCCGTGGTGGCGTTTGGGATAGACGGCATTTTTGCCGTAGCTGCGATGATAATCGAGGCTGTCGCCGATGATGTCGTAATGCGGCGCATCGGGGAAGTCGGTACGGCGGCTTCTGTTGAGATGTTGTCCTTGGACTTCTTGTAAAAACAAAACGTCCGAACCCAATGCACCCAGCGCGTCAGCCATGCGGTTGACCTGCACTTTGCGGTTGAGCGCAGACATGCCTTTGTGCATATTGTAGGAAGTGATGGTAACTGGACGGGGAGACATGATGTGTGATGAAGCGGTTTATTTGTTTCAGTATAGCACCGGAACGTGTGGTTTTACGGCAATTTTGGTTATACTTGTTTAAAGAATAAAACGGCGTTTCGATAGGGAATTTCCCAATCAAAACGCCTTCTGTTTTTCAGACGGCCTTACGTCCAAATCAGTTGTTGATTACTTCAACATTGGTTTCAAAAGTAACGGTATGTTGGTATTTAGATGCGGTTTTGCGTTTCGGATAAGGATATTTGGAAACGCTTTTCACTGCGCGTTCGTCCATTTCAGGATTGCCGCTGGATTGAATGATATTCACGCGGTCAACATCGCCGGCAGGAGTTGTGAAGACATCCATCAAAACGGTTTTAACGCTGCCGTTTTGCGCTTTCATGGCTTCCAGAGTTTCTGTATCGGCTGCTTGTGCGGTACCGAATACAGCGGCAAACAACAGGGCTGAGGCGAGGAGTTTAGTCGTTTTCATGTTTTAGTCCTTATTAGGGTTATGGTTAGGTTAAATATTTCAGACGGCCTGATTCGTCGTTATTTGAAATTCAAAATCGGCCAACCTTTTGCTTTGGCTTCTTTTTCCAGCTCGGCATCCGGATTGACGGCGACAGGTTCGTCCACGATACGCAGCAACGGCAAATCGTTTTTGGAGTCGCTGTAAAAATAAACCTTACCGTAGCTTTCAAAGGTTTCGCCGCGCTCGGCAAGCCATTGGTTCAATCGGGTAATCTTGCCTTCTTTCAGGCTGGGCGTACCGATATAGTTGCCGGTATATCGGCCGTCTTCACCGGTTTCAAGCTGTGTGCCGATAACATTGTGAATACCGAAAAGATGGCAGATTGGGGTAATGATAAATTCGTTAGTCGAAGAAATAACCAACATTTCGTCGCCCGCCATTTGATGGCTTTGCACCAACATACGCTGCATCGGAGAAATATGCGGAACAATATATTCGGCCATAAACTCACGATGAAACTCAGCCAATTCTTCCTTACTGAAACGGGCTAAAGGCGCGAGATGGAATTTAAGGAAGGCATCGATATCAAGACAACCGTTTTGATAGTCTTGGTAGAACTTTTCATTTTGCGCCTCGGTTTCAGCCGCATCGACTATGCCCTTTTTAATCAGATATTGCGGCCAGGAGTGATCTGAATCGGTATTGATTAAGGTATTGTCGAGGTCGAAAATGGCAAGGTTTTTCATTGGGTTTCCTGTTGTTTTAAAAGCTGGCGCAAAAGCGGCAAAGTAATGCGCTTGCCCATCATAACGGCGTAATTATCGAGGGTATCGAGCATTTGCATCAGGCTGTCCATATCGCGCCGCCAATGGTTCAGCAGGTATTCGAAAATTTCCGTATCGATGGTTACCTGACGGGCGGCCGCCATGCTGGCGAGCGCATCGATTTTTTCCCGGTCGCTCAGCGGTTTGACTTCGTAAACCAAGCAATACGCCATACGTGTGCGCAGGTCTTCGCGGATAACAAGCTGCTGCGGCGTATATTCGGAACTCAAAAGCAAAAAGCCTTTGCCGCTGTTGCGGAAGCGGTTGAAGATGGCAAACAGTAAAGCCTGTTCTTCATTATTAAGCTTTTCGATTTGGTCAATGGCGAGATATTCCGCGTCCAAAGCGGCTTCTGTCAGCGGCGTGGCGGCGGCATCAATATAAATAGCATTTCGTCCGGCATCGAGCGCCTGTGCAACCCACGCCCGCAAGAGATGGCTTTTGCCTGCGCCTTCTTCGCCCCAAACATAGATAAATTGCCCATGTCTGTGCTGCAACACATACACCAGCTCGGCATTTTCTGTTCCCAGAAATTTGTCGAAGCCGGGATAATCATGGCTGGCAAAATCGAAGATGAGCTGGTTCACAAAGGCGCACCGGTTAGGTTGAAATCGGCTTTATTCTACGTTGTTTTGCCGTCCACCATCAAGGATAAAGGCCGTCTGAAGCCTATACCTGCAACATATCTGCACTTCTAAACATATCTTGACGCGCTTACAGCATTGGTTTTATTCCGCTTTGGTTTTACAATGTCGAACTTCTCGCCGAAACATTTGTCTGTTCTTTTTCAGACGGCCTTTTTATTTGGGAAACCCTCGTGATTTCTACCCTTATTGATTTCATCCTCCATATCGACCAACACCTTGTCCACCTCTCCGACCAATACGGCCCGTGGATTTACGCAATTTTGTTTGTTGTGATTTTCTGCGAAACCGGTTTGGTCGTAACACCATTTTTACCCGGCGACTCGCTGCTGTTTGCCGCCGGCGGTATTGCAGCCATCGGCGGCATGAACATCCACATCATGGTATTGCTGCTCTTGACGGCCGCCATTTTAGGCGATGCGGCCAACTTTATGATTGGCAAGTATTTTGGACAAAAACTGTTTGCCAACCCGAATTCCAAAATTTTCCGACGTTCGTATTTGGAAAAAACCCATGCGTTCTATGAAAAACACGGTGGCAAAACCATTATCATTGCCCGCTTTGTGCCGATTGTGCGGACGTTTGCACCATTTGTCGCAGGCATGGGCGATATGCACTACGGGACATTTATCCGTTACAACATTATCGGCGCAGTGTTGTGGGTATTATCGTTTTCCTATGCAGGCTACTTCTTCGCCAATATCCCCGTCGTCAAAAACAATTTGGGCTTAGTCATGGCGGCAATCATCGTGATTTCGATTTTACCTGCGGTAGTCGAAGTCATCCGTGCAAAACTTAACGCCAAAAAATAACAATCAATCGAAAAGTTTGAAAGTTTAAACACATCAAGGAATTGTCATGCCGTTGCTGTCTATTGAGTTTGCGGTATTCTTTATCGTATTTTTGCCAGTGTACTGGGCATTTGCACGTTTGCCGCAAGTTCAAAACGTTTTACTTTTGGTTGCCGGACTGGGCTGGCTTTACCGTATCGACCCCATTTTTGCCGCGCTGATTTTGGTTTACTCGTCTGTGGTTTACCTGATCAGTGTGCTGATGTTTTCTGAAAACGAGAATATCCGCAAATTTTGGCTGGGTTGCGGTATTTCGGCGGCATTGACTGTTTTGTGTTTCTTCAAATATTTCGATTTTTTCCGCCCGATTATTCAGCAATATACGGGGCAAAGCGCCGTCATCGACATTATTTTGCCCTTGGGCTTGTCTTATTACACTTTCCAATCGCTGGCTTACTTGGTGTATTGCTACCGCGAGCCTAAAGGAGATCGTTTTGAATGGCACGAGCTCCTGCTTCATCTGAGCTTCTTCCCCACCATCACATCCGGCCCGATTATCCGTGCGGCTGCTTTTAAAAGTATAGATGGAGAACAGGCGGGGGCATTGGTGCAAATCCGCACCAAACAGGCACGCCAGCTGATTTATCCGGCTTTGGCGGTCGGCCTGATTGTATTGGGCATTGCTAAAAAATGGTGGCTTGCCGGCGTATTGGCGGAAGGCTGGGTATCACCTGTTTTTGAAAATCCGGCCCAGTTCGACGGCTGGGGCGTGTTGTCTGCGATTTATGGCTACACCTTCCAACTCTTTTTCGACTTTTCCGGCTACTCGGATTTGGTCATCGGCTTGGCCATGCTACTCGGCTTCCAGCTGCCGAAAAACTTTGCCGCGCCGCTTCGCGCCATCAACATCCGCGACTTCTGGGACAGATGGCACATCAGCCTGTCCACTTGGATTCGCGACTATATCTATATCCCTTTGGGCGGCAGCAAAAAAGGCTTCGGACGCACCCAGCTCAATCTGATGATTGCCATGTTGCTTTCCGGCATTTGGCATGGCTACGGCTGGAGCTTTTTGATTTGGGGTGCGCTGCACGGTGCGGCTTTGGTGTTCCTGAACTGCGGCGATAAAATCGTCGGCCGCAATGCCTTAGGCCGTCTGAAAATCGGCAAACCGCTTGCCTGGCTGTTTACCTTCCATTTCGTTTGTTTCGCTTTTGTCGTGTTCAACAGCGCAACGCTTGCCGATACGGAAATGCTGTTCAGCGCATTATTTGCCAATGACAAAGGTTGGAACGCGCCTCTGCCGACCGACCTTATGTTGTTGGGTGCATTTGCACTGATGCTTTTACTATACCCGTATTTGCTTCGCCTATTTGAAGTATCGGTAAAAGGCTTGGACAAACTGCCTGCATGGCTGTGGTTTATTCCCATCACGCTTATCCTCGCCCTGATTATCGTCTTCGCCCCGTCCGGCATTCCCGGCTTTATTTACGCCAACTTCTAAGGAGCAGAACATGAAACGCTTTATCTCCCTGTTTGTTTCTATTCTGCTCAGTGCGGTTGCGCTGACGTGGTTTGCCCAAAACTCCATCAATGCCTATTGGCAGCAAACCTATCATGAGAACAGTCCGCTTGAGCCTTTATCCGAATATGCTTGGTGGCGTATTGGTGCAGATTGGCAACAAAAAGCCTACGAATTTTCAGATGGCCTAAAAGCTTCACTGGAAACAGAAGACGCTTTGGCTTCGGAAGACTCTGGCATTGAAACAGCAAGGCCGTCTGAAAATACGGAAAACATTGAAGTATCGGACAATCAAAAAGACCCTGCTGCTTCCGATGTGGCTAACAATACGGATACCGCAGACAGCGAGCCAAGCAATCAGACTGATCAGTTAGCAACGCAGGTCGTATTGAAAAAAGGCAACAAAGTTTTCTTTGCCGGCGACTCGCTGATGCAGGGCGTTGCACCTTTCGTACAAAAACACCTCAAGCAAGAATATGGCGTACAATCGGTCAACCTCAGCAAACAAAGTACCGGTTTGTCCTACCCCAATTTCTTCGACTGGCCGAAAACCATCGAACAAACTTTGCAAAAAGAACCCGACATCCGCGTTTTGGTTGTATTCTTAGGCCCTAACGACCCTTGGGATTTCCCGATGGGTAAAAAATACCTGAAGTTCGCCTCCCCCGAATGGGAGGCAGAATACCTCAGCCGCGTCCGCCGTATTCTTGATGCAGCCTCCGCACATGATGTCCAAGTCATTTGGCTGGGCATTCCTTACATGAAAAAAGCCAAGCTCAACGAACAGATGCGCTACCTCGACAAAATCCTGTCGGGTACAGTGTCGCCTCAAGCCATTTGGCTGCCGACCGACAAACTGTTGAGCAACGGCGCAGAAGAATATGCCGACTCTGTCAAAGTAGATGGAAAAATCATCCGTTATCGCAGCAAGGACGGCATTCACTTTTCCGCAGAAGGCCAAAAACTACTAGCCGAAAAAATTATGGAAAAAATTAATTTTACACACGATACACAACCATGAAATTGAATAAAACCTTACTCCTCACGCTTCTTGCACTCCCTATGACCGCCTGCGCTGCCGATGACGGCCTATTAAGCAACTACGGCTCAAACCGCCCTGCCTGGCTGAACAAACTGCAACAGCTCAACAATACTTCAGACGGCAAATTCCGCATTATTCAAGTCGGCGACTCACACACCGCCGGCGACTATTTCACCGACCGCCTGCGCCGCCGTTTGCAACAAAAATGGGGTAACGGCGGCATCGGTTGGGTTTACCCCAACACCGTCAAAGGCCAGCGCATGGCAACCGTCCGTTACAGCGGCAGCGGTTGGAACACCATCAGCAGCCGCAAATCACACAGCGATTTCTCTTTCGGCGGCATTGAAGCACGCGCCGACGGCGGCAGCGTTACCTTAAGCGCAGCCGACGGCAGCATGGATACGCAACAAATCTCCATCTTCGGCAAACCGGTTTGGTCCGAGCAAACCCTGATTGTCAACGGCCGCGAAATCCCAGCCAAACAAAACGGCTGGCAACTGTTGCATACCAACGCATCCCTGCCGATGACCCTCAGCAGCAGCATGCCTTGGCAAATCGGCTTCATTAATATCGAACGCCCCGGACGCGGCGTAACCGTTTCCGCCATGGGCATCAACGGCGCTCAATTGTCCCAATGGTCAAAATGGCGGCCGGGCATGTGGGAAGATTTGGCACAAACCAAAGCCGATTTAATCATCCTTGCCTACGGTACCAATGAAGCCTTTTCCGGCAACCTCGATATTTCCTCTACCGAACGGACATGGCGCAACTATATCCGTCAAATCAAAAACACCCTGCCCAACGCAGGCATCCTGATCCTCGGCGCGCCGGAATCTTTGAAAACCGCCTACGGCAGCTGCGGCAACCGCCCCGTATTGCTCAGCGAAGTACAACAAATGCAGCAACGCATCGCCCGTGACGAAAAAATCATGTTCTGGTCTTGGCAAGATGCAATGGGCGGCGCATGCAGCATGAAAAACTGGATGGCGCAAGGCTTGGCAGCCAAAGACGGCGTTCACTTCTCCGCACAAGGCTATGAAACTGCAGCCGATAAGCTTGCCGACAGCCTGATCCGCTTTGCCCAATAAATTGGCAAAAGCCTAAGTGCTTTTCATTAATAGTACACAAAAGGCCGTCTGAAATTCATTTTTCAGACGGCCTTTTGTTTATCGCTTATTCAGCAAACTGCTTATTTTTAAGCCAATATATTGCTACTCATTCGTTGCGTTTGATTTTCTGTAAAACGAACCAAACTTGCCTGCTTGTCAAAACCCAATGGCTTGGCGACAAGGCGGTTGGGCAATTTGTTTAAATGGTGGTTGTAGCTTCCGGCTCTACGGTTGTAAGCACGGCGTGCCGATGCGACTTCTGCTTCTGCAGCACCCAGCATTTCCATCAAACCGGCCAATTTCTCATCAGGATGTTGTTTCAAAAGGCTGTTGACGGAGGTTTGTAATTTTTTCAGCGCATGATTCAATGCTGTTTCGGCTTCGCACAGATGTTTGATTTTGGATTCGGAAAATGTTTTGGCAGTTTGCACCAATGCGGTTTCAACTTCGGCACACATCTGCTGAACGTTGTGATCCGATGCAATGCCCTGCTCTTGCAGGTGTTTGCTGTATGCATCCAATACATGACGGACGGCCTGATGTCGGCAGTCAAGCGCAATGCGCAAAGAGACAAAGGATTCGCGACAGTCTTTTTTGCGGTCTTTCAACTGTTGTTTGAAATACAATAAGACAGCGGCGATTGATACGAAGATAAGTGCAAGACTGATAATGCCCATAGTGAGTTCCCTAGTTATGATGCCACTCATATCGGTGGCTGATTTTATTAACATCGATTATAATCCAATTTCAATATTTTTCCCAATTTTCATAAAAAAGGCCGTCTGAAATTCAGACGGCCTGAAGTTTATATTTTTATTTCAATGCTTTGACTTGATGTCGATAACCCACACTTCTGATTGCGAACCCAAACGCAGGGGAATACCCCAGAAGCCGTAGCCTGAAGTGGTGAAGAAATGGCCGTTGCCGATTGCTTCATAACCATAAGCGAGACGATAAAGCGTACGGACGATAAGGTTGGCGGGGGCTACTTGGCCGTTGTGGACATGGCCGGAAACCTGCACATCAATCGGCAGCCGGGCATGGGCTTCGATTGAAGTAGGACGGTGGTCCATCAATAAAACCGGTAATTGGGTATTTTGACCTTCTAAAAGCTGCTCCGCACTGGGACGCTTGCGATCCAAATCATCGCTCCGCCCTACCAGCAACACACCATTTACTTCCAAAACCTGATTGGCCAAAACCGTCAAGCCTGCAGCTTCCAATTCATGTTTGATACGCTTCTGATCGCGGAACCAGTCATGATTGCCCAAAGTGGCATAAACGCCCATCGGCGCAGTCAGCTTCTGCAAATGCGGTTTCATGTTTTCTTTCAAGTACGCGTCGACGGTATCGTCCATCAAATCGCCCGGCAGCAACACCATATCGACTTGTTCCTGCTTCATAATGTCCGTCAGCTTGTCCAATTGACGTGCGCCGAACAAAATCCCCAAGTGCAAATCACTGGCCACGCCGATACGTAGCGGCTTATCCATTTTCTTATTGATGAATACAGTCTGATGGCGGACCACGGGCGTATAGGCGTTATACATCCCCAAACCGAGCAAACCGATCACAAACAAAAGCGCAAACAGCCTCAGGCTTCGAGAAAGCGGTTGGCGTGCCACAAAACGGCGCAGCAAAAGATACAGGATAAATGTCGCCAGCGCGGCATACATCACAAACAGCAAGATCACCATCCAAAACGCCACCACGCGGAACATCATATGCCCCAATTCCAGCAGTAAGCCGACCAATAAGCCGTTTGTAATGAAATAGGAAATACCCATCAGCCAACGCCTGCCGACTTTGCCAATCCAAGGCGCAAACAGCCATTGCAGCGAACGCCCAAGCCCGAATGTAAACACTTGCAACAGAATGACGCTCACAAAAAACATCTTGCCAAACATGCCTTTCCGCCCTAAAAAATCAAAAGGCAGATTTTAGGCCGTCTGAAACTTTCAGTGTATAATCCCCCACGTAAAAACCCATAATATTTTGAAAGGAATCATCATGAGCCACCCTCAATCAGCTATTATTCCTGATCACGCACAAGCCGGTATTTTTATCGAAGCAGACATTTCAGACGGCCGCAACGAAGACATCAAATCTGCCTGCCGTCTTTCTTTGGAATCCTTGGCCAAACTGAAAACTCGTTTTCCGAATGATATTTTGGGTTTGACCATTGCTTTTGGCAGCCGCGCATGGCAATCGTTCGGCCATACTGACGAAGGCAGAGAAATCAAACCTTTCCCTGAATTGGGCAACGGCCTCGCCCCCTCCACCCAACACGATCTCTATATCCACATTCAAGCCACCGAGCAAAAAGCCGCCTATGCCTTGGCTCAATCTGTTTTGGGCGCATTCGGCGACAGCATCCGTGTAGCCACTGAAGAACACGGCCTGCGCCTATATGAAGACCGCGGCTTGGACGGTTTTGTCGATGGCACGGAAAATCCGCAAGGGGATGACAATGTACGCAATGTCGCCATTATTCCCGAAGGCAAGCCGGATGCCGGCGGCAGCTATGTTTTGCTGCAAAAATACCTGCACGATTTGAAAAAATGGGATGCCGTTCCTACTGCCGAACAAGAAGCCAGCGTGGGCCGCAGCAAAGAAACCAATGACGAATTCAGCAAAGACGTGCGCCTGCCAGACTCCCATCTCGGCCGCGTCAATGTCAAAGAAAACGGTGTTGGCTTGAAAATTGTCCGCCGCAGCCTGCCCTTCGGCAAAATCAGCGGCGAACACGGTTTGATGTTCACTTCCTATTGCAACACGCTGCACAATATTGAAGTTCAGCTGCTCAATATGTTCGGCGATGCAGACGGCAAAACCGACTTACTGCTGAAATATTTGTCTAAAGCCGTATCAGGTGCTTACTACTACGCACCTTCTATCGAGCGTTTGCAAAATCTTTAACGGCTCACAGGCCGTCTGAAAAAAACCTGCCTTTTCAAAGGCAGGTTTTTGTTATTTAAATTCCCTTAATACTTTTATGGTATCATCATAGAAATTTATCCTATCATTGCTTAATAAACCCTGATTACAGACAACGATAAAAACCGATACGCCCCAAGCAGCTATTTTCGATAAAATAAACCCAATTATTATCCCTATAAAATTACGACACCATGTATAAATCCCGCCTTCTTCCCCTGCCCGTATTGATTCTCTCCGCGCTAAACGCCTATGCGGCCAATACGCCGAATCCGCTTGATCAAATCGATAAAAACGTACCCAATCAATTCGACAAAGACTTCCGCGACAATCTCGATCAGATTCATTCGGTCGAAATCCAAAAACGCGAGCAGTCGGCATGGGATTTACAGAAAAAACAAGATAATGACGCGGTTGCACAAGAGGTGCCGTCTGAAAACAATACCAAATGCTTGGATTACACCGGTATCGAGCTTTCCGGCATTACCCTTATCGATTCTCAAAAGATTGAAGCCAAGTTACCCAAATGCATCAATCAAAACAACATCAACCAACTGAACCGGGACATCGTTGCCAAGTATATCGCTCAAGGCTATCCGCACACGCAAATCAAATTTGAAACCACGCCTGAACGCGTCCTGAAATTGGCAGTCATCGAAGGCAAAATCCGTGAGATTACCGGCGGCTCCCGTACGGTCAACGTCGACACCCTCTTCCCCAATCATCAAGGCAAACCGCTAAACATCCAATACCTCGACCAAGGTATCGAACAGGCAAACCATGTTGTCGGCAACAACGTCAGCATCGATGTTTATCCGCATGATGACGGTACTGCCTCCATCCAACTCAACAACGATGCCCAAAAACATTGGGGCGGTAGCGTCACCATCGACAATAAAGGCAGTAAACCCAATACCACGACACTGCGCGGCAGCCTGAATATCGGCAGCCCGTTGGGATTGAGCGACTCCCTTTATCTAAACGGCTATACCAATCTAAACAACCACGACAGCCATTACAGTCGCGGCGGCAGTATGTTCTACCAAGTTCCTTATGGCGCATGGACATTCAGCACTTACGCCGCCGCGTCACAATCGCAAAGCATCTTAACGCCCAGCGTGACCCGCTATGCCTACCGCTCCAAATCCAAAGCAGCAGGAATCAAATCAGACCGCGTATTCTCACGCAGTCAAAAACACATTACCTCCGCCTATGCCGGCATCGATTATGTGAAACAGACTGCAAAATTTGCCGACAGCAAACTGGAATTGCAAAGCCCGGAAATCTATTCGGCACAAGTCGGCCTGTCGCATACAGCCATCCTGCCAAACGGCATTTGGCTCAACAATATCGGCGTGGAACAAGGGTTTGCGAAAAATACCGAACATACGCCGTTCGACAAGCGTTATACCTCTGTATCCTTGCAAAGCAATTTGATTCAAAACCGTCCATTGGGTAAATGGATCGTGCGCAACCATCACCAAATCGATGCCCAATATAGTCCGCATGATTTGTTTGCCGCCAAAGAAATGGACATCGTCGGCTATCAAAATGTACGCGGTTTCCGTTCGACTTCTTTGAGCGCAAACAGCGCAGTCCTGTTAAGCAATACCGTTTATTTCCGCCGCAATACGCCCCACGGCATCTATATCGAGCCTTATCTGGGCGCAGACATCGGCGTTGCCAAAAATAACAACGAAGGTTCACAACGCGCCATGGGTGTGGTTGCAGGTTTGAATTTGGGCAAGGCGGACAAATGGCAACTTTCTGCCGATTATGGCAAAGGTTTTGCGCGCATGCCCAACCAATCAAACAGCGAAATACAGGATCATGTGACCGTTTCTTTGCGCATTCCATTTTAAAGTTATGTAAATATATATCCTTTTATCCAATATATAAACCGCCCATCTTAACATTATTAATTTTCTATTAATATCAATAAGATGGGCGGTTTTTATTTGCATTTGAAATAGTGCACACAAGGCCATACTGGTGGTATGATTGTAAAAAATTTCATAACAATGTTAATACATTCAAAAATTTCCTCAACAGAAATCCAATACCCGATATGGGATTTCTGATTCAATCTCCATCACGATAAATAAGGATTAAAATCCATGAAAATCGACACTTTATATCAGCCTAAGCTCTCAGCTTCCGGCAAAGTAACTGTCGCCGTGTGCTTTGCATTCCTGGGAAATGCAGCGGTAGCGGCCAATATCGAAGCCATCGGCCAAACTTCGGTACAGCAGCAACACAATGTCGACATCGTCAACATTGCCGCACCGACGGCCCAAGGTCTTTCTCACAACCAATATAACAAGTACAACGTTTCCCAACACGGCGCTGTTTTGAATAACGCCCTGTCCGCCGGTAAATCCCAACTGGCCGGAAACCTATCTGCCAACAAAAACTTCCAAGGTCAGGCCGCATCTGTGATCTTGAACGAAGTGGTCAGCAAAAACCCTTCCCTGATTTTGGGTCAGCAAGAGATCTTCGGTATTGCCGCAGACTATGTTTTGGCAAACCCTAACGGCATTACCCATAACGGCGGCAGCATCCTGAATGCCAACCGCGCATCCTTGGTTGTCGGTACACCAACCGTTTCAGACGGCGCGTTGAAATCTTTCCATATCAGCGACAATGGCAAACAGCTACAAGTAAACGGCAATTTGAGCGGCAATCGCGTGGTTGACCTGCTCGCGCCGCAAGTTGTGGTCGGCAAATCAGCCAACGTCAATGCCGCCGACGCCATCAACGTTTCTTCAGGCAAAAGCAACTTCGACTACAAAACCGCACAAATCGAAGCCTTGGACGCAGCTTCAAATGCGCCGGTTCTTGACGGCCATATCTTCGGCAGTATGCGCGCCGGTACCATCCGCATCCACGCGACCGACAAACGCGCCAAACAAAACATTCAAAACGCCGCCATTACCGGCACCCGCTACCTGAATATCGACAGCAAAGGCAACCTGAGCATCCAGTCCGCCAACCTAACCGGCGCACAAATGGAATTGTTTGCCCGCGATACCGATATCAAAGGCACGGTTACCAGCCATTCCGCCAACAAATCTTCCAGCGGCAAAGAAGCGCAAAATGTTCAGCACTTCCGTTCAGACCGCAACAAAACGGAAACCTTTACCGCCAGCAATATCAATGCATCCGAGTCATTGACTCTGAACAACAGCGGCAGCCTCAACTTAAGCGCGGCCAACATCAATGCCGGCGCCCTGACCGCCTCTGCCACAGGCAACATCAATTCTAACGCGGTAAAAACCACCAATCGTACAGAATCCGACCACACTCAAAGCAAAGGCCTTTGGTACAACAACAACCTGAGTTCTTCTGTTGACGAAAGCCTGCATCAAACTAAAATCAATGCCGGCTCTGTCAATATCGCCACCACCGGCAAAGTCCAATTGGACGCAACCGAACTGAACTCGGCTGCCAATGCACGCATTGCCGCCCAACAAGGCATCGTATTGAGCAGCAACAGCGAAACCGACAGCAGCTCGACTTATATCAGCTTCAAAAACGAAACTGCCGCGCTGAAAACCGGTATCGCTACAAAATCTTCCAAAAACTCTACCGCCCATGAAACCAAAATCTCCGCAGCCGGTGATATCGGTTTGATTTCCGAAGGCGATTTGAGCACTTACGGCGCAAGCATCGCGGCAAACGGCAATGTCGTTACCGATGTCAACAACATCAACTTGGGTACGCAAACCACCATCAACACCAGCAGCCTTGATGACCAGAAAAAATACTGGGGCGGCCTGTTCGGCGGTGAAAGCCAAGTTCAAAACAACCGTACCGAAAACCTGCACGGCAGCAGCATTACTGCCAACTCAAACGTAGTCTTGGGTGCAAAAAACGGCGTCAACGTTTACGGCAGTACCGTTGAAGGCCAAGCCGGTACATTCGTCAGCTCCAAAGCAGGCAATGTCGATATTAAAAACGCCACCAGCACCGATACTTCCGCACAAAGCGCGCGTAAAGGTACGATTTTCAATATCACGACCTC
The DNA here is from genome assembly GCF_051957775.1 of Neisseria sp. P0016.S008. NCBI lineage: Bacteria > Pseudomonadati > Pseudomonadota > Betaproteobacteria > Neisseriales > Neisseriaceae > Neisseria > Neisseria sp. P0016.S008. The sequence goes on from NZ_JBQCWB010000002.1 coordinate 292,340, forward strand.
TAAAACCAGCAGCAACAGCAGCATTGAAAAAGTAACCGGTTCTACCCTGGTTTCTAATGCCGACCTGACCGTTGTTTCCAACAAAGACATCAATGTGATCGGCTCTGCATTGTTTGCGGCACAAAAACTGCAACTGGCTTCCGCAGGCGATTTGACCATCGATGCTGCCAAAGCGGTAGAAAACCAACAGGTCAACGAGTATTCTATCAAAGGCTACTCCGGTACTGAAACCAATAAAGAAAACGGCAGCGTGACTGCCAAAGCCGGTATCAAATTCACCGATACCCACACCGACACCCATTCTGTCGGCCTGAGCGGCAGCATTTTGACCGGTAAAAACACCCAGTTGTCTTCCAACTCAAACGTTACCGTCAGCGGCAGCCAAGTCAACGGCGAAGAATCCGTCAACATTTCCGCAGCCAATGACGTCAATGTTGTTGCCTCCAAAGGCAGCAGCACAGTAACCGAGTCCGGCCGCGTAACTGATTTGGGCGTATCTGCCACTGCATACGGAAAAAATAACGCCGCAGGCGTCGGCGTATCTGTCGGCATTACCAGCACCAAAACGGATGCAACAACCGTAACGGACACATCCCATGTATCCAACATCAACACCGGCGGCAACACCACCATCACTGCCAACGGCAATATTAATCAAGAAGGTACCGTGATTAATGCGACCGGCAATGTGATTGAGTCTGCCAAAAACGTTACCCATGCGGCGGCACACAGCGGCGCGAAATCCGATGTGAAACAAAATGGCGGCGGTTTGGTCGTTTCTGCCGGCATCAGCACCAACAAAGGCATCGGCGGTGAAATCACTGCGCAAGGTCAAGGCAACTCTTCGACCCACAATGAATCCACTGCAACCGTCACCACCATCAACGCAGGCAATGCCATCGTTTTGGCAAATGACAAAGTGTCTGATGAAGGTACAAAATACGATGTGACCGGTGCGATCAACATTGACGCAGGTTCATACCACAACACTGCCGCCCACAACACCAGCAACAGCAGCAGCAAACAAGGCGGCGCTTCTTTGACTATCGGCGCATACACCAAAGATGGTTCAAACGTTGATGTGAATGCCAACCTGAACGTCAACTACGCTGATGAAAACAAAAAAGAATCTACCGCCGTTAAAGGCGATATGAATGCTACCAATGTTGTCATCAACGCCAAAGACTCTGCTGAAATCGCATCCAACATTACTGCCAACAACAACGTCAACATTACCGCAGGCAACGGCGTAACCTTCACCGAGTCAGCCAATACTGCCTCCAACCAAGGTACAGCCGTTAATGTCGGTATCGGCGCTGGTGCGACAATCAATGTTGAAACCGGTGTTGCCGTTCCTCACGTCAATGGCTCTGTCGGCGTCAACAAAACCGATAACGCTTCTTCTACCGCCACAGGCGCAAATGTAGCGGCCGGCAACGATATTAAAATCAATGCCAACAACGGCGACGTCAACCTGCACAGTACCAACTTGGTATCCAACAACTCCGTTGAAGTAGAAGGCAACAAAGTCAATACTTCCGGCGCGATCAGCAGCGTTAACGAAAAAAATCTGACCGTCAATGTCAACGGCAGCTACGCTTCAGGCAAACCAAACGGCGGCATCAACGCCAAAGGTAAAAACGAAGCCAACGTAACCAATACGGCAAACACCATCCAAAGCGACAATGTTGTTATTACTACCGGCTCTCCAACCGGTTTGAACGTCAACAATACGACCATCAACGGTAATAATGTTGCGTACTATTATGACGACAGTAAAGCTCCTGCGGCGAACCGTTATACCTACCGTCCTCGCCAACCAAGCTACGCCAAACGCCGTTTGCGCTACTAAGATGCACTACTAAAATCATTTAGATAGCCATTAAGACATGCCGTCTGAAAACAGAAAGTTTTCAGACGGCATTTTTATCATCAATGCAAAACGACGCACTATCTCTGTTATGATAATGCCTCGCTAATATTATTCCGTTCCCACCATGTCTTCCGCCCTTCCTTTTGATGCGCTTACACTTTCCATCGACGGCACCAACCTCATCGAAGCTTCTGCCGGTACGGGTAAAACCTACGGCATTGCCGCGCTCTTTACCCGACTGATTGTTTTAGAAAAAAAAGACATCGAGAAAATTCTGGTCGTTACCTTTACCAAAGCGGCAACAGCAGAACTGAAAACCCGTTTGCGCGCGCGTTTGGACGAAGTGTTGCAGATTTTGAACGAAATTCAAACCTTGGGCGGCAAGCCGGAACATATTTCAGACGGCCTGAACAAATATTACGAAAAAGAGAAAAAATCTCCCGATGACTTTCTCAATCGTTTGATTCCTTTGGCTTTAGGTGAGCAAGATGGACAAGAAAGCTGCCATCGCCTGATTCTCCGCCTCAAAGCCGCGCTGAGCCAGTTTGACAACGCATCGATTTACACCATCCACGGCTTCTGTCAGCGCGTCTTGCGCGATTACGCATTTTTGTGCGGCGCGCCTTTGGATGTCGAGCTGTCGGACGACTCTCGCGAGAGGCTGCTGATTCCTGCGCAGGATTTTTGGCGGCAGAAAGTGGCAACCGATGCCACATTGGCACAATTGGTTTTTGACCGGAAATGCACCCCTGAAAAAATGCTTGCCGAAATCAAAAGCTATACCGGCCGCCCCTATCTGAAATTCAGACGGCCTAAAGGCAATTTGAAAGAAGCTCAAACCAACCTTCAAGAAACATGGCAAAAAGTTTGCGGCCAGTTGAAAGACCTGGAAAAAGCATTCTGGGCAATCTTGCCCAAACTTAATGGCCAGACCTACAAAAGAAATACCTTTGAAAATGTTTTTACCGATTTAAAAACAAACGCCGAATCCAACCGCCTGCCCCGCCTGAACAAACAAATCCTAGGAAAACTAAACCATTTCAGTATCGACACGCTCAACAGCAAACTAAAAAAAGAATATAAAGCCGATGCCGATGCGCCGGAAATTATTCAGCTGCAAGCCTTAGCCAATCTCGGTCGTGATTTGCAGGCAATGGAAAACTCGGAAGAAGCGGCCTTCATCTGCCTGCAACTTGATCTCCTTTCCTACATCAACCAATCCATCGCCGAACAAAAAAAATCACGCCGCGAGCGCGTGTTTGACGATTTGCTGCTGGATGTCCATCAGGCATTGACCACCAATGAACACGGCAACACATTGGCAAAAGTGGCGGCGGCAAACTGGGAAATCGCGCTGATTGACGAATTCCAAGATACCGACCCGCTGCAATACGAAATTTTCCGCCAAATTTTTATCGAACAAGGCTGCCCGCTGTTTCTCGTTGGCGACCCCAAGCAGGCGATTTACAGCTTTCGTGGTGCGGACATTTACGCCTATCTGCAAGCCGCGCAAGATGCGGACAGGCATTACACCCTCGCCGTCAACTACCGCAGCCATGCCAAGCTGATTAACGGCATCAGTGCCTTGTTCAAACAAAAAAAACATCCCTTTGTGTTGGAAAACATCGATTACAGCAATGTCTCCGCCAGCCGCGCCGAAAGTCGGCTGTCGCCACACCGCCCCGCCATCCAAGTGCGCTGGCTCAATACGGACGATCAAACCAACAAAGATATTTTGCGCGGCCGTGCCGCCGAATATTGCGCCGATGAAATTGCCTTTGCGCTCAATGAAGCAGCCGAAGGCCGTCTGAACTTCAAAGGCCGCGCGTTGGAATCCGGCGATATTGCCGTCTTGGTGCGCACCAACAACGAAGCGGCAATGATTGCCGGAAAACTGAAACAGCGCCGTATCCAAAGCGTGTTGCTGTCGCGCCAGTCCGTTTTCGATTCCGCCGAGGCCGACTCGCTGTCCGCGCTGATCGGCTTTTGGCTCAACCCAAGGCAAACCAACTGGCTGCGCTTTGTCTTGACCGGCGTTTTGTTCGGCTATACCGCCAAAGAGATTTACGAACTCAACCACAACGAACACCAGCTGCTGAAATGGCTGGAGTCGTCTGCCGAGGCCATGGGAAAATGGCGGAAAGGCGGCATTTTTGCCGCCGTGCAGCAGTTTGCCGCCCTACATGACATCGAAACACGCCTGCTCAAAGGCGGCAACGAACGCAGCCTGACCAACTACTACCAAATTCTGGAGCTTTTGTCCGAAGAAGACAGCCAAAGCCGCAACCCTGCCGCCCTGCATAAATGGTTAAACGAACAAATCAGCCGTGCGCGCAGCGGCCATTTCCCGTCAGACGCACAAACCATCCGTCTTGAAAGCGACGAAAAACTGGTCAAAATTGTTACCATGCACGCGTCGAAAGGTTTGCAATATCCTTTGGTTTACTGCCCCTTCGCATGGGATACCAAAGACAATTCCAAAGAAAACTGGAAAATCCTACATACTGAAAGCCATGAAACCGAGCTGCTGGCAACATCGCAAACCTCGGAAGCAGAACTAAGCCACCTTGCCGACGAAAAGACGGCAGAAGATTTACGCCTGCTTTATGTCGCCCTTACCCGCGCCGAAGAACAGCTCAACATCTACGCCGCCGCCAACAAAAACTGTACGCCAAACAATCCTTTTGCCTATCTGCTCGAGGGTTTGCCGGATGCCGACCGCGAAAGCGTCAGCCAAAGCTATAAAAGCGCGACAGACGTTGTCGAAATGCTCAAAACCAACTGGCAACGCTTTATCACAAACGCGCCCAAAAATACGGAGTTTGCCTTCACGGAAGAAGCCCCGCCGGAAACCGTCTACCAATACAGCCGCCAGCAAGACCAAGCTTTTAGCGCTCATAGCATTAAACGCCGCGATTTTGACTTTATCCGCCACACCAGCTTTACCGGTTTGAGCCGACACACCAAGTCAACCGACGAACAACACGAGCCTTTGCAACCTGCCATCGACCCGGCAGAAAGCGCAGACCGTGCCATGCCGTCTGAAAACCTGCCGTCCCCACTTTCAGACGGCCTCGATATCCATCATTTCCCCCGCGGCACCAATGCCGGCGTATGTTTGCATGAAATGTTGGAAAAACTCGACTTCGCCGGCTCAGCCGAGAGCCAATCCGAAATGATTGCCGAAGTTTTACAACGCCACAGCTTTGAAGACAAATGGCTGCCGACGGTAAGCGCCATGCTCGACACCTGCCGCCTGACGCCTTTAATCGGTGAGAGCCTGTCGCAGATTCCGCCGACCCGACGCCTGCCCGAAATGGGGTTCACCCTGTACATGGACGATTTCAAACTGGACGACTTGCGCCGTTGGTTTGCCTCAAGCGAAGCAAACCTGCCACCCGAATGCGTCCAAGCCGCGCAACTGCTTGATTTCCATGATTTGCAAGGCTATTTAAACGGCTTTATCGATATGGTTTGCCAAGATTCAGACGGCAATGTCGTTTTAATCGACTATAAATCCAACCATTTGGGCAACGATGCAAGCGCCTACACGCAACAGGCGATGAACGAAGCTGTGGCACATCATCACTACTACCTGCAGGCCCTGATCTACGCCGTTGCCATTGCGCGCTACTATGCCCTGCGCGGCAAGCCGTTGCCCAAAATCGCCATCCGCTACCTCTTCCTGCGCGGCATGGACGGCTCGGATCAAGGTATTTGGAAATGGGACATCGATACCGCCCTGCTTTCCACTTTCGTTGAACGAAAAACAAATTCTTGATAAATCATTTTGTTAAACCGTCAAAAAGGCCGTCTAAAACGTTTTCAGACGACCTTTGATTATTTGTGCAAACCGCATTCCTTACTGTCTTTGCTTTCCCACCACCATCGCCCGGCACGGATATTTTCGCCCAGCTTAACCGGACGCGTGCAGGGTTCGCACCCAATGCTGGGATAGCCTTGATGATACAGCGCATTGAGCGGAACTTGGTGCTCGTATGCATATGCCCAAACATCCTGCTCTTCCCAATCGAAAATAGGATTGAATTTGGCAATGTTGCGGCCAGTATCCAGCTCTTCAAAATTCAATTCGCTGCGCGTTTCGGACTGGCTGCAGCGTTGTCCGGTCAGCCATGCGGGGGCGTTGTGCAAAGCGCGGTTGAGCGGTTCGATTTTGCGGATATGGCAGCAACGGCGGCGCAACTCGACGCTGTCGTACATCGCGGCCGTGCCAAACTCCGCTTCAAATTCGGCAGCGGTTTGTCGGTTGGGATAAAACACTTCCAATTCGGTTTGATAGCGCGCATTGGTTTCGGCAATCAACGCAGCGGTTTCGGGATTGAGTTTGCCCGTATTGAGCGTGATGATGCGGATGGGCAGTTTCAGACGGCACACGGCATCGGTAATGACCATATCTTCAACCGCAAGGCTGGATGCGAACACAGCTTGCGGATAGCGTACGGCAATGTCTTGCAAACGGCGCTCCAAAGCAGCCGCCAACTCAGGCAGGCGGCTGCGTTCGGCATCGCTGATTTCGGGGATTTTCCAGAATTGTGGGCGGAATAAAGACATGGCTGGTTGTTCCTAATAGTTTTCAGACGGCCTGTTTAAACGGCTGCCGATATGGTTATGGAACAATATTGTCCTGCGCCCTATCTTCAAACGGAAAGAATGCTTTTCTATTTCTTTATAACCAAAGTGTCTGCTGCTGGTTTTTCGGCAGCAAATGACTCACGCCGATACCGATCAGGCGGAAGGCGTCTTCGCGTTGCGGCGGTATGCGTTGCAACAAAGTATGCGCCGCCTGAAGCAGTGAGGCGCTGTCGGGCAGGATGGAAGAATACGTCAGCGAACGCGTGATAATGCGGAAATCGTGGGTTTTGAGTTTGAGGGTAACGCCTTTGGCTTCGACGTTTTTGCGTTCGATCTGCCGCCAGAGATCTTCGGCAAGGTGCGGCAAATGGCTTGAAGCCTGCGCCAAAGACAAATCTTCGGGCAAGGTGATTTCGGTTGAGATTTGCAGGCGTTCGCGTTCGGCTTTAACAGGCCGCTCGTCAATACCGCGTGCCAAATCGTAAAGGCGGTAGCCGTAGCGGCCGAAATGGTTTAAAAGTTCGCCGCGCTCAAAACGGCGCAAATCTCCGGCAGTCTGCATACCGAGGGCATTCATCTTTTTCAGCGTGACTTTGCCGACACCGGGAATCTTACCCAATGGCAGGCTCTCCAAAAACGCCATGATTTTTTGCGGCGGCAGCACAAACTGCCCGTTCGGCTTGCGCCAGTCGGAAGCGATTTTGGCCAAAAACTTATTGGGTGCGATGCCTGCGGAGGCTGTCAAACCGGTTTCTTCAAAAATTTCGGCACGAATGCGTTTGGCTACCTCGCTGGCGTACGGGATATTTTCAAAATTTCGGGTAACATCCAAATAGGCTTCGTCCAAAGACAAAGGCTCGATCAAATCGGTATAACGCCGAAACACGGCATGAATCTGCGCCGAAACTTGGCGGTACAAATCAAAATGCGGCGGCACAAACACCGCCTGCGGACACAGCCTTTTCGCCGTCGCCACCGACATAGCCGAGTGCAAACCAAATTTGCGCGCTTCATAAGAAGCGGCACAAATAACCGACCGCGTACCGTCCCACGCCACAACGACGGGCAGCCCTTTCAGGTGAGGCTGCTCGCGCAGTTCTACCGAAGCGTAGAATGCGTCCATATCGATATGGATGATTTTGCGTTGGGACATGGGAAAAGATGGATAAGAAAAAGGCTTATTGTAACAAAAGGCCGTCTGAAGTTTCAGACGGCCTCTATGTTTAAGCCTTATTTTTTACTGGAAAGCTGGTCAAATAATCCGCCGTCGGCAAAGAATTTTTTCATGATTTCTGCCCACGTGCCAAATTTCTCATTCGGATTGAACGTCTCAATTTCAGGGAAATCGGCTTTGTGTTTCGCCAATACTTCGGCGTTGCGCGGACGCAGGTAAAGATTGGCGGCCAACTCTTGAGCCGGTTCGCTCCAGAGGTTTTGCAGATAGGCTTCGGCAGCGGCGCGTGTGCCTTTTTTGTCGACTACGCTGTCCACGACGGCAACCGGCGCTTCGGAAAGAATGGTGTAGCTTGGATAGACAATTTCAAACTGGTCTTGGGTCAACTTTTTGCTGACATAGTTGGCTTCATTTTCAAAAGTAACCAAGACATCGCCGATATTGCGTTGGCTGAAGGTCGTCGTTGCCGCGCGGCCGCCGTTTTCAAACACAGGCGTGTTTTTCAGCAATACGGCCACAAAATCTTTGGTTTTGCCTTCATCGCCGTTATTGACTTTCAAACCATAACCGTACGCACCCAAAAAGGCGTAGCGGCCGTTGCCGGTGGTTTTCGGGTTCGCCAAAACGATTTGCACGCCGTCTTTGGCCAAATCGCCCCAGTCTTGGATGTGTTTCGGATTACCTTTGCGCACCAAGAAAACGACGTTGCTGGTATAAGGCACGGCATTGTCCGGCAGGCGCGTGTTCCAATTGGCTTTGACCAAACCTTTTTTCACCAAAAGCTCGATATCGGAAGTCTGGTTCATGGTCACCACATCGGCAGCCAAACCGTTAGCGACAGCCAAAGCCTGCTTGCTGGAGCCGCCGTGCGACTGTTGGACTTCAACCGTCTGTCCGCCGTTTTTTGCGGCAAACTCTTTTACAAATAAAGGATTGTATTCTTTATAAAAATCGCGGGCGACATCGTAGGAGACGTTCAGCAATTTGACTTCGCCCCCCTTACCTCCGGCAGCTTGAGAGGCATTGTCGGCGGATTGTTCGGCTTTTGGCGAGCACGCGCTCAAAGCCAGCGCGGCGGTCAATGCGGCAAAAGAAAGCGTACGGATATTCATGGTCGGCTCCTGTTAAAAATATGGGAGCACTTTATCGGGATTGGATGCAAACTGGAAATAATGTTTGCTTTCTCGTTTATCAGTTTTGGTTATATACAATCCGGGCGGAAGTCGGGAAAAAATGCCCACTCAAATACACATTATAATAAATTGCATATACATCAATCAGATAAAGATTAAAGCAGCTATTTATACAAGATAAACATACGTTGCAAGCAGCATTATCTAATACGTCAGGCCGTCTGAAAATCCAATATAAATAATTATTTATAATTAAAAAATATAATCCTTTTTGTTTACAAAAAATGCAAATAAGAGTAATGTTTCTACTCGCCAAAATACAAGGCCTTTCATTCAACAACAAAATGGAGTGTAGAAACTATGAAACAATGGATGCTTTTAGGATTGCTGGGATTGGGCGCAGCGGCGCAGGCGCACGATGTTTGGGTGGCCGCACCGACACATCAGCCTGCTGGCCAAATCCTGCATGCGGATTTGGGTTACAGCCATGACTTCCCCAATGTCGAAAAAATCGCCGACGACCGCGTGCATATTTTCAAACCGCTGCAATTGACCGGCAGCTCAAAGAAAACCGTTGATTTGGTAAATAAAGGCGAAAACTATCAATACGTTTCCAAAGCCGCTTTGCCTGAAGGCTCCTACTGGGTCAGCGCAACCTACAAACCGACTTTCTGGTCGAAAAACCAAGACGGCTGGAAACAGCAAACCTTGAAACAGCTGGCCGGTTCAACCTATTGCGAACAATCGCAAATGTTCGGAAAGAGCTTTGTCCAAGTGGGCAACGGCGCAGTTGATGAAGCTGTGTTGACCCGCCCTATCGGCCAAGAGCTGGAACTTGTTCCGCTGAAAAATCCGAACGAAGTCAAAGCCGGCGGTATTTTGCCGGTCAAAGTCCTGTACAAAGGCGAGCCTTTGGTTAAAGCCACCGTTACCGCCAGCTCGGACACTTTGGCCGAAATGGACTTGGAATCAACCCATGACCACCGCGAGCCTCAAGGCTTCTCCGGCAAAACCGATAAAAACGGCGTGGTCAATGTGATTACGTTGATTGACGGCTTGTGGAAAATCAAAGTGGTGAACGAGACCGATTACAGCGATAAAAGCGTATGCCAACAAGACAAAGCTTATGCAACGCTGATCGTACCTGTCGGCACCAAACGCGCGGCTGCACGCCATGCCCACCATCATCAACATTAACAGCCATTAAAAAAGGCCGTCTGAACTTTCAGACGGCCTTAATTTATTCCCACTCATAACCTAAATTTCTAAAAAAACGGGAGTATGTTTCCAATTTATCCTCATTCAATTGGGCAAACCGGACACGGTTGCAGCCGGTCAAGACCACATTGCCCATCCAGTGCGCCCCAAAGACGCACTCTAAAGGGACATTCCTCATTTGATTGATAAACGGTACTTCTGAAGAAAATTGCGTAGCAATATCCGGAGGCGCGAATTTCAAACCCAAGTCCTGCAATCTATAACGGTGTTGCGCCGTCAAAAACATATCTTCATGGTGCAGCCGTACCAGCCATTCCATATCGGCAATTTTTTTGTCTTTCGGCGGCAAAGGCGGTCGGATTTCTACATTTAAGCCCAGTTGTCGCGGCATGGTTAAAAGCCGTCTGCTGCGCAGGCTGAAACCGCCGTTCTGCGGCTCGTCAAAATTCGAAGAAGTCTGAATCAGATGTTGTTTGGCCAAATATTGGTCGGTTCCCTTCAGGAAAAACTGCCCGTCGGCTTCGGTTTCCAACAAAATCGGCAAAGGTGCGCCGATATAGTCATATTCCCGATAGGCATCCTGCCAGTTTTGGCCGTTCAACACCCAGCCGTCATTTTGAACAATCAAACAATAATCAGTATCGATATAATACATCAGTTGGTACAAAACAAACAGATTGTATTCCAGATAACCGAATTTCCGGCAAGGCTGATGTCGGATATTTTCCGGCAAACCTTGAGGACAACTCGGGCTGATCAGCAATCCACGGCTGCCGGGCAATTCGGCACAGCTGCGGACAATGGCATACATCGTGCCCTCGGTATAAGAATCTGCGCCGGTAATACCAACCACGGTAATGTCAGTAAAACTCATCAATATGTTCCCCTGTTTCAGACGGCCTTTGAGATATTTACGACGCCTTATTGCAGATATCTTTCAAGCGATACAAGGCATCCAAGGCTTCGCGCGGCGTAAGGTTGTCGGGCTGAATTTGCACCAACGCTTCAGCCAATTCATTATTCTGCAAATTATCAACAGGCTCAACTTCTTGTTCTTTCCCTTCCTCATCTGCCCCATTTTCAGACGGCATGGCGCTGAAAATATCCAACTGCGGACGGTTGGCGGCAGCTTGGTTTTCCAAATCGTTTAAATGCTTTTGAGCCGCTTTCAAAGCGCGGTTGGGCAGACCTGCGAGTTTGGCAACGGCGATACCGTAGCTTTTACTGGCAGGGCCGGGCTCGATGTGGTGGAGAAAGACGATGTCTTGACCTTGCTCAAGCGCGGAAAGGTGCATATTGACTGCCGTTGCATGGGCTTCGGGCAGTTTGGTCAGTTCGAAATAGTGGGTGGCAAAGAGACTGAAGGATTTGTTTTTTTGCAGCAAATGTTCGGCAATGGCTTGCGCAAGGGCGAGGCCGTCAAAAGTCGAAGTGCCGCGACCGACTTCGTCCATGAGGACGAGGGATTGCTCGGTGGCGTGGTGGAGGATGTAGGCGGTTTCGCTCATTTCAACCATGAAGGTGGAGCGGTTGGAGGCTAAATCGTCCGATGCGCCGATGCGGGTGAAGATTTGGTCGATGGGGCCGATTTGGGCTGAATTGGCAGGCACGAAGCTGCCGGTGTGCGCCATGAGGACGATGTGGGCGACTTGGCGCATGTAAGTGGATTTACCGCCCATGTTGGGGCCGGTCAGGAGCATGAGGCGGTGTTTGTGGTCGAGGCGGGTGTGGTTGGCGGTAAAGTGGCGCACTTGTTGCTCGACGACGGGATGGCGGCCGTTTTCGATATGGATGACGGGGTAGTCGGCGAACTCAGGACAAACGAAGCCGCGTTCGGCGGCAATGGCGGCAAACGTAGAAAGTACGTCGAGGGCAGCCGCGGCTTTGGCTGCTTTCTGAAGCTGCGGCAAGGCCGTCTGAACTTCTTTCAACAGGGCTTCAAACAGGTGTTTTTCCAATGCCAATGCTTGCTCTTGCGCGGTCAGAACTTTGTCTTCGAAGGTTTTTAGTTCGGGGGTGATGAAGCGTTCGGCGTTTTTGAGGGTCTGGCGGCGTTGGTAGTCGGCGGGGGCTTGTTCGGCTTGAACTTTGGATAACTCGATGTAGAAGCCGTGGACGCGGTTGAACTCGACTTTGAGGGTGGAAAGACCGGTGCGTTCACGTTCGCGCGCTTCAAGCTCGAGCAGGAATTCGTCGCCGTGGTTTTGTATGTGGCGCAACTCGTCGAGTTCTGTGGAATAGCCTTGGTTGATGACGCCGCCGTCTTTGAGCCAGACGGCGGGTTCGGGCATTACGGCGGCTTTGAGGGTTTCGGCAACGGGCAGTGTTTCGGGGAAAACGGCTTTGAGGGTTTCTAAGAGACTGCTGCCCTCGGCGGACAATTCGATTTCGGACATGGCAAACAAGCTGTCGCGCAGGACAGCTAGGTCGCGCGGGCGGGCGTTGCCGACGGCGATGCGGGCGGCGATGCGTTCGATGTCTGCGATGTTTTTCAGACGACCTTGCAGGGTTTCGTATTGTGAATCCAGCGCGGCAACAGCTTCTTGGCGGGCGCGGATGTGGGCGCGACTGCGTAAGGGGTGGTGCAGCCAGAGTGCCAAGAGGCGGCTGCCCATGTGGGTGGCGCAGCCGTCGAGTATGGAAAACAGGGTCGGCGATTTTTTGCCGGAGAGAGTTTGCGTGATTTCAAGATTACGGCGCGTGGCGGCGTCCATGCCGATATATTGGCTGTCGGTTTCGAGCGAAATGCCGTCGAGGTGTTGCGGCATCAGGTTTTGCGTCAGGCGGATGTAGTTCAACAGCGCACCCGCCGCACCGACGGCGGCTTCGTGTTCTTTGCCGTCCAAACCGAAGCCGTGCAGGTCTTGGCAGCCGAAGTATTCGGTCAACAATTTCGCGCCCGCGTCGGCGGCAAACTGCCATGAGTTCAGGCGTGTGATGTTGGCGGAGGTTGCCTGAAAACCGTCAGGAAGGTTTTTGCCTTCGGGCAACAGGATTTCCGCCGCCTGCAAACGCGCCAGCTCGTCAGCGAGTTTGTCCGCCGTCGTCAGCTTGGTTTTGAATTCGCCGCTTTGCAAAGATGCCCACGCGATGGCGATGTGTTTTTTATCCGCGTTCACCGCCGCGATGCGGTTGGTTTCCTTGTCTTCCAAAAATGCCGCGTCGGTCAGCGTGCCGGGCGTAACGATGCGCACGACTTTGCGCTCCACCGGCCCTTTACCCGCGCCGACTTCGCCCACCTGCTCGCACACCGCCACGCTTTTGCCCATTTTAACCAGTCGCGCCAGATACTGCTCCGCCGCATGAAACGGCACACCCGCCATCTTAATCGGCACGCCGTCCATCTGCCCGCGCGTGGTCAGGGTAATGTCCAACAGCTTTGCCGCCTCCACTGCGTCATCCAAAAACAACTCGTAAAAATCGCCCATGCGGTAAAACACCAGCTTGTCGGCGTGTTGCGATTTGATGGCGAGATACTGCTGCATCATCGGGGAGACGGTGGGTTTAGACATGGAAAAGCCTTAGAAACGCAAAAGCGTTATTGTAACAAAAGGCCGTCTGAAAAACAGGTTTCAGACGGCCTTTAACAGCAGCTTGGTTTTAAGCCAAAGCCACTTCCAAATTATCAATCAGGCGCGTGGTACCCAAACGGGCGGCGGCAAGCACCACCAATTCTTTATCACCGACATGAGCCACTGCCAGGCTGTGTGCATGGCGGATTTCAACGTAATCAACCACCCAGCCGGCATCAGTCAAACGGCGGATACATTCGGCCTCAAGCTGGGCGTAATCCAGATTGCCGTTTTTCAGGGCTGCGGCAATGTTTTGCAACTCTTGATAGAGGCGTGGCGCTTCTGCGCGCTCTGCTTCGCTCAAATATTGGTTGCGGCTGGAAAGTGCCAGGCCGTCTGAAGCGCGGCCGGTATCGACCGGGACGATTTCGATATTGAAATTCAAGTCTTCAACAAAGCCTTTGATAATCGCCAGCTGCTGATAGTCTTTTTTGCCGAAACAGGCGGTATCGGGTTGAACAATATTGAACAACTTAGTCACAACGGTCGCAACGCCGCGGAAATGGCCCGGACGGAATTTACCGCACAATTCGTTTTGCAGGTGCGGAGGCTCGACATTGAAACGCTGTTCCACATTCGGATACAGCTCTTTTTCATCAGGCGCAAACACGACGGCAACGCCCTCGCCTGCCAATTTGTCGGCATCTTGTTGCAACGTGCGCGGATATTTGTCGAAATCTTCGCCTTGTCCGAATTGCAGGCGGTTGACAAAAATACTGACCACAACGTTATCGGCACGTTTTTTTGCTTCGCGCACCAGCGCAAGATGGCCTTCGTGCAGATTGCCCATGGTCGGCACAAATGCCACTTTTCCGGCAGTTTTGCGCCACTCGCGCAATTCTTTAATCGTATGAATAATTTGCATGGTTTGAAAAATCCTTTATCTTTTCCGCCGTTTCATCAACGGAAATCACGCGCCGATTATACGCTTTTATTCATCAAAAAGGCCGTCTGAAATAAGTTTCAGACGGCCTGGTTTTTATTTTATCCGGCAAACGTATGTTCGACAGACGGGAACGTTTTTGCTTTAACTTCGTTCACATAGGCTTTGACCGCAGCTTGAACGCTGTCTTTGCCCTGCATAAAGTTTTTCACGAATTTTGCGGTTTTACCGGGGAAAATGCCGAGCATATCGTGCATCACCAAAACCTGACCGTCGCAATCCACGCCTGCGCCAATACCGATGGTCGGGCAAGAAACGGTTTCGGTTACTTTTTTCGCCAACTCTGCAGGAACGCATTCCATCAATACGATTGCCGCACCTGCCTCATCATGCGCTTTGGCGTCGTTAAGCAACGCTTCCGCCTTATCGCCGCGGCCTTGAACTTTATAGCCGCCGAATGCAAACACGGATTGCGGGGTCAGGCCGATGTGCGCGCAAACAGGAATGCCGCGCATTTGCAGAAATTCAGTGGTCTCCGCCATCCAGACGCCGCCTTCGAGTTTGACCATATGCGCGCCGGCCGCCATCAATTCGGCCGCCGCCGCAAATGCCTGCTCTTTGCTCTGCTGATACGCGCCAAACGGCAAGTCGCTGACAATCATTGCATTTTGAGTGCCGCGAGCCACGCATTCAGTGTGGTAGCACATATCCTGCAAGCTCACCGGCAAAGTGGACTGACGACCTTGCACCGCCATGCCCAAAGAATCGCCGACCAGCAGTACATCTACGCCGGCATTGTCCATTAGCGCGGCAAAGCTGGATTCATAAGCGGTCAGCATGGCGATTTTCTCGCCCTCTGCTTTCATTTTTTGCAAAGTGTTTACGGTAATCATGGTGCTGTGTGTTCTGCCCGACGGGCAGCCCTTTGTTATAAATGGAAACGCGGTATTATAAGGTCTGCTTTTAAAATATCAAAGCATAAGCAAAAAGCCCGACTGCTTTCACAATCGGGCTTTTAATTGGTGCCGGCACCAAGAGTCGAACTCGGGACCCCCTGATTACAAGTCAGGTGCTCTACCAACTGAGCTATACCGGCTTACTGAAATGCCTTGCGGCACCATCAGTCTTTAACTGGTGCCGGCACCAAGAGTCGAACTCGGGACCCCCTGATTACAAGTCAGGTGCTCTACCAACTGAGCTATACCGGCAAGGAAGTCGGCATTATGCCGATAAGTTCCCATCTTGGCAAGCATTTTAAAACAAAGTTACTCATGAAATTATAAAAACCAATGATTTTAAAGAAAATTAAATAATACCTTACCTCTTAATTCAACACGCTCAAAGGCCGTCTGAAAACCGCTCCAGCGCAAAACATCATGGTTTCTGTTAAAATAACACCTTCTACATCTTTCCGTCTTTGCCCATGCCGCCCCGCCATCCTTACCGCCGCCTACGCCCAGCCAAATCCCATCTGCCCGAAGTCGGCATTTCCGAAGAAGGCAATATCCGTTCTCTGCACTTGGGCAGCGACACCATTCAAAGCTCCATGAATGTCGATCATCCGTCCGAGCTGGTGTTGTCGTACAGCCGCGCCATGATGGGTTGGCTGCTGTTTGCAGAAACCCCGCCCAAACACATCACCCAAATCGGCTTGGGCGGCGGCTCGTTTGCCCGTTGGATAGACAGCTACCTGCCCGATACCAAGCAAACCGCCATTGACATCAATCCGCAAGTCATCGCCGTGGCGCGCAGCCTATTTGAATTGCCGCACGAAGGCGAAAATTTTGAAATTATCGAGGCAGATGGCGCGGAATATATTAAAGTGTTCCGCCACAATACTGATGTGATTTTGGTAGATGGTTTTGACGGCGAACAGATTATCGATGCTTTGGTAGAAGAACCCTTCTTCCAAGACTGCCGCAATGCCCTCTCTCCCGAAGGCGTATTTGTTACCAACTGGTGGAGCGGCGACCAGCGTTATCAACGCTTTGTCGAACGCCTGCTCAACGTCTTTGACGGCCGCGTACTCGAGCTGCCTGCCGAGAGCCACGGCAACGTAGCAGTCATGGCGTTCCAAAGCAGCCCTAAAGAACAAAACCTCGACAACCTGAAAAAACGTGCAGAAAAATTAAGCGAAAAATACGGCCTGGACTTCAAACGGATGCTTGCTGATTTGAAAGCCAACAATCAAAACAACGGCAAGAATTTTTATCTGTAAACCGCTTCAGGCCGTCTGAAAACAAACAAGGACACACTCATGCTCAAACCCGACATCATTCAAATCCCCGGCCCGGCCGGTTTGCTGGAAACCATCTACCTGCCAAGCACACAAGAATCCGCCCGCGGCGTTGCCGTCATCAACCATCCCAATCCCCTGCAAGGCGGCACCAATACCAACAAAGTCATCCAAACCGCCGCCAAAGCCCTCAGCCAACTTGGCTTCCATTGCTACCTGCCCAATTTGCGCGGCGTAGGCAATAGCGAAGGCGAACATGACTACGGCCGCGGCGAAACGCAAGACTGCATTGCCGTTATCGACTACGCCCGCGCGCAACATCCTGACGCGCCGCAATTCGTTCTTGCCGGCTTCTCATTCGGCGGCTACGTTTCCACCTTTGCCGCACAAGCGCGCACGCCTGATTTACTGTTGCTGATGGGCGCAGCCGTCTATCACTACACCGACCGCCCGGAACCATCCGACGTTCCCGATGTCGCCAAAACATTGATGATTCATGGCGCGGAAGACGAAGTCGTTGAAATCAACAAAGCCCTGACATGGGCAGAACCACAAGGCCTGCCTGTTGTGACCATTGCCGGTTCGTCCCACTTCTTCCACGGCAAACTCATCGTTTTGCGCGATACGATCACACGGTTTGCACCGGCTTTATTAGGCTAAAATCCGGCCACAAAATAAAACAAGGCCGTCTGAACGCTTTTTCAGACGGCCTTATTTGTATGAAACCTTATTATCTAAATATCAGACTCAAGTATTCAGAAATCCATTAAGGATTTTCTGCTTAACATATCAATTCTGAGTCAACCAATACTGCAAACCAATCAAAGTTTTACCATCTTTGATTTCATCGTTTGCCAATGCATTGCGCACCTCTTCCTTGCTCATCAGGACGGTTTCTGTAATTTCATCCTCATCATTGCTCAACTCGCTGCCCAAACGCACGCCTTGCGCTTGGTAGAGATACATTTTTTCATCGCAAAAACCGACTGCGGTGTAAAAGGAGTACAACAGTTTGACGCTGTCGGCGACATATGGCGTTTCTTCCGCCAATTCACGCAAAGCGCATTCGGCAGGATCTTCATCCACCACATCCAATTTACCCGCCGGTAATTCCAACGTCGCCTGATCGGCGGCATAACGCCATTGGCGCACCAAAACAACTTTACCGTCTTCCGTTTCCGCCAATACACACGCAGCACCCGGATGACGGATCACAACCCGTTGGCTTTCGTTGCCGTTGGGCAGGCGCACCCGATCACGGCTGATGGTAACAAAAGAACCCTCGTAGATTGGCTCGCTGCTTAATTTAGTTTCTTTCAAATCCATTTTTTACCTCATTTCCAAATTATTAAATATTAAAGGCCGTCTGAAATTTTACAGAAATAAACTCAGAGGATGCCTTTTCTAATCGTTACTGCTGATGTCGTTGTTGTAAACGCTCGGTATGTGTTCGCAGCTTTTCACTATTTGCTTGGTAGTCACTTGAAGACAATACAGCAACTATTGCCTCTACCTCATGAGGAAGTAATAAGGCCGTCTGAAAATTCTTAATATAAGCCGCCGCCTGCCTAATACGGCAAACATTTGGTGGCATTTTCGATTTCAACTCACAATCACCTAAGAAAACTACCATTGAATGAAACTTCTCCTCAGGAAATTGCAATAGTTCTGACAATGCTTTGATATGAGCATAATTCTGACGCAACGGGTTTTGGAAATAATGTTTCTGTTTATAGATAATTTGCGTCCATTTAGATTGCTTTTCACTGCCAAAAATCCAACCTGTGTAATTTTTAGTTTCTATCACAAATATCCCAAAAATTGAGACATAAATATGATCAATTTGTGTCGTACCATCTCGAGATGGAATAATTAAATCGTGAAACTCAGTATAAGTTTTCTCATCTAAATTTTTTCCAATTACAGAACGAACTGCTATTTCCCCCATGCTTCCTTTTATTTTAGGATTTTTCAACAGTGCTTTTATTAAAAGCAAAGGAATAATAATCAGAAAAATCCAAAATATACCTGACATACTTCCCAATATTTGTTCAATCATGACGTTTTCTTTTTTATTTAAAACTAAAAATTTATATATTTATGGTTTATTCCCGAGTACGTTCAATTTCAATACCGACCTGCGCCACATCGGGCAAGATACCGGGTTTCACAATACGGACGCGCACTTTGGCTGCACCAAAATCATTTAAAATCAATTGGGCGATATGTTCCGCCAAAGTTTCCAGCAGTAAAAAATCCTGTTCGGCAAGGCTGCGGCGTACGACTTCGCATACTTCGCCATAATGAATGGTGTCGCCGATATCGTCGCTTGTGCCGGTACGCTCGGGAACGCTGATTTCCAAATCCAAAATCAAAGTCTGTTTACGCTCGCGTTCCCAATCATATACGCCGATTAAAGTATCGGCCTTCATGCCGTACAAAAAGATTTTATCCATTTGCCTGTCCGTTTTTTTGATAGAATAACCGTTCCCATTTTAAGTAAAGCACCCAAAATGTTCAATGTACTCGCCATTATTGCCGCCTATCTTATCGGCTCCCTGTCTTTTGCCGTCATCGTATCAAAATATTACGGCATGGACGATCCGCGCACTTACGGCTCCGGCAACCCCGGTGCCACCAACGTCTTGCGCAGCGGTAAGAAAAAAGCGGCCGCACTGACCCTGCTCGGCGATGCAGTAAAAGGCTTGGTTGCCGTCATCTTGGCGCGCTGCCTGCAAGATGCTTTAAATTTGTCTGATGCAACGATAGCCCTGGTCGCGATTGCCGCATTGGTTGGCCATATGTGGCCAATATTTTTCAATTTTAAAGGCGGCAAAGGCGTAGCCACCGCATTGGGCGTCTTGCTCGCCCTCTCCCCAGCAACCGCCCTGCTCTGCGCCTTGATTTGGCTGGTTATGGCGTTCGGTTTCAAAGTCTCCTCCCTCGCTGCACTGGTCGCCACCGTCTGCGCACCCATCTTCGCCTTCTTCATGATGCCGCACGCCTCTTGGGCATGGGCAACCGTATTCATTGCCGCATTGGTGTTGTACCGCCATAAAAGCAATATTCAAAACCTGATTCAAGGCAAAGAAAGCAAAATCGGAGATAAAGCCGGAAAATCTTAAAAACGTAGTGCAATCAATAAAAGGCCGTCTGAAAGTATATTTTTCAGACGGCCTTTATAATTTTTATTCACGCATAATCAGTCAATCTTAATATATTCTACCGACAGAATCTCTATAACCTCACGGCCCTCCGGTGTATCCAAAACAACTTCATCCCCTTCGCGTGCTTTAATCAGGCTGCGCGCCAAAGGGGAAATCCATGAGATTTTGTTTTTAGCGGTATCGATTTCATCTACGCCGACGATTTTGACGGTTTGTTCACGACCGTCTCCGCGCAATAAGCCAACGGTTGCACTGAAAAAAATCTGGTCCGTGGCTTCACGCGCTTCAGGGTCGACGACGACGGCTGCTTCCAAGCGTTTGGTTAGAAAACGGATACGGCGGTCGATTTCGCGCATACGGCGTTTGCCGTAAAGATAGTCACCATTCTCGCTGCGGTCGCCATTGCTTGCCGCCCAGTTAACGATTTGGACGATTTCCGGGCGCTCTTTGTTGACCAGATGATAAAGTTCGTCTTTCAGTGCCTGCCAACCGGTAGGTGTAATGTAATTTTTGGTTTCGGTACTCATGATGTGTCTAAAACATAATTAAAGGCCGTCTGAACGTTAATTTTCAGACGGCCTTTATTGTAAGTCAATTTACTTTATTCTTCATCATCACTATCGCTGATACTGATGCTGTGTTCCATTTTGCTTGGATGCACTTTCAAGCCGCCACAACCTGATTTTTCAGTAGAGAGGCGGTTCAGATACGCCTCGTCGATATCGCCGGTTTGATAAACACCGTTGAAGCATGAAGAATCAAAGGATTCGATTTTTGGATTGAGTGCTTTGACTACTGCTTCCAAGTCTTCTAAGTTTTGGAAGACAATGCCGTCCGCGCCAATCTCGGCTGCAATTTCTGACGCGCTGCGGCCGTTTGCAATCAGTTCTTCACGGGTCGGCATATCGATACCGTACACATTCGGATAGCGCACTTCGGGAGCAGCAGAAGCAATGTAGACTTTGCGCGCACCTGCCGCGCGTACCATTTCAACGATTTCACGGCTGGTCGTACCGCGCACGATGGAATCATCCACCAACAAAACGCTTTTGCCGTTAAACTCGGTTTCCATCGGGCTGAGTTTTTGGCGTACTGATTTTTTACGCGTTGCTTGTCCAGGCATGATGAAGGTGCGACCGATATAGCGGTTTTTAATCAGACCTTCGCGATATGGTTTTTCGAGATGAACGGCAAGCTCCATCGCGCTGGGTCGGCTGGTATCAGGAATCGGCATCACGACATCGATATCGTCGACGGGCAACTCGCGTTTGATTTTTTCCGCCAAAGAAACGCCCATATCCAGACGCGCCTGATAGATGGATACACCGTCGATGACGGAGTCGGGACGCGCGAAATAGACGTATTCAAAGAGACAAGGGCTGAGTTTGACTTTATCACTGCATTGACGCGACACGATTGAACCGTCAAAGCTGACAAACACGGCTTCACCCGGCTGGATATCGCGTTCCAAGTCATAGGCAAGTGCGTTGAAAGCAACTGATTCAGAGGCAACAGCATACGATTTTTTACCGGATTCATCGGTTTGCGAACCCAATACCAACGGACGGATACCGTGAGGATCGCGGAAGGCAACCATGCCATATCCGGCAATCATGGCTACGACACCGTATGCACCGCGCACTATGCGGTGTACTTCAGAAACGGCGTTGAAAATATTGTCGATGGTGAGTTGATAAGGGGCTGTATTTTTAGAGACTTCGCGGCGTAATTCGTGCGCGAATACATTGAGTAGGACTTCAGAATCGGAGCTGGTATTAACGTGGCGCAGGTGTTTGTTGCATACGTTTTCATACAGCTCTTCGGTATTGGTCAGATTACCATTGTGTGCCAAAACAATGCCGAACGGGGAGCTGACATAAAACGGCTGAGCTTCTGCGCTGCTGCCCGCATTGCCTGCAGTCGGATAGCGGACATGTGCGATACCGGCATTACCGACCAAGTCGCGCATATTGCGGGTACGGAACACTTCGCGCACCATGCCTTTGCCCTTGTGCATATGAAATATATTGCCTTCGGCAGTAACAATACCTGCTGCGTCCTGACCACGGTGTTGCAACATCTGCAAACCATCATACAACATCTGATTGACCGGCTCATGACTAACCAAACCTAATACACCACACATATCGTGCTTCTCCGAGTTTGAAGATTAAATGGGTAAGCTGTCATTATAAAATAATTTAGATGAGTTTGCTCAAATTGTCGACAATATGATGCTAAATTTACGCAAATAAAAACGGATTCAGACGACCCATAGGCCGTCTGAATCCGTCAAACTCAATCATCCAATTCTTCAACTTCAGCTGCTTTACCCGAAAGATGCGGCATTGCGGTATCTTTTCCAGGCAGATAAGGCATCGCAGCATCGGCAAGTGATTCAAAATACGGAATTGTGTGCGAACTTTGCCACTCTTCCGTTTTTGGCAAATCAGTGTGTGAAAAAACCATCACTGCCAGTGTCACCAAAATCACACCTTTTACTGCACCGAATACGCCGCCAAGCAAACGGTTAATGCTTCCCAGACCAACGGCAGACATCAAACTGCTTAACAGCGATCGTGCCAGTTTCTGCAACAGCCATGCCAGAAAAAACACAGCGGCAAAACCCATCGCAACCGCCAAGGAATGCGGCTCAACCGATTTAAAGACCACATCGGCAAACGGCACAGCAAGCGTTCTGGCCGCAATAAACGATACCACCCACGCCACCATCGCCCCTGCTTCGGCAATAATACCCCGTGTCAACGAGATAATGATGCAGATGACGATAACGGCGGCAGCCAACAAATCGGCAACAGGCAAATTACTCACTGGTCACCTGACCGGCAATGCCATGCACACGCAATTTGTTCAAATCGCGCTCTGCATCGCGTGCATTTTTATAACTGGCTGATTTCACGCGATACACCTTACCTTTATCGGTCATGACTTCAGTAATAGTCGAATCGATACCTGCGGCTTTCATTTTACGTTGCAGGCTTTGCGCGCGTTCTTTTTCAGCATAACCAGCCTGAATAGCGGCTTTTTTCGCAGGCTTGGCTTCCGCTTTTTCTTTTTCAGCTTTAGGTTTGGCTTTTTCAGACGGCTTCTCGGCAGTTTTTACCTTATCGGCTTTTTCTGCTTTGGCCGTTTCCGGTTTAGCTTTTTCATTTTTTGGTTTTTCAACTTTGGTTTCTGCTTTCTTAGCAGGTTCGGCCTTGTCTTTTACACTGTCTTTGCTGTTTTTGGCAGATTTACGTTCGGCAATGGCTTTCTCTGCTTTTTCCAATTGTGCCAATTTATTGCGTTCGGCAGCGGCTTCACGTTCTGCTTTCTCAGCACGCGCTTGAAGTGCGCGTTTTTTAGCTGCCAATGCATTTTCTTTCTCAGCAGCTTCCTGTTGGGCTTGTGTTTTACGGGCCGCAGCGGCACGTTGTTCAGCCTGACGTTGGCGGCGTTCTTCGGCTCGGCGCTCCGCAGCTTCACGCTTGGCAGCCTCGGCGCGTTGAATACGTTCGGACTCTTCCAAGCCTTTAATATTACCGTCATCCAAAGTATCGTTAATCAAAACCAACGGCTCGCCAACATCTTCGGGAGCAGATTCACGGTTTGGCTTCAATACTTCAACCGGCGCATTGTCTTCTTCGTCGCCTGCATTTTGCGGTTTATTTGATGCTTCGGCATCCGCATGGCGGGCAGCCTCCTCAGCAGCAGCGACATCTTCTTTATTCGGCTCTAAAACAACGGCCTTGCTCGGCTCGTCAGCCGTTTTGACTTGGCTCTGACCAACAGGCGCTTCTTTAAATGGTGAATTTTTATCGTCGCCGGAAGTCAGTACCAGACCGAACAGCATACCCGATGCCACCACCAAGCCGGAGGCCAAGACCAAGCGACGGCGGTTGCGACGTTTGAGTCGTTCGTAACCGTCTAAATCGTATCCGTTTGGAGTTTCTTTTTGTTTATTGTCGGACATGATAATTTCCTCGTTAGTGTTCTTTCAAAACAGCCATTACATCGGCAACAGTATGGAATGAGCCGAAAACAACGATTCTATCATTTTCGGTTGCTTTAGCCAAAGCAGCGCGATAGGCCGCAGCGACAGTTTCAAAAACATTTACATTGTCGATGCCGTGTTCAGCCAATTTGGCCTGCAAAGCCTCTACCGTCATGCCGCGCGGTACATCTAAAGGCGCGATATTCCACTCGTCAAACTGGTCTTTAACGATTTCCAGCACGCCATCAATATCTTTGTCGGACAACATACTGAATACGGCGGTACGTTTTTGTGCAAAGGCAAGGTTAATCAGGCTTCGGCGCAAAGCACGGGCAGCATGCGGATTGTGGCCGACATCCAAAACCACCAGCGGACGGCCGGGCAAAACTTGGAAACGTCCAGGGTTCTCAACCAACAGCAAACCGCGTTTAATCGCGCCGATATCAACCGGCAATTGTTCGTTCAAACATTCCAACACAGTCAGTGCGCACGCGGCATTGGACAACTGATACGCGCCGCGCAAAGCAGGAAACGGCAAGGAATTGCGGTTACGGTTTTGGCCGTCTGAAGATTGCGGATGGAAGCGGTAATTCCACTGCACGCTTTCCATTGACGCAAAATCAAAATCTTGCTGAACCATCAACAGTTTTGCACCAATTTCTTCTGCGTGTTTGACCAATGATTCAGGCGCAGGGTTTTGGCCGCACACGGCCGGTTTGCCGCTACGGAACACGCCGGCTTTTTCAAAACCAACCTGCTCGACGGTATCGCCCAAAAATGCCTGATGATCCAAATCCACGCTGGTAACAACCGAACAGTCGCCGTCGAATACATTCACGGCATCCAATCGTCCGCCCAAACCGACTTCCAAAATCATGACGTCCACATTTTCACGCATGAAAATATCGACGGCGGCCAAAGCATTAAACTCAAAATACGTCAGCGAAATTTCACCGCGTGCCGCTTCGATGCGCTCAAATGAGGAAACAATCAGGTCGTCTGAAACCGGTTGAGTGTTGACGGCGATTCGTTCGTTGTAACGCAGAAGGTGCGGACTGGTCAGCGTACCGACTTTAAAACCGGCTTCTTTATAAATATGCGACAAATAAGCGCATACAGAGCCTTTGCCATTGGTACCCGCCACCACGACGACAGGACACTGCGGCACCAAATTCATGCGTTTTTTTACTTCTCCCACGCGCTCCAAGCCCATATCGATCAGGCCGGAACTATGGGCAGTCTCCAAATGAGAAAGCCAGTCTTGTAATGTTTTCATTGTTTTGATCGCTTCAAAAGGCCGTCTGAAACAGCCGTTTAATCCATATCTGCCGCAAGTTCTGCTTTGTCTTCTTTTTCCCGACACCAGCGCGCCCATACTTTCAGACGGCGGTAGGCATCGCGGTCGGCCATATCGGGCAAGATGCAGTGTTTGACCATTTTTCCGTCAACATTCCATTGCAAAAACAAAGCATAAACCGTCAACATACTGCTGTCTTGCAAAACCGCGCTTCTTCCCTCTTCCTCGTCATTCAAGTAAACCGTCGCACGGTATTGGCGGTCGATGATGATTTTTCTGACCGCATTTTGAGTGTGAAAATTAACTCTGTGCCAAGCATAGGCAAAACTGCCGGCCAATGCCGCCAAACCCAGCCACATCATCCAGCCGTAAAACTCGGCAAGGCATACGGCCAACGCCGAAAGGTGTAAGAAGACAATCAGAATTTTCAAAGAACGCGAGGGCTTTAAGGCCGTCTGAAAACTTCGCACGGCTTTACATCATATTGTCGAAAACAGGCGTAATGTTCAATTCCGCCTCTTCCATATCCAAAACCATATCGTGGATTTCGGTATCGAAGAATTCCCAAAAAGCCTTCAGGCTCATGTCTTGCGGCCATTTGCTTTTATCGATGTCCCAGCCTGCCAATTCGGCTTCAAAAATCTGCTGGTAGCGTTCGTCAAAATAGGAAATGACGGATTCGGGTTCGTCAAATTGCGGCACCAGGAATACGGAACAGTTGGTGCGCAGTTGCTCGATGGTCAAATCGGGCATATTCTCATCGGATGACTTCAGCCATTCCAAAAAACGGGCGGTCGGCTTCAACACGACAGCAGTACGGTCAACAAAATACATAATGTTCAACTTTCAAAATCATTCAAACCGATCATGCCGTCTGAAATTTCAGACGGCCTAAGTTTAATGTGTCATCACCTGTTGCAGGAATTGTTTGGCACGCTCGTGTTTCGGATTAGTAAAAAACTCTTCCGGCGTTTCATCTTCCAGAATCTGGCCTTTATCGACAAAAATCACACGGTCGGCAACTTCGCGTGCAAAACCCATCTCATGGGTCACACACATCATGGTCATGCCGCTTTCCGCCAAGTCTTTCATCACTTTTAATACTTCGCCGACCATTTCAGGGTCAAGAGCGGAAGTCGGCTCGTCAAACAACATCACGCGCGGCTCCATCGCCAAACCGCGTGCAATCGCCACACGCTGCTGCTGACCGCCGGAAAGCTGACCGGGCAGCGCGTCTTTTTTATGCGCCAAGCCGACGCGTTCCAAAAGCTCCATCGCTTTCTTTTCCGCCTCTTCACGGCTTTGGTTTTTCACTTTCATCGGAGAAAGAATAATATTTTCCAAGACAGTCAAATGCGGATACAGATTGAACCCTTGGAACACAAAGCCCACTTCTTCGCGCACTTTGTTCAAATCGGTTTTCGGATCGGCAACATTGATGCCGTCCACCCAAATCTCGCCGCTTTCAATGCGCTCGAGTTGGTTTACCGTACGAATCAGCGTAGATTTGCCACTGCCCGAAGGGCCGCATACAACGACCACTTCGCCTTGTTTGACTTCCAAATTCACGCCGTTGATAACGTGCAAATCTTTAAAATGTTTGTGTACATTTTTGAATTTAATCATGTTTATTTGACATTCTCTAAAATTGACCAGATTTTGGACGGCCTGTTTTTAATCTGTTTGGCGTAATGCTCGATTTTCTCACTGTTGTCCTTGGTATAAATGCCGCGACACAATATATCCAATGCATCTTTGTTCAAGTCGCCATAACGATTGTTGGTATATACCGACAGGATGCAGGCTTTCAGGGGATTGAAGGGAACGCCGTATTTCTGCGCATTGTCCCGATTTCCAAACAGCCATGCGGTATCTGCTAAAGCTGCGTAGTTGCTCAAAGCTGCCGCTTTAAATAATTTTTCTTTGATCAGCGGATAATTTTTCTGCTTCTGATTTTCCAGTTTGAAAACTTCATTCATCAATTTTTGTGAACCATTAGGTGCAAGTTCGTCTTCTAAAGCTGTTTTATCATATTCAGCTTCAATATCATCAAGTAAGTCTTGTGCCGCTCCCTCGCCGTTTTCTGCGGCTTTTTTCAGCCAATAGTAAAACTCGCTTTCTTTGGGGTTTACAGGGTCTGTTGTCATTTCCAACTGCATGGCCAGCAGATATTGCGCTTCAGCATCGCCGGCTTTTGCTTTGCGCCGCAGGGTTTCTTCTCCGCCGGTGCCTAATGCAAATGCCGTACCGGTAATAAGTACAGCCAGCCCACACCAGACATATTTTTTCAACATTAAGTTCCCAACCTTTCAGACGGCCTTTTGAACCAAATAATTGCTCAATTCCACATATTTCTCAGCAGCAATGTGTTCTGCCCTGTCCTGCGGATTGATGCCGACTGCCTGCAAATCATCATCGCCGGCAAGTTCCTTCAAATTATTGCGTATGGTTTTGCGGCGTTGATGGAAAGCCAGTTTCACCAGTTTGGCAAAATGTTCAAAATCTTCCGCTTTACCAATGCGGTGTTTCACCGGAATCATGCGCACGACGGCCGAATCCACTTTTGGCGCAGGATCAAAGGACTCGGGCGGTACTTCAATCAACATTTCCATGTCGAAGAAATATTGCAGCATCACGCCCAAACGGCCATAGTCGTTGGTTTTCGGCTGCGCCACCATGCGTTCGACCACTTCTTTTTGCAGCATAAAGTGCATATCGATCACATCGTCTGCCACTTCGCTCAATCGGAACAAAAGCGGTGTGGAAATATTGTACGGTAGGTTACCGACAATTTTTTTCTTGCCTTCAATGCTGTTGAAATCAAACTGCAATACATCGCCTTCATGTATCACCAATTTATCTGCAAACGGCAAGGTTTTCAGACGGCGTACGATGTCGCGGTCGATTTCGCAAACATGCAGGCGATTGAGTTTTTTCGCCAAAGGCTCGGTAATGGCTGCCAAGCCCGGGCCGATTTCAATCACGATATCATCGGGCTGCGGTCTGACCGCGTTGACAATATCGCTAATAATCCGCGTATCCTGCAAAAAATTCTGCCCGAAGCGTTTCCGGGCCTTATGTTCTTTCATATCTTTCTTCAAGCAAGCTGTTTAAGGCAGTATTGTAACTGAAACAGGCGTTTTTGTCGGCACGCTTTCAGACGGCATTTGCCTAATTTTAAGCAAACGGCGGCGCTTCCAAACCCAAAGATTTTAGTAGCTGAGCGGTCTCATAAACCGGCAAACCCATCACGCCCGTAAAACTGCCCTGCAAATGCTCGACAAATACGCCGCCCAAACCCTGAATCCCATACGCACCGGCTTTATCCATCGGCTCGCCGCTGGCAACATAGGCTGCAATCTCCTCAGCCGTCAACGTTTTAAAGCGCACTTCGCTCGTCTGCACCACATCATAACGCACGCCTTGCCAGTAAACGCATACAGCCGTCAGCACTTGATGCGTCCGTCCGGACAAACGTTCCAGCATATCGACCGCATCCGCCTCGGATTCCGGTTTACCCAAAATAGCCGCACCATCCGCCACCGTCGTATCCGCCGTCAATACAGCAAACTCAGGCTCTTGATCATGAGCTGCAAACCATTGCGCCACCGCCGCCTGATTTTTCTCGCATGCCATACGGCGCACATACTCTACCGCAGCTTCGCCTTCTTTAGGGGTTTCATCAATATCCGCTGGGAGGCGGTGTACCGTGAAACCCAAATTTTCCAAAATCTCACGACGGCGCGGACTGCCTGAAGCCAGATAAATTGCGTTCATTGGATTGGTTTTCCTTATTTTGAAATTTTATGCTGGCCGGACAGGCGGACATAATGCGCAGAGGAATACGTCAAAAATTCCTTTTCCTCATCCGTCAGCGGACGCACTTGTTTCACAGGCGAGCCAACGTATAAAAAACCACTTTCCAAACGTTTGCGCGGCGGTACCAAACTGCCCGCGCCTATCATCACATCATCTTCGACAACCGTATCGTCCAAAATAATCGAGCCCATGCCCACCAACACACGATTCCCAATTCGGCAGCCATGCAGCATGACCTTATGCCCAATCGTCACATCGTCACCGATAATCAAAGGCGAACCATCGGGCTTCGCCGCATTCTTATGCGACACATGCAAGACGCTGCCATCCTGCACATTACTGCGCTTACCGATAGAAATGCTGTTCACATCGCCGCGCAATACGGCATAAGGCCAAATCGATACATCTTCCGCCAGCGACACTTCGCCAATCACTACCGAAGTCTCATCTACAAAACAAGACTCATCAACCGACGGCACATAATCCAAAAACGCACGAATAGGGTTTGCCATTTCCAATAATCCTTTTCTCAAAACCAAAACTGATCGGGCCGTCTGAAAACACGGCGTAAAACGATTTTATACTACAACCATACTAAATCAAGCCAGAAAATCATCAAAAGGCCGTCTGAAATAGTTTTCAGACGGCCTTTCATCATAAACCTTTATCTTGGCCCACCACTATTTATCATTAGCGCCTCATCCATCTTTTATGGAATAATCGTCTTCATTTGATTGATGGAGAAGCCGATGGAGACACGTTCGGGAAATTATGCAGCGCCCCTATTGGTCGTCGGCTGCGTCGTCTTCGGCTTGGGCAGTTTGATCGTCAAATTTGTCGATGTCGGCTCTTACGCCATCGCATTCTGGCGTTTACTGATTGCCGCCCCCATATTCTTCCTGCTCGGACGTTTTTTCAGGCAAAAAATGCCCACGAAAAGAAAAACGGTTGGCTACGCACTCTTA
Organism: Neisseria sp. P0016.S008; assembly: GCF_051957775.1. Taxonomy (NCBI): domain Bacteria; kingdom Pseudomonadati; phylum Pseudomonadota; class Betaproteobacteria; order Neisseriales; family Neisseriaceae; genus Neisseria; species Neisseria sp. P0016.S008. The sequence continues at coordinate 322,264 of NZ_JBQCWB010000002.1, forward strand.
TCCGGCGTTTTCCTCGCATTCGACCTCGCCCTTTGGCACGAAAGCATTCACGCCGTAGGCCCCGGCATTTCCACCTTGCTCAATAGCCTGCAGATTTTCTTTTTAGCCGCCATCGGCTTCTTCTTTTATTCAGAACGCCTAAGTACCTTACAAATTTTAAGTTTGATATTAGCCACCATAGGCGTAGCCTTAATCGGCAGCCCAGAGTTCGGTCATAACGACAACGCTGCATGGGGATTTGTCAGCGGCGTAGTGTCCGGCGCCATGCTGGCCCTGTCTATGGTCTTTGTACGCAAAACCCATGAGCAGGAAAAAGTCGGTTTGTTTCCTCTGATGATGATTTTAAGCTTCGGCGGCGCAATGGCGCTGGTCATCCCATCTCTACTATTCGATGCCGCCCATCTATACCCCAAAACTTTAAACGATGTGATTCTAGTCTCCATCTACGGCATCGTCATGCAATGCTTTGCTTGGGCATTAATTGCTTACGCCATCCCGCTTTTATCCTTGTCACTGACCGGCCTGCTACTGCTCTCCGAACCAGTCGCCGCCATGTTGATCGATTATTTCTGGCTGGATAAACCGATTAATACCGTCCAATGGAGCGGCGCCACTTTGACTTTATTGGCGATTTATTTAGGTTCGTTAAAAGACAAAAAATAGATACAAAAAGGCCGTCTGAAAAATTTCAGACGGCCTTTTAATCTGTTATTGCTTATTGGATACTGGTACCAATACGGCTGAGTTCGCCAAAGTTCATCCAAACGAAAAAGGCTTTACCGACGATTAGTTTGTCATCAACAAATCCCCAGTAACGGGAATCGGCGCTATTGTCGCGGTTGTCGCCCATCGCGAAATAACGGCCTTCAGGAACTTTACAGATAAAGCCATTACCGTCTTCTGCGTATTCACAATTTTCCAAACCGCTTGTTTCAAGCGAGTAATTACTTTCAGGCATCACTTCGGAGGTGTATTTGTTCAATACGGCAATAGATACGGAAGGCTGACCGGCCTCTTTGACCACATCAAAGTTTTTGCCGTTTAAGGCCGTATGAAAACGCTCAAGCGTATGAATCATAGACGGATCGGTATCATCTGCGTATTGATAATTACCGTTTGGTTTTTCAGAAATAATTTCTCCGTTAACAGTCAAAACCTTATCACGGTATTCCACAACGTCGCCCGGAATACCGACGATACGCTTGATGTAATTCATCTCAGGCTGAAGTGGGTAATTGAACACCACGACATCGCCTCGGGCAATATTACCGACAGGGATAATGACCTTATTCAAAATCGGCAGGCGGATACCGTAAGAGAATTTGTTCACCAAGATAAAATCGCCTTTGACCAAGCCCGGACGCATGGAGCTGGACGGAATTTGGAATGGCTCGGCAATAAAGCTGCGCAACAAAAAGATGACCAAGATGATGGGGAAAAAACCGCCCATGTAGTCGGTAAAATGTGCATTGTCTTCGCCGGTCTCGCTTTTTTTCAGACGGCCTTTATGGATTGCCCAAACAATACCGGTGAACACGACAAACACCAGCAATACGGCGGTAAAGCTCATAAACTCGGACAAAATGCCGAATACGCCGACCATACACAGGAGATAACTCCATTGCAGGCCGGAGCTCCATTCGCCGTTTTCCTGACGCTCTTTGCTGCTTTTGAAGTTGAGGACCAAGCCGGCCAGCAGCACAACGATTGCGCCTAAAGTCAGATTTATACTCATTATTTATCACTCACTTGCAGAATCGCCAAGAATGCGCTTTGCGGAATTTCCACATTGCCCACTTGTTTCATGCGGCGCTTACCTGCTTTTTGTTTTTCAAGAAGTTTTTTCTTACGCGTAATATCGCCGCCGTAACATTTCGCCAAAACGTTTTTACGCAGGGCTTTGACGTTCTCACGGGCGATAATCTGGCCGCCGATGGCGGCTTGGACGGCGATGTCGAACATTTGGCGCGGAATCAGTTCGCGCATTTTTGATGCCAGCTCTCGACCGCGATGAACGGCGCTTTGACGGTGCACAATCAGGCTCAAGGCATCGACTTTTTCGCCGTTGACCATAATGTCGAGCTTAATCAAATCAGACGGTTGGAACTCTTTGAAATGGTAGTCCAACGAAGCATAGCCGCGCGAGGTGGATTTGAGTTTGTCGAAAAAGTCCATCACGACTTCGTTCATCGGCAAATCATAAGTCAGCATGACTTGGCGGCCCATATATTGCATATTGACCTGAACGCCGCGCTTTTGGTTACACAAAGTCATGACGTTGCCGACATATTCCTGTGGCACAAGAATGGTCGCAGTGATAATCGGCTCAAGAATAGTTTCGATGGTACTGATTTCAGGCAGTTTGGACGGGTTTTCAACTTCGATTTTCTCGCCGTTTTTCAACACGACTTCATAAACCACTGTTGGCGCAGTGGTAATCAAGTCCATGTCGAACTCGCGCTCCAAACGTTCCTGAACGATTTCCAAGTGCAACAGACCCAAGAAGCCGCAACGGAAGCCGAAGCCCAATGCCTGGGAAACTTCAGGCTCAAATTTCAACGAAGCATCGTTCAGCTGCAATTTTTCCAAAGCGTCACGCAAGGCTTCGTAGTCGTGGCTTTCCACCGGATAGAGACCCGCGAATACTTGGCTTTGCACCTCTTGGAAGCCGGGCAGCGGCTCAGAGGCGGGGTTGGCAACCAAAGTCACCGTATCGCCGACTTTTGCCTGTCCCAATTCTTTCACGCCGGTAATCAAAAAGCCCACTTCGCCGGCTTTGAGTTCTTGTTTTTGAACCGATTTCGGCGTGAATACACCCAGCTGCTCGACCTGCGTTTCCGCTTTAGTGCTCATAAAGCGCACTTTGTCTTTCAGCTTGATGGTGCCGTTTTTCACACGAATCAACATGACCACGCCGACGTAGTTGTCAAACCACGAATCGACGATAACGGCTTGCAGCGGCGCATTTTCATCGCCTGTCGGCGCGGGGATTTTGGCAACGATTTCTTCCAAAACGTCTTCCACGCCGATGCCGCTTTTGGCAGAACATTGCACCGCGCCGACCGCATCAATGCCGATGATGTCTTCGATTTCCTGTTCCACGCGCTCGGGGTCGGCGGCAGGCAGGTCGATTTTGTTCAAAATAGGCACGACTTCCACGCCCAAATCAATTGCGGTATAGCAGTTCGCCACAGTTTGCGCTTCCACACCTTGCGATGCGTCGACAACCAAAAGCGCACCTTCGCAGGCAGACAGCGAACGGGATACTTCGTAAGAAAAGTCGACGTGTCCCGGCGTGTCAATCAGGTTAAGCTGATACACCTGCCCGTCGCGTGCTTTATAGTTGAGCGCGGCGGTTTGCGCTTTGATGGTAATGCCGCGCTCTTTTTCGATGTCCATAGAGTCGAGCACCTGCGTACTCATTTCGCGCAAATCCAAACCGCCGCAGTATTGGATAAAACGGTCGGCAAGCGTCGATTTACCGTGGTCGATGTGGGCAATGATGGAGAAATTCCGTATGTTTTTCATATTGTTATTAAGATAAATACAATTAAAGGCTGAAAGGCCGTCTGAAAAAACAGGGATTCGGTTTTCAGACGGCCTTAGAATAAGGTTGAATCGTTCCGTATTCTAACGGAAATTCAACGCTTCTGCATGATTTTATAGTGATTTGACAATCTCGGTAACCATCTTCGCCGAGCTGACGGCCGCCGTTTTCAAAAACTCTTCAAAGCTGATGTCCGCTTTCTCATCTGCTGAATCGGATACGGCGCGAATAATCACAAACGGCACTTCCAACTGATGACAAGTTTGCGCAATCGCCGCAGCTTCCATTTCCACTGCTTTTACGTCAGGAAAATGACTGCGAATTTCCGCGACACCTTCGCTGCTGTGTACAAAACGGTCACCACTGACAATCAGGCCTTGAGCTACGGCCGCACATTCAAACACTTGCGCCGCCTTTTCTGCTTGGCGAATCAGGTTTTCATCCGATGCAAACACGGCAGGAAGTTGCGGCACTTGCCCCCAAACATAACCAAAAGCCGTTACATCAACATCATGATGCGCCACAGTTTCGCCGATGACCACATCGCCAACCTTCAGGCCTTTGCCCAAACCGCCTGCGCTGCCGGTATTGATGACGCAATCCGGTGCAAACTGATGAATAACCCAAGAAGTCGAAACCGCCGCATTGACCTTACCGATACCGCTCAAAACCAAAACCGTGCGTTTTCCGGCCAATTCGCCTTCATATGCCGAGAATTTACCGAAGGACACATGCTTGACATCTGCCATGCTTTCACGCAAAAGCTCGATTTCCTGTTCCATTGCGCCGACCACGGCAATTGTTTGTACTGACATCTCATTACCTTTCCGTTCACTAATCGGGCAACATTATAACAGCAGAATTTAAAATCACAGGGATGCCGAAAAATCTGCTATATTCCCAGCACGACACTCAATTTAAAACAGATAGCCGCTCTAGCGGCAAAACAGCAAATAATGATTGCTTCTGTTATAATTATTTTCAATAAAATAACTTAACATTAACTATCTGAATTCTTATGTTTGACGAAAATACTCCGGGCGCAAAAGAAGAATTGTTCACTTGGCTACGCCACATGAACAAATACAAAGGCTCCGACCTTTTCATTACCACCAATTTCCCGCCGGCCATGAAAGTGGACGGCAAAATCATGCGGTTAACCGATGAGCCGTTAAGCGCTGAAAAATGTATGGAAATCGCTTTTTCGATTATGTCTTCCAAACAAATCGAAGAATTTTCTACCACCAACGAATGCAACTTCGCCATCAGCCTACCCGATACCAGCCGCTTCCGTGTCAATGCAATGGTTCAACGCGGTGCGACTGCATTGGTATTCCGCTCCATTACCAGCAATATCCCTAAATTTGAAACGCTCAATCTGCCCCCTATTCTGAAAGACATCGCCCTCAGAAAACGCGGCCTGATTATTTTTGTCGGCGGTACAGGTTCGGGCAAGTCCACCTCCCTCGCCTCCCTTATCGACTATCGAAACGAAAACAGCTTTGACCACATTATCACCATCGAAGATCCGATTGAATTTATCCACCAACATAAAAACTGCATCATCACCCAACGCGAAATCGGCGTAGATACCGAAAATTGGCCGATTGCGCTGAAAAATACCCTGCGCCAAGCGCCGGATGTTATCCTGATTGGCGAAATCCGCGACCGCGAGACCATGGACTACGCCATTTCCTTCGCGGAAACCGGCCATTTGTGTATGGCGACACTGCACGCCAACAGCACCAACCAAGCGCTCGACCGCATCATCAACTTCTTCCCCGAAGAGCGCCGTAACCAATTGCTAACCGACTTATCGCTCAACCTGCAAGCCTTTATTTCACAACGACTGATTCCCCGTGAAAGCGGACGGGGTCGTGTGGCAGCGGTTGAAGTTTTGCTCAATTCGCCGATTATTGCCGACTTGATTCAAAAAGGCGAAGTCCACAACATCAAAGAAATGATGAAAAAATCAACTGGCATGGGCATGATTACTTTTGACCAGGCCTTGTATGATTTGTATGAAAACGGCGATATCAGCTATCAAGACGCCATTAAAAATGCCGACTCTGCCCATGATTTGCGCTTAGACATTCAATTACGAAGCCGTCGCGCACAAAATGCCGGTCCGGATTTAGAATTGATTTAACAGCTTCAAAGCATAAAAAAAAGGCCGTCTGAAACCTTACTACGAGTTTCAGACGGCCTTTGTTCCATCAAATAATCAAGCCTGTTTCAATTTTGCATCGGCATCACGCAATGCAGTACGCAGACCTTCCTCGATAACCGGATGGTAGAACGGCATATCCAGCATTTGCGGAATAGTCATCTTCATTTGATGCGCCCAAGCCATCAAGTGTGCCAAATGTTCGGCAGCAGGGCCGACAACTTCCGCACCAATGAAACGGCCGGTCGCTTTTTCAGCATACAAACGCATATGGCCTTTGTTTACCAACATAACGCGGCTGCGGCCTTGGTTTCGGAAGGAAACTTCGCCGATTACAAACTCATCAGGCTGATATTTCGCCGCAACTTGCGCGTATTTCAAGCCGATAGTGGCAATTTGCGGGCTGGTGAATACCACGCCGATGACGCTACGGCGCAAACCGCCCTCAATATTCGGGAAAATAGCGGCATTGTGACCGGCAATTTTGCCTTGGTCGGAAGCTTCATGCAGCAGAGGCAATTGATTGGACGCATCGCCGGCGATAAAGATGTGCGGAATGCTGGTTTGCATGGTCAGCGGATCGGCAACAGGCACGCCACGTGCATCTTTTTCGATATTCAGGTTTTCCAAACCGATATTGTCCACGTTCGGACGGCGGCCGGCGGCAGCCAAAGCATATTCGGCATGGAACACACCTTTTTCGCCATCTTGTTCCCAATGAACTTCAACATTGCCTTCTGCGTCCAATTTGACTTCGGTTTTGGCATCCAAATGCAAAGTCAACTCTTCACCAAAAACGGTTTTGGCTTCTTCAGCGACAACAGGGTCGGAAATACCGCCAATCGCACCGGCCATGCCAAAAATCTCAACCTTTACGCCCAAACGGTGCAAAGCCTGACCCAACTCTAAGCCGATTACGCCAGGGCCGAACACGGCCACACTCTTAGGCAGGGTATCCCAAGAGAAAACATCATCGTTCACAATCAAGCGATCGCCTAAAACTTCCCACTGAGGGAAAATCACAGGGCGCGAACCGGTGGCAATCACAAAACTTTTTGCAGTAATTTGAGTGTGGTCATCGATTTGGACGGTGTGTTCGTCAACAAATTTTGCCGTACCCATAATACGCTTGTCGGCAGGCCACTCTTCTACATCGCTGACCACAAAACCGACAAAACGGTCGCGTTCGGACTTCACGCGGTGCATGACTTCTTCACCGTTTACCGTTACGCTGTCTTTATCCAAATGCACGCCAAATGGATCGGTATGCAGAGCATGATAGCGCGCTTCCGCAGCCGCAATCAGTAATTTGGACGGCATGCAGCCGACACGCGCACAAGTTGTTCCGAATACATTGTTTTCAATCAGGTAAACATTGTCTGTATGAAGTCGGGCATTACGAAATGCGCCCATACCGGCTGTACCGCCACCCAGTACTACCACATCTGCTTGAATCTTCTTCATATTTTATCCTTACTGTCTATATCCAAACCGATATTGCCATCAGGTTATCCGTTTTCAGACGGCCTAAACTTCATAAACTATCAAAATTTAAAAATCAATAGCTAATACCTAAATATCGATTTAAAACAATAATCTCAAATTCTACTTGTAAATATAGAGTTATTCAGAACGCCGATTTGCAAACGTCGTCTGAATAACTCTATATTTGGGTCTTTCAGACGGCCTTTTCAAGCCGTCTCAAGCATACAGGCAATTAGTTTTTAGCCAAGTAAGCTTCCAAGTCTTCGCTGCCGCCGATGTATTTGCCGCCGATGAATACTTGAGGAGCAGTCATCTTGCCGGTAATAGCGCGTACGGAAGTAACAGTTGCATCTTTACCCAATACGATTTCTTCGTAAGACAAGCCTTTGTCTTGCAGAGCTTTTTTAGCTTTAGCACAGAATTGGCAGCCAGGTTTGGTGAAGATGGCAACAGACTCTTGAGCTTTCCACTCAGGAGCGATAAATTTCAACATAGTGTCAGCGTCAGACACTTTGAAAGGATCGCCTGGTTCTTCAGGTTCGATAAACATTTTTTCAATCACGCCGTCGTTAACCAGCATGGAGTAACGCCAAGAGCGTTTGCCGAAGCCCAAGTCTTCTTTGTCAACCAACATGCCCATGCCTTCAGTGAATTCAGCGTTACCATCAGGAATCATGTAGATGTTGTCGGCTTCTTCTTCAGCAGCCCAAGCGTTCATCACGAAAGTGTCGTTTACAGATACGCAGTAGATTGCGTCAACACCGTTTTCTTTGAACGCGCCAAACAATTCGTTGTAGCGTGGCAGGTGAGAAGAAGAACAAGTTGGAGTAAATGCGCCAGGCAGAGAGAACACGACTACTTTTTTGCCTTTAAACAAATCATCAGTAGAAACATCTTTCCAAGTGTCGCCAACGCGAGTGTGGAATACTACGGAAGGTACTTTTTGACCGGTACGATCTTGCAAAGCCATTTTTAAGCTCCTTTAAAAATTCGGGTTAGAGAAATGAATCAATGCTTGCATTTTAATGCAGGCTTATCGATTTGTATAATTTATAGTTCAAATAATATTAATTACATCAAACTATCAATTCAATTAAACCGAAAACAGCTATTCTTCTAAATGAAGGCTGTCTGAAATAAAACAAGTACCTGACTGAAATTATTTTTTAGGTAAGGGCTGAACGGGCGAATCCGAAGCCACAATTTCGCCGATGGCTGTTTCCGCAATATCCTTCAAAGCATAGCGGTCTTTATCCGGCATGTCTGTCGGTTTGTACTGTGGCGAGAAATCCAAACGGATACGGGTTTTCTTCATAGAAACAATGCGCCATAAAGACTGAAACAGATTTACCTCCGCATAGGATGGCAGTTCCGTCCGTTGTCCTTCGTCATCATAATAGCGTAAGGTCACTGCCTGAATCGGCGCTTTCGCATCAATAGCTGATTGAAACAGGGCTGCCTTAAACGGCAAAATACCCAAGCCGGAAGAGGTGCGCGCCTCGGGGAAGAAGCTGACATTCTGCCCTGCTTTCAACGCCGCACAAATCGCCTGATTAATCGGCTCGACATCACGGCGGGAATTACGGTTGATAAACACCGTGCCGGCATTTTTACCCATTTTCCCCAAAACCGGCCAATCGCTGATTTCCTTTTTTGCAATAAAACTGCTCGGATAAACGGCGCTCATGGCAAAAATATCCAACCAAGACACATGGTTGGCCACCACCAAAGTACCGCTCACATTTCCTTGAGGCGGTACGCCGATTTCCAATTCGATATCCAAAGCATCCAACGCACCTTTTCCCAAAACAACCACAGCGTGATTGCGTTCCTCTGCATTGTTGCCATCGATGGCACGCAAATCCCGACCGGTTCTGAATAACCAAGCCGCCAAACGGCAAAGTCTGCCCAGTCGTTTAAAAAAAGGAGCTTTTTGTTTAGACATAAAATTTCTTCTGTATTGTGTTTATTATTTTCAGACGGCCTCTGATATTTAAGGCCTTCTGAAACTATTTCTGGCAATTTGGACAATAAAATGTTCCACGCTGCCCCAAAGTTTCTTTAAAAATCAGCCCGCCACATTGGACACAAGGCTCATTGTGGCGGCCATAGACCGTATATTCCTGCTGAAAGTAGCCGCTTTTTCCATCGCTATTAACGAAGTCTCGCAACGTACTGCCGCCCGTTTCAATCGCCCTTTGCAGAACCGCTTTAACGGTCTCCACCAATAATGCGCATTCTTTCTTGGTCAGCTTATTCGCCGGACGCAATGGCGAAATACCTGCCTTAAACAGACTTTCATTCGCATAGATATTGCCGACGCCAACCACCACCGCATTATCCATCAGCGCTAATTTGACTGCACGCTTCTGGGTTTTTAATTTCTGATACAGATAATTTGCATCAAAATCGTCCGAGAGCGGCTCCGGCCCCAGTTTTTCCAACAAAGGATGATGTTCGGCAATACCCTCATACCACAACACCGCACCAAATTTACGCGGATCGTGATAACGCAATACGGTACCGTCATCAAATACAAAATCTAAATGATCGTGCTTATCCGGCGTGGCGATACGCTCATCATTGGCGGTAAAAATCCGCAAACTACCGGACATACCCAAATGAATAAGTAAAATACCCGTTTCAAAAGTAATAATCAAATACTTCGCACGCCGGTTGCATGCCAAAACTTTGCGCCCGGCCAAAATTTGCGCCAAGTTTGGATGAATAGGCCATCTCAATTTAAACTGGCGAATAATGACTTTTTCTATCTTTTTGCCATCAATATGCGGCGCGATTCCGCGTAAAGTCGTTTCCACCTCAGGTAATTCAGGCATCATTATTCTCCAAATTCATCATTATATATAGGCCGTCTGAAAACTATTCGGCCAAACGTGCCGTACTTAAAGCAACCGTATTGCCATCAAATGCAGATTCCAATTCAGGCAAAGGATGGACACCAATCAGATGTTTCGTTAAAACCACACCATACACCGCCGCACACTGTGGCCACCACCTGTCCCCCGCCTTTTCCATAAACTGCCAGAACTTCAAAGCAGATGGCGAATTCACAGCAGGCAGATAATCCATAAACTGCCCATATTCCATTTCAAAACCAATATCCGCAATTCTTCGTTTCATCTTAGCCAGAGCCAAGCATTGAGATTTCATAGGTAGTCTTTTGCCATCAAACCACGAGCTCAATCCCCACAAAGATTTAGGGTTAAACCCCGTCAAAATCAACCTACCCTCGGGTTTTAATATCCTAAATGCCTCTCGCAACACCAAATCAGCAGACGAAATTTCCAAAAGATGGGGCATCAATAATACATCCACAGAATGCGTTTCAAATGCCAACATTTCAGCATCCATCCGCACATCGCGCGGCACCACAATCATATTTTCAGACGGCCTCTGCCATATACCGCCTAATTGAACCGCCACTTGGCCATTCAAATATTGCAAATGCCGTCTGAAAAAATCCGCCTCTTTTTGAGCAAGATATTGTCCCATTGGCGTTTGCATAAAAAAAGTTTCCATTAAATGCCCCCTATGCATCCCGACTTATGTGACAGAATTTTAACACCACGACCACATCATACAAGCAAATTCCCTACTCGACTTGACGTTTGAATGCTGAAACGATACCATCGAAAAGACGAAATTTTATTATATATTTGATAACTCTATTTACTATGGCAAAACTAAAAACCATCGCTCTGACCGTTTCAAGCCTGTCGGCAGTTTCCGCCACAGCCTACGCGCAAAACGCTACGCCCAACCAAGTCGGCATGGCCATGATGCGCCTCAACTCTTCCCTGCTCGACCAAGCCAAAGCACAAACTTTCGGCTCTGGCAGCTTGTGGGCATCGTTGCGTAAAGACTTCCGCATCAACGAAGTCAACACAGAACTGGTTCGCCGCCATGAAAACAAATTTGCTGCAAATAGTGCATATTTCGACCGCACTATCTCCCGTAGCAAACCTTATATGTACCATATTGCCAATGAAGTTAAAAAACGCAATATGCCTGCTGAAATCGCTTTACTGCCTTTCATTGAAAGCGCATTCGTAACCAAAGCCAAATCACACGTCGGCGCATCCGGCCTGTGGCAATTTATGCCGGCTACCGGCCGCCACTTCGGCTTGGAAAAAACGCCTTTGTATGACGGCCGCCACGACATTTACGCTGCTACCGATGCCGCATTGAACTACCTGCAATACCTGCACGGTATGTTCGGCGACTGGTCTTTGGCACTTGCCGCTTACAACTGGGGTGAAGGTAACGTCGGCCGTGCCGTAAACCGTGCCCGTGCGCAAGGTTTGGAGCCGACATACGAAAACCTGCGTATGCCGAACGAAACACGAAATTACGTCCCCAAACTTTTGGCTGTCCGCAATATCGTTGCCAATCCGCAAACTTTCGGCATGAATATCAGTGAAATCAGCAATCAGCCATATTTCAAATCTGTCAGCATCGACAAACCTATTGATAACAGCACAATCGCTCGCTTTGCAAACATCAGCGAAAGCGAACTGTTGGCACTCAACCCAGGTTTCAATGCCCCGGTATTTATCCCTAAAAACAACCGTCGTCTGTTGTTACCGGTTTCTGCGGTTTCCGCATTTGAAAAAAACTACCGCAATGCTAATCCAGATACCCTGATGTCTTGGGATATCTATACTTCTTTGGGCAACAAAAAGCTTAATGCTATCGCCAACGATACCGGCATGAGCGTAGCCGAGCTTAAACGCCTCAACGGCCTGAGCGGCAGTGCCATTTCTGAAGGTCGCAGCATTTTGGTGGCTAAAAACTCAGCTACCCAAAGTCAAGATATCATTAACTTTATCGACAAAGACAATACGCCGGATACTTACCAATCCAATATGCCGGCCATGTCTCCGATTATTGCTTCCAACGTAGCAGAACCGGTTAAAGTCGCTCAAAATACCGTGACTAATATTGTTGCACCTGTTATTCCACAGTCCAGCAAACCGGTTGACTTTATTGAACGCAACAAAGCTGAAAACGTTACTTCAGTAGCGGTAACAGAAACCAAGGCGCAGCCTCAAGTTGCAAATGCGGAAGTAGCCGCCCCTGTTGTAGCCATGATCCATACCACTGCTGATCCTGCTACTACAAATGTTGCAGAAGCACCTAAAGCAGCTATCCCTACCAACCTGACTGCACCAACCATTGCCGCAAACGATGTAGCCCCTACTCCTGCAGTTGAATCTGTTGCTGCCGCGCCGGCTCAAGAAGAGCATGATGACCTGATGGCCTTAGTACAAAGCCGACCTGCAGATGAACCTGCAGCAACTGTTGCTGAAGCGACTCCTGAAGCCAAACAAGTTCAAACTGTTGTGACTACTGAAAGTGCTCGTGCCGCACGTATTGCAGCCAATACCGCTAAACAGCAAAGCCGCATCAATGCGCGTCTTGCCCGTGTAAATGGTCAACAAAACATACAAACCGCAGCACTTGCAGCAGGTACACATCGTGTGGAAGATGGCGATACGTTATTTAACATTTCCAAACGTTACAACTTGAGCGTAGCTGATTTGATTATTGCCAACAACATCAAAGGCAACAATATCAAAAAAGGCCAAATCCTCCGCGTTACAGCTGCTCCGGCAAAAGTCCGCAGCAACCCGATTCAAAACGTTTCCTACACTGTACGCAAAGGTGATACTTTGAACACTATTGCCAGCCGTTTCAATGTTGATGTTAATGAGATCCGCCGTTGGAACCGCAATACCCGTACTGTGACTCCTGGTCAACGTTTGAAACTGATCGGTAGCTAATACTCCCCTGTTCTATCCTTGTGAATATATGGCCGTCTGAAATATTTCAGACGGCCATAGCTTTTTACACCTCCCCTTAAAGTCCTATCTAAACATTTAAGGAACTTTGTAAAGACTCTACTGTAAGGATGACCAGAAAATTAAAAAATAGCCTACACCTTCACAATGAAGGTGTGGACTGCTTTTATTTTCATACTATTAAGGCTGCATTATCAGACTAAAACCTCTTTAAGTGCTAGAGGTCGTCTGAAAAACAAAAAAACAGTCCGCAACTTCATTTTGAAGGCTTGGACTGTTTTTATTTGCACTAGGTTAAGACTACGCTCTCAAGCTATCCTACATCTATGGATGTTTAGCGGAATTCAAAGAACTCCAAATGTTGCGATCTTGTTTTCAGGTTGTCTGAAATACTGCGCGTGAAGCTGCTGCTGCCACAGAGCCACAGGCTGCGGTTGGCGCTGTCGCGGACAGTCTGTCCGATATGTTCGGCAGTAAGCCTTTGGGTTTCCGAAGGGATATAGTGGAAATTCACGTTGGCTTGTTGCGCTAAATTTTGCCAATGGGCAAGCGTGTCAGCAGACAGATTTCTATCAGCATGGAACCAGTCTATCGACTGGGTAATTGGCTGTTTCGCCAGTTCATTAAGGCGTGCAAGAAATGGGGTAAAACCAATGCCGTTGCTGACCCAAATTTGCGCTTGCTTATCAGAAAAGTCAAAACGTCCGTATGCACCATCGATTTGAACGATGTCGCCAATGTTCAGGCGTTGTGGCAGGCGGTGTGTGTAATCGCCCAAATCTTTGATAACGAGCGTGAGCTCTTGGTTATCAGGCTGCCAGTCTGAAGCGATGGTGAAGGGGTGGCTTTCTCCGTGTGTGCGTAAAAAGAGGAATTGTCCTGCACAGTGTCCTTGCCATTTCGGGGCATTCAGAGTCAGAGAGAGCAATTTACCGTTTTGATTCAGGGAGGAGACGGTAGCGTTTTGCGGATTACCGATGCGCTTAAACAGGGCAATCAGCGAGCAGGCGATGCCTGCACCTAAGGCGGCGATGATCAGCCAGCCCAGCGGTTGCGACCAGTAGGAAAAGTTTACCAGTACGATCGTGTGCCACACAAGCGCGAGATAAACGGGTACGACCAGGATATGGAGTTTGGCAAACCAGCGGTAGGGTATGCGTTTGATGAGGGCGGCGACAAGTAGAACGATGGCGACATAAAAAGCGATTTCACCAACTTCTTCAGCAAAGTGGCGTTGGGTAGCCAGCCAATCTTTTAACGTCAATATTTCCTGCATCGGCGGGCGCGGCGGTTTTTTGCCGTCAAACAGTCCGAGCTTTACCAGCCATTTGGGGAATTGCTTGGTAGTCCAGTGGAGGATGCTGCCTGAAAGGGCGATGATGCCGAGCCATTTGTGCAGGCGGTACATTTTGTCCAGTCCGCCAAGCGGGGTTTCCAATATTTTGGGGCGCATGGCGAGTATCAGGCAGGCACTCATCGCCAGTATGCTGATGGCGCCAGTGAGTTGCAGCAATAGGTTGCGTACTGGAAATACGCCCCACTGGTCTGGAAATGATGTAGCAAGCAGCCATAAAGCGAATATGCCGCCGAAAAATATGGCTAAGGTTAGTTTGATGTTTCTCATGGTCATGGTTCCTGATAAAGTTGACTTAAAACGGCCTGCGCCGTTTACAGGAAAAATTGTATAGGGAAAAAATTAGATGATAATTATTGTGCTACAAATAAGAGCGTGAATTGACTCAAAACTTGATAAAGTCTCTAAATATTACAAAGTATGGTTTTGATTAGTTTGACTTCATAGTGGTTTACATTTAAGGCTACCCTAGACAACCCAATCTACATAAAGATTTTATGGACACGCAACGCACAGCGTATTTAAAAATGCCAACTCAAAAAATCAGAAGAGTGTACATAATGTACACCCTTTCAAAGTTTGATTTCTCTTCAAGCTCAATGCTTACTACTTGAATTCACATCTATCTTCTATTTCACAGCATGATTATGCCGGTGAAAAAGCATCACAGAAGAAGGCATCTTCCGGTAAAGCGCATTTTTGAGTCAGCAAACTTTGCGCACTCTCCGTCATAGCTGGTGACCCGCACGCATAAACTTCATATTGGCTTAAATCAGAATAATTTTGTGCGGCAACGTTTTGCACGTATCCATTCTCCCCTTTCCAATCGGAATTAGGCTTAGAAAGAACAGGCGAGAATTTTGCATTTTTCAGACGGCCTATTAATGCTTCTGCTTCTTCCAATGCGTACAAATCCTCCTGCCGACGTGCTCCCCAGTAAAAATGAACCTGACGTTCGCTATTCTGATGAATCAAATCAAGCAAAATACTGCGGATAGGTGCATAACCTGTACCCGTTGCCAACAAAACGATCGGTTTATCGCTGTCCTTTTGCAACGTAAATGTACCCAATGGGCCTTTAACGCGGACAATGCCTTTTTCTTTGATTTTAGGCTCTGCACCAAAAATCATTTCCGAACATACGCCATTTTCACGTTTACGAATATGCAACTCCAAAACGCCTTCTTGGTCAGGTGAATTGGCGATTGAATAGCTGCGGCTGATATTACCGGGAAGCAGCAAATCAATATATTGCCCAGCATAAAATGCAAATGACGGCGCTTTAGGCAAAGCTAATCTTAACAAAGCAACATCATGTTTGATTTCAATCGTTTCAATGCGTACAGGTAAAGTGCGCACCGGCAAGGCATTCGAATTAAACCCCGGCACATTGATTTTCAGGTTGCTCTTCGCAGTAGTGCGACACAATAACACTTTGCCCTGCGCTTTTTCTTCTGCGCTAATGGCTTTATCAATATGCTCGCCCATTTCAAATTCGCCACTCATCAACTCGGCCTTACATTGTCCGCAAGCGCCACTTTTACAAGAATGGGGCAAATTTAAATTCTGACGGGTCGCGGCAGCAAGAACGGTTTCATCCTCGTTTGCCGTAAATGTTATTTGATCTGATAAGGTAATAGTATGTGTCATGGTATTTAGAATAATTTTAGAATCAAAAATAAAGGCCATCTGAAAATAAAACCTGTTTTCAGACGGCCTGTCCTATCTATCAAGCTAATTTGGCTTTAATCAGCTCTTGTACTTGAGCCGGATTGGCCTTGCCTTTACTTGCTTTCATCACTTGGCCAACAATCGCATTCAAGGCTTTCTCATTGCCGGAACGGAATTGCTCAATGGCTTTCGCATTGTTTGCCAACACTTCATCTACCATTGCTTCAATTGCACCAGTGTCAGTAATTTGTTGCAAACCATGTTTCTCGATGATCTCAGCAATACCTGCTTCAGGCTCTGCCCACATTGCTTCAAAAGCTTTTTTCGCCAGTTTGCTGCTTAATGTTCCATCTGCAACTTTAGCAACCAACTCAGCAAGACGTGGAGCTGTAATCGGGCTTTCAGTCAGTTCCAAACCTTCTTTGTTCAAGGTAGCGGCAAGCTCGCCGTTCATCCAGTTCGCCGTCAATTTACCTTGGCCGCAGGCTTTGGCCGCTTCTTCAAAATAGGCAGCTTGAGCGCGGCTGGCAGTCAACAGGCGCGCATCATAGTCAGACACGCCGTAATCGGCAACAAAACGCGCCGCCATTTCATGCGGCAACTCAGGCATTTGCTCTTTGGCTTTTTGCAACTGGCCGTCTGAAATAATGACCGGCAGCAAATCCGGATCTGGGAAATAGCGGTAATCGTGCGCATCTTCTTTCAAACGCATCACACGGGTTTCGCCTTTTTCAGGGTCAAACAGCATGGTTGCCTGCTGTACTTTACCGCCGTCTTCCAAAATTTCGATTTGCGCTTCCACTTCATAATTGATGGCTTGTTCCAAGAAGCGGAAAGAGTTGAGGTTTTTGATTTCACGGCGTGTACCGAACTCTGCCTGACCTTTTGGACGTACAGAAACGTTGGCATCAACACGGAACGAGCCTTCCGCCATATTGCCGTCGCAAATATCCAGCCAAGTCACCAAACCGTGCAACGCTTTAGCGTATGCCACGGCTTCGGCTGCGGAACGCATTTCAGGCTCGGAGACAACTTCCAACAAAGGCGTACCGGCACGGTTCAAGTCGATACCGGTGGCACCGTTCAAGCCTTCGTGCACGGATTTACCCGCATCTTCTTCCATGTGCGCACGGGTAACATTGATGGTTTTAACCTCATCGCCCACTACGATTTCCAGTTTGCCATGTTCCACAATCGGCAAATCCAACTGACTGATTTGATAGCCTTTTGGCAAATCAGGATAAAAATAGTTTTTACGGTCGAACACGTTTTTCTGATTGATTTTCGCATCCAAAGCCAAACCGAGTTTGATGGCTTTTTCGACGACTTCGCGGTTCATTACCGGCAATACGCCCGGCAACGCACACTCAACCACGCTGGCGTGGGCATTAGGTTCGGCACCGAATGCAGTGGATGCGCCGCTGAAGATTTTGGATTGGGTGTTGAGTTGGACGTGGATTTCCAGTCCGATTACGGTTTCCCAAGTCATAAGGGTCTTTCTGTCGAAAAAAAGTTAATCGGTTAAATGAGTGATTCGTTTTTCAGACGGCCTGAATAAAAACCATAACAGGCCGTCTGTAAGATAAGTTTATTTCCTGCGGCGTTGGAAACCGGGCAATTGCCAATGGAAACGGTATGCAGTCAGGCGAAACAACAATCCGCCAGCAAAGAGCAGGTTTAACGTAAAAATATTAATCCAGCCCAAATGCCCAAGCAGATAAATCAGCCCTCCAATCAAAATGGCCACACTACCGTAAAGGTCGGTACGCAAAATCATCGGCACATCATTGACCAAAATATCGCGCGCAATACCGCCACCAACGGCAGTCACAAAAGCCAAAGAAATAACGCCGAACAGATTAAGCTGCAAAACCATACCGATTTGTGCACCGGTAATGCTGAACGCTGCCAAACCAATGGCATCGGCAATAATAAAAGCAGCGGCCAAATAGGTGCTGCGATAACGTTGCACCCTTATCAACCATGCGATAGCAAGCGTGGCAAACACAACAATCAGCGCATCGGTTTGCAAAAACACTTGCGGAATCCGGCCGACCAAGCCATCGCGTATCATGCCGCCGCCGACAGCCGTCAGTAACGCAGTAATGACAACACCGAGCACATCCAATCGCTTGTTGTAGCCGACCAAATAGCCGGAAATGGCAAACGCGGCTGTCCCAATGATTTGAATGAAGTCGGTGGCTGTCATAATTTTTAAATATCTACAATATGCAGCACCTCAATACATTCAGGCGCTTTTATACGGTTTATTTTCAGACGGCCTTGAATCATCAAGGCCCTAAAACATTATTCCGGCGCTTTAGTGTGCCAATCGCTGTTCAGTTGAACTTGATGTGCGGCACCCAAAATTTTGGCTTCGGAGAAATAGTTGCCGATAAATTGCACACCAATCGGCAGGCCGTTTGCGCTAAAACCGGCAGGCAGAGTCAGTGCAGGCAAACCGGCAAGGTTCACGGCGATGGTGTAAATATCGGACAAGTACATTTGCACAGGGTCGTGAATGTCGCTGCCGAGTTTCGGTGCGGCAGTTGGCGCAGTCGGCGCCAAAATGAAATCACATTGACCAAAGGCCGTCTGAAAATCATTGGCAACCAGACGGCGCAGTTTTTGCGCTTTCAGGTAATACGCATCATAGTAACCATGGCTCAATACATAAGTACCGATCATGATACGGCGTTTGACCTCGCTGCCGAAACCTTCGGCACGGGTGTTGCTGTACATTTCTTCCAAATCGCCGAATTGCGCTGCACGATGGCCATAACGTACGCCGTCGAAACGGGACAAGTTGGTACTTGCTTCCGCAGAGGCGAGAACATAATAAGCAGGAATCGACAATGATGTTTGCGGCAGGGAAACTTCAACAGTCTCCGCGCCTTGGGCTTTGAGCAAATCGATAACGCTTTGCAAGGCCGTCTGAACATCGGCATCCGCACCTTCGCCGAAATACTCTTTAGGCAAACCGATTTTCAAACCTTTAAGCGGCTTGTCCAAATCACGGGTGTAGTCTTCTTTGTCGCGCTCCAAACTGGTGGAATCGCGCTCGTCAAAGCTGGCCATAGCGTTCAACAAAATCGCACAGTCTTCGGCCGTTTGCGCCATAGGGCCGGCTTGGTCGAAGCTGGAAGCATAGGCAACCATACCGAAACGTGAAACCGTACCGTAAGTCGGCTTAATACCGGTAATACCGCAATGCGATGCAGGCTGACGGATAGAACCGCCGGTATCCGAACCCAAGGCAGCCGGTGCCAAACGCGCTGCAATCACTGCAGCCGAACCGCCTGACGAACCGCCGGGAACATGTTCAAGGTTCCATGGGTTTTTGGTTGCGCCGTAGAACGAAGTCTCATTGGTCGAACCCATGGCAAATTCGTCCATATTGGTACGGCCAAGAGTGACCATGCCGGCATCCAACAGGTTTTGCACCACAGTAGCAGTATAAGGAGAAACAAAGTTATCCAATATTTTGGAGCTGCATGCGCTGCGCCAACCTGTTTGACAGAAAATGTCTTTGTAAGCAACCGGCACACCGGTCAAAGCCGTTGCATTGCCGGCCGCGATACGCGCATCGGCTGCTTTGGCTTCAGCAAGGGTCTTATCTTGATCGATGGTAACGTAGCCATTGATGGCAGGGTTTTTCGCAGCAATAGCGGCCAAATATTCGGTCGCCAATTCGACTGCGGAAATTTGTTTGGATTGCAGCAGGCTGCTGGCTTGTTTGAGCGTGTAAGCGGTCATTGTGCCGTACTTTCTATAAAACAGTTTTTGCTTTCAAAACAGATATTGAAAACATCCGTTTAAATCAATAAATCGGGCCGTCTGAACAGAATATCCTTTCAGACGGCCTTGCAATAGGAGTTTGCAGATGAGCAAAGGCCGTCTGAAACCTTATTCTTCAATCACTTGAGGAACAATATACAGGCGGTTGCGCACTTCTGGGGCAACAGCCTGATATTCGGCAGCATGGTCAGTTTCAGTCACTTTATCTTCGCGCAGGCGCAAAGCGGCTTCATGCGGATGCGCCATAGGTTCGATGCCGTCGGTATTGACGCTTTGCATGTTTTCAACCATGGCGAAAATGTCGTTCAACTCGGCAAGCGTTTTGTTTTTTTCTTCGTCCGTTAAAGTGAGGCGCGAGAGTTTTGCGATTTTTTCCACATCATTTAAGCTTAAAGCCATAAAAAATCCTTGTCTGATAGCAATGCCTCTTGGGTTTGGGGTATCATTGCATTTCGTCTTCTATGAAGCGAAGAATTATAACCGAAAACCAAACAGGTTGGCATGGTGTTTTGATTCAGACGGCCTTTTAAGGGCGCATTTATCCGTCTAAAACCGTGTACCTGTTTTTCTTATTTTAAATAACGCTAAACACATCCGGGCTGGGCCGGAATTTCAGGTATCCTATGTTTCGTCTTTTATCTCGTTTCCTCTCTAATGATATTGCCATCGACTTGGGCACGGCCAACACGCTGATTTTTGTACGCGGCAAAGGGATTGTTTTGGATGAGCCGTCCATGGTTGCGATTCAATCCGGCGCGGGCAATAAAAGTAAAATCATGGCGGTTGGTACGGAAGCCAAAAAAATGCAGGGCCGTGCGCCGCGCAATATCGAAATCGTCCGTCCGATGAGGGACGGCGTGATTGCCGATTTTGTGATTACCGAGCGTATGCTGGGTATGTTGATTAAAAAAGCCACCGAAGGACGGTCTTTGGTTCCGCCCCGTGTGGTTATCTGTGTTCCGGGCGGCTCTACCCAAGTGGAACGTAAAGCGATTTTGGATTCTGCATTTGCCGCCGGCGCGGCAAGCGTGCATTTGATTGAAGAACCGATGGCCGCCGCTTTGGGCGCAGGCTTGCCGATTGAAGATGCGGCAGGTTCGATGATTGTCGATATTGGCGGCGGTACGACCGAAATCGGTATCCTTTCACTGGGCGGTATGGCCTATTCCGCTTCCGTCCGCGCAGCCGGCGACGAGTTCGATAAAAGCATCATCCATTACCTGCGCCGTCATCGCGGTGTCTTGATCGGTGAAGCGACAGCAGAAGAATTGAAGAAACAAATCGGCTCGGCCTCGGGCTTTGAAACCGAAACAGCCATGCGCATTAAAGGCCGCGACCTGGCCGAAGGTACGCCCAAATCCTTGGCGGTTACATCAAATGAAATCCGTGAAGCATTGAGTGAAACGGTAAATCAAATCATCCGCGCCGTCCGTCTGGCTTTGGAACAGGCTCCGCCCGAACTGGCCGGCGACATCGCCGACCGCGGCATTATGCTGACCGGCGGCGGTGCGCTTCTGCACGGTATCGATACCGTCTTGGCCGATGCAACCGGCCTGCCCGTCGGCATCGCCGACCAGCCTCTGAACTGCGTTGCCTATGGTGCCGGTAAGGCTTTGGACTATATCGGCAAATGGGATACCGTGTTTACGGAAAACCCATAAGGTAGATGGCTATGGAACGCTCTTCTTTGCGCTTTGACGAGGCAAAAGGCCCTAAGCTGTTGCCTCGTTTTGTCGTTTATGTCGCCCTGGCGGCCGGCCTGATGGTGGCAGATTACCGCTTTTCATTGATGCAGCCTGTGCGCGCGGCAGTAATGCCCATGCTCTATCCTGCTCAATGGCTGGCCAATCAACCCGTTCAACTTTATCAATATTTTGCCGACCTCTCCCAGTCCAAATCCGAGCTTTTGGAACAAAACCGCCGACTTCTGGAAGAAAATGGCCGTCTGAAAATCGATTTGCAGCGGGATAAAGTCAATACCGATGAATTGCGCGAATTGAAAAAACTGTACAGTTTGCAACAAAAAGGCATCCACAATGTTATCGGCGCAGAAGTCATTTCCAATGGCAAAGATCCGCTTTCCGAAAGACTGATTATCGGCAAAGGCAGTCAAGACGGCTTGAAAGTTGGCGATGCGGTCATCGATCAAAGCGGTTTGATCGGCCTATTGACACAAGTTCACACACAAAGTGCGGAAATTGAACTGATCTCAAGCGGACAAAGCATTGTCCCCGTAGCCGTCAGCCGCACCGGTGAACGCAATTTGGCATACGGCAATGGCAACGGTTTGGATTTGCGCTATTTCCCAACCGGCTCAGACTTGAAACCCGGCGATATTCTGCTGACTTCCGGTTTGGATGGTACTTATCCGGCGGGGATTCCCGTTGCAACTGTCAGCAAGGTTGTCCGCGCATCAGGAACGCCTTATTACGATACGCAACTGACGCCTTTGGCCGCTTTACGCAGCAGCCGTTTTGTCTTGGTACTTTCTTCCGGCCCTTCTTCCCCACGCTGATTTCATGAACGATTTTGACGATTCTTACCGTGCAGTACCGCTACACATCATGGCGGCCAGTCTCATTGTGATGATGATACTGGACTTTATGCCGTTTTCCTTTGACGGATTCTTTTGGCTGCCTGAAATGACGGCACTGATGTTGCTATATTGGACATTGCACCAGCCGCAACGTGCAGGCATGGGACTGGCTTTTGCCATCGGTCTGATTGTCGATGCAGCAACCGCCGCTACTTTGGGCTTGCACGCCCTGTCTTACGTCGTGATGACTTATTTCATTTTAAACCGCCGCCGCCAAATCATGCTTTACGGCCACATTATGCAATTGGCCGCTGTATTGGCTGCACTGCTTCTCAATCAGGCCGTTTTAACTGTTGCACGTCTGTTCCTTAATCATCAGGTCATCACTTTGCAAGGCTTTGTTGCCCCATTTGTCGGCGCATTGCTTTGGCCGATACTCAGCCAGCTGATGCTGATCGTGACCCGTATTTACCGCTCCCACTGAAAAGATGAAACCGATTCTTCCACGCCGTCTTTCCGGTGGTCAACATACCAAAAAACCTTCCGCTCAGGCAGCACAAGCCGACGCTTTGTTGCGCCTGCTCGTTGCTTTTATCTTGATCGTCATCTTCTTTTCCATCTTGCTGGCGCGGTTCTTTTACCTGCAAGTGACTCAGCACAACGAGTTTTCCGGTCAGGCATCGAGCAACCGCATTACCCTGATTCCAACGCCGCCCGTACGCGGCGAAATCGTCGATATCAACGGCGTTCCTTTGGCCAAAAACTATCCAGTCTTTTCGCTTGAAGTTATTCCCAGCCGCATCGAAGGCAAGATGGAAGATGTCATTGAAGCATTGAAAAAATATGTCGATATCACGCCGACAGATTTAAAACGCTTCAAAAAATACCGCGAAAGCTATCGAAAATTTGAAAATATCCCGCTCAAGCTCAGACTGAGCGATGAAGAGGCCGCCCGTTTGTCCGTACATCTGCGCGAATTCAAAGACGTAGAGGTCAATTCACGCACATTCCGCGAATATCCTTACGGCAAACTGACTTCCCATTTCTTAGGCTATATCGGCCGTATTAGCGACAAAGACAAAGAAATGCTGGAAGAAGAAGGCCTGACCGCCCTCTACCGCGGCAGTACGCATATCGGCAAATCCGGCTTGGAAAAATATTACGAACACCAGCTTCATGGCATTCCAGGCTATCAGGAAGTCGAAAAAGACGCTTACGGCAACATCGTCCGCGTATTGAAAAATGTTCCGTCCAAAATGGGGCAAACCTTGCGCCTGGGCATGGATATCCGTATGCAGCAGGAAGCCGACCGCATTTTAGGCGACCACCGTGGCGCATTGGTGGCCATCAATCCGCAAGACGGTACTGTCTTGGCTTTTGTTTCCAAGCCTTCTTTCGATCCCAACCTCTTTATTGACGGCATCGACAGCGATACTTGGAAAATGCTGAATGACGATTGGAAAAAGCCTTTGATCAACCGCGTTACCCAAGGCCTTTATCCGCCGGGTTCTACATTCAAACCCTTTATGGGCATGGCCTTATTGGAAAGCGGAAAAATCACTCAAAACACCATCGTCCCCGCCCCCGGCGCATGGAGCATACCCGGCAGCCGCCATATTTTCCGCGACTCTGTCCGCAGCGGTCACGGCTCGGCCAACTTGAGCAAAGCCATTCAAGTATCTTCAGATACCTTCTTCTACCGCTTGGGTTACGAAATGGGTATCGATAAAGCCTCTCCGTATCTGGCGCAATTCGGTTTCGGACAAAAAACCGGCATTGACCTGCCCAGCGAATACGCAGGCGTTTTGCCTAGCCGCGAATGGAAAGACAAACGTTTTGCCAAATCTTCCGACCCTACCGCCAAAGAATGGCGCGCTGGCGAAATGGTTTCTGTCAGCATCGGACAAGGCTACAACGCCTACACACCTTTGCAAATGGCTCATGCAACAGCATCTCTGGCCAATAACGGTGTCGTTTATCAGCCGCATTTGGTCAAAGAAGTATTAGATTTTGGCACACGCAAAATTACCCGAATCAACCCTAATCCCGAGCGTCAAATTCCGTTCAAAGCCGACAACTTCGAATACGTCAAACGCGCAATGGAAAAGGTATTGAAACCGGGCGGTACGGCGCACCGTATTGGTGGCGGACTTGCTTATACAATGGGCGGCAAAACCGGTACGGCCCAGGTCGTACAAATTAAACAGGGCGGCCGCTACAACGCCGCAGCCCTGCGCGAACAACACCGCGACCACGCATGGTTTATCTCGTTTGCACCATTGGAAAAACCTGAAATTGCCATTGCCGTTATTTTGGAAAACGGCGGCTGGGGTGCGTATGCCGCGCCATTGGCTCGTGAAATGACTGATTTTTATATGCTTCACGTCAAGCCGCAACAGTTTTCAGACGGCATTGAGTCAGATTCGGCCAAAACTGAAACAACGAACAAGCATCAGCCTATTACCAGCATTTTCCAATCTGCCTACGGACTGACTTCGACAAGCCCTGCCTCACAGCCGGAGGTTCATCATGAATAACACATCAGCGTGGAAAAATTTCAAATCCACCATTACAGCCCCGATTGACCCTTGGCTGTTTTTTGCCATGCTCGCCATCTACATCATGAGCCTGTTCCTGCTCTATTCTGCAGATGGGCAAGAGTTCGGCCAATTGGAAAACAAAACCATCCATACCGTTTTGGGCTTTGCCCTTTTATGGATTATTGCCGTATTCAAGCCGCAAACGGCTGCCAAAGTCGCCCTTCCGGTTTACATTGTCGGCGTATTACTGTTGATTGGCGTCGAAGTTGCTGGCGTTACCGTCAACGGCTCGACCCGTTGGCTGAGCCTCGGCTTTACCCGTATCCAACCTTCCGAAATCATGAAAATCGGTATTCCCATGACCGTCGCGTGGTATTTTCAACGCTATGAAGGCCGTCTGAAATGGATACATTATATTGTCGCCCTCGTTCTGATTCTTGTTCCTGTCGCCCTGATTTTGAAGCAGCCCGACCTCGGTACGGCCGCGCTGATTATGGCTTCAGGTATTTTTGTCATCTTTTTTGCCGGATTGCCTTGGAAAGCCATTTTTGCCGCCATTATTGCCTTTGTGGCCGCCTTGCCGCTCTTATGGAATTACGGCATGCACGACTATCAGAAAACCCGCGTCCTCACCCTACTCGACCCAACCAAAGATCCGTTAGGTGCAGGCTACCACATCATCCAATCCATGATTGCCATCGGCTCGGGCGGCGTATGGGGTAAAGGCTGGCTCAACGGTACGCAAACCCATTTGGACTACATTCCCGAATCAACGACTGACTTTATTTTCGCAGTATTCGGCGAAGAGTTCGGCCTGATTGGCAATATCCTTTTACTGCTGGTTTACCTTATCATTCTGGCACGCGGATTGTGGATTGCCGCGCAAGCGCAATCCCTTTACAGTCGTAGTTTGGCAGGCGCATTGACCATGACTTTTTTCTGCTATGCCTTTGTAAACATGGGCATGGTCAGCGGTATTTTGCCCGTCGTAGGTGTCCCCCTCCCCTTGGTCAGCTACGGCGGCACGGCTACGCTTTCCATCATGGTGGTGCTCGCCCTGCTGATGGGTATTGCAAACGAACACAAAAACCGCCGCCGTAATGCGGATAACGATGACCTAACTGAAAGCGAGGAATAATATGGAACTGGGTGTAGAAATCGGCAAGCTGCTTGTGGCATTTCTCGTGCTGATTAATCCTTTCAGCGCGCTCTCGATTTATCTTGATCTGACACAAAACCACAGCACCAAAGAAAAGCGCAGAATCGCGCGTACTGCCGCATTGGCCGTTTTCATCGTAATCATCGTCTTTGCACTGAGCGGCGGTATCTTGTTGAAAGTACTCGGCATCAGCGTCGGCTCTTTCCAAGTCGGCGGCGGTATTCTGGTTTTGCTGATTGCCATCTCCTTAATGAACGGCAACGACAACCCGGCCAAACCCAAAATTGACCCCCATTCAGAAGAGCATCAAAATGCGCAACAAGTCCGCCGCAACGAAAAAGCCATTGCCGTCGTACCCATTGCCATTCCTATTACCATCGGCCCCGGCGGTATCTCCACTGTCATCATTTATTCCTCTGCCGCCAAGAATTACAGCGATATTGCCCTGATTATCATCTCCGGCTTTTTGGTCAGCCTGATTTGCTATTTCATTTTGGTCGTGGCCGGACGCATCAGCAAACGCTTGGGCACTACCGGCCTGACCATCCTCAACCGCATCATGGGCATGATGCTGGCCGCCATTTCCGTAGAGATTATTGTTGCCGGCTTAAAATCCATTTTTCCCCAACTGGTCGCTTGAAGTACAATCATCACAATAAAAGGCCGTCTGAAACATTTTCAGACGGCCTCATAAAAACATAAAAACAAAGGAGTCAACCATGTTTCACAGCACCCATGTCTTCACCGGAGAAACCATTTACCGCCGACCGGCGCAAAGCTATACCGAGTTCACCGACGAATTAAACCGCCTCCAAACCCTTCAACAAACCTTCACCCAGTCAAGCATTATCGAGCGCACCGCCCTCTTACAGCAATTTGCCGACAGCCTTAGCCAAAACCAAGAACGCCTTGCCGAAATGGTTTGCGAAGAAGTCGGACGCTGCCTGCACGAATGCCGTGCCGAAATCAGTAAATCCATCGAGCTTATCCGCTACTACGTCCGCCTTGCCCCCGAGCTGCTTGCCCATAAAACCATCGCCACCCAAGCCAGCCTCAGCCAGGTCCGCTTCGAGCCTTTGGGTGTTGTTTTGGCGGTCATGCCGTGGAACTATCCTGTTTGGCAGATTTTACGATTTGCCATCCCTGCCCTCTGTGCCGGCAATGCCTGCGCGGTCAAACCTGCACCCAGTGTCGCCCGCATCAGCGAAACCCTCTTCGGCCTTGTCCCAAAAGGTTTGCCGCTTATCGGCGCATGGTTGAGTCATGAAGACACGCTTAAAGCCATTGAAGATACTGATGCCATGGCATTTACCGGTTCGACCCATACCGGCCGCCTGCTAGCCGCCCATGCAGGCAAACATCTGAAAAAAACCGTCCTTGAACTGGGCGGCAGCAATCCGTTTATCATCCTGCCCGATGCCGATCTGCAACGCGCAGCCATCGATGCCTGCTATTCGCGCTTTCGCGATGCCGGACAATCCTGCAATGCCGCCAAACGCATCATTGTTACCCAGGATATTGCCGAACAATTTATCCCGCTTTTCCTTGCCGAGTGCGCCAAACTGCAAACCGGCAATCCCAAAGACCCGAACACCACCCTTGCCCCGCTTCACCGCCAAGACTTGCGTCAAACCGTACATGAACAGGTTCAAGATGCGGTTGCACACGGTGCGCAATGTTTGAGTGGCGGCTATATCCCTGAGGGAGAAAGCTGGTTTTATCCTGCCACGGTATTGGATCAAGTCAACCCAAACTGCCGCGTTTGGCACGAAGAAGTCTTCGGCCCAGTTGCCATGATCTTACGCGCCGACAATCCGGATCACGCCGTCGCACTTGCAAACGACACACCTTTCGGCCTCGGCGCCTGTATCTACACAGCCGACACGGCAAACGCATGGCAATACGCCGAAAAAATCCAAGCAGGCTCTGTCTTTATCAACCGCCACACCAGCAGCGACCTGCGCCTCCCCTTTGGCGGCGTCAAAGCTTCCGGCTATGGACGCGAGCTATCAGAATTTGGACTGTATGAGTTCGTCAACGTCAAAACCTATTGGCAAAAATAAACCATTTCATTAACTCAGGCCGTCTGAAACCCGTTTTCAGACGGCCTGATGTTGTTTAAAAAGACTGAGACCTTTGCAAAATTCCCCAAAATCCCCTAAATTCCCACCAAGACATTTAGGGGATTTCTCATGAGCACCTTCTTCCAACAAACCGCACAAGTCATGATTGCCAAACACATCGACCGCTTCCCACTGTTGAAGTTGGATCAGGTGATTGATTGGCAACCGATCGAACAATACCTGAATCGTCAAAGAACTCGTTACCTTCGAGACCACCGCGGCCGTCCCGCCTATCTCCTGTTGTCCATGTTAAAAGCCGTCCTGCTCGGCCAATGGCACAGCCTCTCCGATCCCGAACTCGAACACAGCCTCATCACCCGCATCGATTTCAACCTGTTTTGCCGTTTTGACGAACTGAGCATTCCCGATTACAGCACCTTATGCCGCTACCGCAACTGGCTGGCGCAAGACGACACCCTGTCCGAATTGCTGGAACTGATTAACCGCCAACTGACTGAAAAAGGTTTAAAAGTAGAGAAAGCATCCGCCGCCGTCGTTGACGCCACCATTATTCAGATCTCCGGCAGCAAACAGCGCCAGGCCATAGAAGTTGACGAGGAAGGACAAGTCAGCGGCCAAACCACGCCGAGTAAAGACAGCGATGCCCGTTGGATAAAGAAAAACGGCCTCTACAAACTCGGTTACAAACAACATACCCGTACCGATGCGGAAGGCTATATCGAGAAACTGCACATTACCCCCGCCAATGCCCATGAGTGCAAACACCTGTCGCCTTTATTGGAAGGGTTACCCAAAGGTACGACCGTCTATGCCGACAAAGGCTGCGACAGTGCGGAAAACCGACAACATCTGAAAGAGCATCGGTTGCTGGACGGCATTATGCGCAAAGCACACCGCAAACATCCGCTGTCGGAAGCGCAAACCAAACGCAACCGATATTTGTCAAAGACCCGTTATGTGGTCGAACAAAGCTTCGGTACGCTGCACCGTAAATTCCGCTACGCCCGGGCAGCCTATTTCGGGGTGATTAAAGTGAGTGCGCAAAGCCATCTGAAGGCGATGTGTTTGAACCTGTTGAAAGCCGCCAACAGGCTAAGTGCGCCTGTTGCCGCCTAAAAGGCGGCCGGATGCCTGATTAATCAGGTATCCAAGGGGGAGTAAGGGGGGATTTGAGTAGAATCAGTGGATATTTGAAACAAAAACAGCCGAAAATCTTTATTTAGGTTTCGGCTGTTTGGGAAAGGAATTTTGCAAAGGTCTCAGACTGACAAAAATATTGTATTCAATCCCGTATAAACCCTGCAAAGTCAAAACAGCTCAAAAATAGAAACCTGTCTTAGAAAGCAATCCATATTCCCACGTCTCTGTTGAATCAGCAGATTATCGTATTCTTCATTCTGATTACTGCATTAAGCCGTTTCTAAAATATTCAATAAACAAAAAGGCCGTCTGAAATACAACTTTCAGACAGCCTTTTCAATCAAGCACTACTTACTGAATTACAGTTCCCATGTAGCCAATTTAGCAGCGTACGCATCCAAGTCAGCGATTGGACGGGTAGCCACGCCGCTTTCCATAGCTGCTTTAGCAGTGGCAGAAGCAACGCGAGGCAACAGGCGGGAGTCAAATGGGGTAGGAATCAGGTATTCCGCGCCGAATTCGAATTTCTTACCGTAAGCGGCAACCACTTCTTCAGTTACTTCTTCCATTGCCAAGTCAGCCAAAGCGTATACGCAAGCGCGTTTCATTTCTTCGTTGATGGTGGTCGCGCCGACATCTAATGCGCCACGGAAGATAAATGGGAAGCACAATACGTTGTTTACTTGGTTCGGGAAGTCTGAGCGGCCGGTACCGATTACCACATCCGGACGGGTTTCTTTTGCCAACGGAGGCAGAATTTCCGGATTTGGGTTTGCCATAGCGAACACGATTGGTTTTTCGTTCATGGTGTTCAGCATTTCAGGAGTCAGCAGGTTTGCACCGGACAGACCCAAGAAGATGTCTTTACCTTTAACGGCATCAGCCAATACGCGTTGGCCGTTGTCTTCGGTGGCGTAGAACTGTTTGGACTCGTCCATACGGTCTTTGTCTTCGCGGGTTTTATAAATCACACCTTTAGAGTCGCAGACGGTTACGTTTTCACGTTTCAGACCCAAATCCAGCAATTGGTTCAAGCAAGCAATCGCTGCGGCACCTGCACCGGAACACACCAACGTCGCTTCTTCAATTTTGCGACCGGTATAACGCAAAGCGTTCAATACAGCGGCAGCGGTAATGATGGCGGTACCGTGTTGGTCGTCGTGGAATACAGGGATTTTGCAACGTTTGCGCAATTCACGTTCGATGTAGAAGCACTCAGGCGCTTTGATGTCTTCGAGGTTGATGCCGCCGAAAGTCGGTTCCAAAGAAGCGATGATGTCTACCAATTTTTGCGGGTCTTTTTCATCAATTTCGATATCGAATACGTCAACGCCGGCGAATTTTTTGAACAATACGCCTTTGCCTTCCATTACAGGTTTACCGGCCAATGCGCCGATGTTGCCCAAACCCAACACTGCGGTACCGTTGGAAATCACGGCAACCAAATTGCCTTTGGCAGTGTATTTGTAGGCAGTTTGAGGATCGGCATGGATTTCCATACAAGGAGCGGCTACGCCCGGAGAGTACGCCAACGCCAAGTCTTTAGAAGTGGCCAAAGGTTTGGTTGGGGTAACGGAGATTTTGCCCGGCACGGGGAATTCGTGGAACTGCAGGGCGGCTTCTTTTAATGAATTTTCCATTTATCGATCCTGTTTGCGAGAGAGATTTTACAGCGAACAAGTCTGAAACAGGCTGCTTCAGACGTTTAAAATTTCTAAAGTCGGGTTGTTAACAGACCGGCTTTGTAAGAGGCCGTAATTTTATCATGTTCTTTTGGTGGCGCATACCGATATTTATTACATTTGTTTTGATGTTTCGTTTTATTTGGTTTTATGTCTAAAAACTTCTGTAATAATATTTCTTCGCTACACTATCCTTCTTTCAGACGGCATTTTATTTAAACTTAAACATTCAATCCAAAATGACTGTCTAGCGCGGTTTCAATCTGATTTTTTACCGCGTCCAGACTTTGGCTGCTGTCGATGACGGCATAGCGTTCCGGCTGTTCGTTAGCACGTTGCAGATACACTTCGCGTACCCGATTGAAAAACTCGGCTTCTTCTTGCTCAAAGCGGTCTTTCTCACGCGTTTGGTTGATGCGCGCCATTGACACTTCCAAAGGCACATCCAACAGCAAAGTTAAATCGGGGCGGAAATCGCCCTGCACCCAATGCTCAAGCGTGGCAATATCTTGCAAGGGAACGCCTCGTCCGCCTCCTTGATAGGCAAACGTTGCATCGGTAAAGCGGTCGGAAACCACATGCGTGCCGTTTTTCAGGGCAGGCAGAATGACCGTTTCCAAGTGTTGCTGTCTGGCTGCAAACATCAGCAGGGTTTCGGTACGCAGGCTGACTTGGGTGGCAGGGTTGAGCAGGATTTCACGCAATGCTTCTCCGGCCGGAGTGCCTCCCGGTTCGCGCGTAAACAATACGGGCAGTTGGTGTTTTTCAAACCATGCTTTTATTACGGCGAGGTTGGTGGACTTGCCTGCGCCGTCTATGCCGTCAAGGGTAATAAATCTGGGTTTCATATGAATATCGTCAATTTAAAGGCCGTCTGAAACAGGGATTATAAATGTTTCAGACGGCCTATTCGGTTTATTTCTTCAAAATATATTTGCGTACGGCAGCGTTGTGTTCAGAAAGATTGTGGCTGAACTCGCTCAAGCCCGTACCATCCATTTTTGAGACGAAATACAGATATTTTTCATCAGACGGATGGCCCGCCGCTTCAAGCGCGGCCTTGCCTGGCAGCGCAATCGGCGTCGGCGTCAAACCGCTGCGCGTATAGGTATTGTAAGGCGTATCGCGTTGCAGGTCGGCTTTGCGGATTCTGCCTTTATACGCATCGCCCATGCCATAGATAACGGTTGGGTCGGTTTGCAGGCGCATGCCGATATTAAGGCGGTTGACGAATACGGCGGCCACATGGGCACGGTCGTCTTCGTGCGCAGTTTCTTTTTCAATCAGACTCGCCATAATCAGCATTTCGTACGGATTTTTATAAGGTAGGCCGCTTTGACGGTCGTCCCATGCTTCTTGCAGGTTTTCCCGCATTTTACGGTAGGCGATTTTGTAAATTTGAAGATCGCTGCCACCGGCATCAATTTCGTAACTATCCGGGAAAAACTGTCCTTCCGGATTGCTGCTCAGGGCATCGGGCGCCACTTCGGCCATCAGTTTTTCATCGCTCCAACCGCGCGTGTCGTGGGCAATGTCGGCAGTGTTGTCGATAATACGGCGCATTTGTGCAAAACGCGCGCCTTCCAAAATTTGCACGCTGACCGAGTCAGGACGGCCTTTTTTAATGCGTTTTAAAATGTCCCAAGCCGATACTTTGGCAGACAGGCGGTAAGAACCGGCATTAAGTTGGTTGTGTACGCCCATCACATATGCGGCGGCTACCAGCACATAACGGTTATAAACGATGCCGTCTTGAGCCAGTTTGCGGCTGACGGAAGAGATACCTTGATTCTTAGCAACGGTAATACGGTATGGTTTGCCGTTGTTTTTCGGAACAAACAACAATGCGGCAACCACGGCGGCAAATGCCGTCAAAAATACGGCCAGCCATTTCAACAATTTTTTCAACATGGTAGGATTCTTGGTTTGTGAACGTGTCGGGCAACAGTATAACCGAAAACAAGCGCATTAAGCCTGCCACCTTCCCCAACGTATGTTTTCCTATCCCGAAAGGCCGTCTGAAACCATGAATTCCCCTTCCAAAAACATTTGGCAAAACGGCCGTTGGCTGAATGCACGCCAAACTCATTCCCCCAATTTCAGCCCGCGCGAACCGGATGAAAACGTCTCATTGGTTGTCCTCCACAATATTTCCCTTCCTCCTTTTGAGTACAACACAGGGGCAGTGGAAAAATTGTTTACCAACCAAATCAACCCTGACGAGCATCCTTTCTTCAGCATCATCCATACCTTGCGCGTCTCCAGTCATTTTTTCATCAGCCGTAAAGGCGAAACCGTCCAATTCGTTTCCTGCGACGACATGGCCTATCATGCCGGCGTATCGTCGTTTCAAGGCAGAGAAAAATGCAATGCCTTTTCCATCGGTATTGAATTGGAAGGCTGCGATTTCGAGCCTTTTACCGAAGCACAATACACCAGCCTGCAAGCCTTGCTGACCGCCATTTCCGAACATTACCCGATTCAGGCCGTTACCGCTCATCAGGACATCGCGCCGGACAGGAAAACCGATCCCGGACATTTCTTCGATTGGTCTCGCCTTCAAAAAGCAGGTTTCCCCATCCGGCGCGGATAACTTTCAGACGGCCTGAAATGATTGGCAGACATAATGCTGTCACAACCGTTTATTTTCGTTATAATTCAGCTATTCATTCGGACGCATAAAGTCCGGCTCCAACGAACTTCCCGCGCAGCAAGATTCCGCACCCTGAAAAAGACGGAATGCTGCCTTTTTAAAAAGTGATTACTCCATGATTTTCATCGTCTTAGCCCTCGCCGCTCTTTTGGCGGTCATCGGTTACAACATGTACCAGGAAAACCAATACCGCAAACAAGTGCGCGAACAATTCGGCCATTCCGATAAGGATGCACTTTTGACCAGTAAAACCAAACATGTCCGCGACAGCAAAGAAACCGGCGGTCAAGGTTTGTTTATCAAGAAAAACAAAAAAAACGAAGAGGCATTGCGCAACCTGCAAGAGCAAGATGAAATCTACGCGGCAAAAGCCAAACTGGCCCACCCTGCCCAACTTAAAACCGATATCGAGCTGACTGTGGAAGACGACTTCTCCGCAGAAGAAAAAGTTCAACACACCGTTATCGGCTTGAACAACGAAATTACCGTAAGCCCTGCCGAAGCCGCTTCTGCTCCAGTAGAAACCGCTGCCGAGCCTGTGGCACAAGTACCATTGATCAGCTTGGACGAATTGTCCCAAGTCGAGTTGCCTTGGTTTGACCCGCGCTTCGACTACATGGCCTACATCTCCCTGAAACAAGCCCAAGAATTGCACGCACTGCCGCGTCTTTCCTCTACCCACCGCTTCCAAATCATCGGTTGCACCATGGACGACCATTTCCGTGTTGCAGAGCCGATTCCGGGCGTTTACTACCAAGGTTTCGTCATGGGCCTTCAGGCTGTCAGCCGCAACGGTTTGGCCGCGCGTGAAGAGCTGCAACACTTCGACCAACAGGTTGATGCTTTTGCCCAACTGATGAACGGCAAAGTTTTGCATACCGACTTGGATGCGTTCACCGAAGTCGCACAAGCTCTCGACCAATTCTGTGCGCGTGTTGACCAAACCATCGCCATTCACTTGGTTTCCCATTCCAACATCAGCGGCGTAGAATTGCGTGCCGCCGTGGAAGAGACCGGTTTCAAATTGGGCGAAGACGGCGCGTTCCACTTCGGTGACAACAACAACCCTCAACTGTTCTCCATCCATACTTTGGACAACAAACCGTTTACCAATCCTCTGTTGGACAACCAAGCCTACCGCGGTTTCAGCATGCTTTTGGATATTCCGCATGTTCCTGCCGGCGAAAAAACTTTCGACAAATTTATGGACTTGGCAGTCAAACTCTCCGGCCAACTCAGCTTGGATTTGGTTAACGACCAAATGGAAGAAGTTTCCACCCAATGGCTTAAAGACGTACGCAACTACGTTTTGGCCCGTCAGGAAGAAATGCTTAAAGTCGGCATCAAACCCGGCAGTAAACAAGCCCTGCGCCTGTTCTCTTAAACTTCCCTAATCAAAAAGCGGATATGCAATGACGGCATATCCGCTTTTTTTCAGGTAAAATCCCTTCGTCTTCAATATTCATCGATTTTCAGACGGCCTTTCTACCATCAGGCCGTCTGAAAACTCTATTTCGATTACTCATGAATCCGACCGCACAACGTATCAAATACCTGACCGACCTCCTCAACCGCTACGCCTACGAATATTACACCCTAGACGCGCCCAGCGTACCCGATGCCGAATACGATAAATTGTTCCGCGAGCTTGAAGCATTGGAGTTGAATCACCCTGAGTTGAAACTGCCCGACAGCCCAACCCAGCGCGTCGGCGGCGAGCCTTTGGCGGGCTTTGCCGAAGTGCGCCACGAAGTGCCTATGTTGTCACTGACCAACGCCTTTTCGCCACAAGACGAAAACGGCGTGTTTGACCATGCCGAAATGTACGCTTTCGATGAGCGCGTTCGTGGCGGATTAAACGGCGAAAAACCGGAATACGTTATCGAGCCTAAATTTGACGGTCTAGCCATCAGCCTGCTGTACCGCGACGGCGTATTGATTCAAGCGGCAACCCGTGGCGACGGCACAACAGGCGAAGACGTTACCCAAAACGTCAAAACCGTATCCAATATCCCCCTGCGCCTGCATGGAGAAAACATTCCCGAGCTTATCGAAATACGCGGCGAAGTACTGATGCTCAAAGCCGATTTTGCCGCCTTGAACGAACGACAGGCTGAAAACGGACAAAAACCTTTCGCCAATCCACGCAATGCCGCCGCCGGTAGTCTGCGTCAACTCGATTCGCGCATTACGGCACAGCGCAAACTGCATTTCTTCCCCTATTCCATCGCCCGACAGCAAGGCGGTTTTATCGCAGAAGAACACCTGCAAGAGCTGGGCTACTGTAAAGAGCTTGGCTTCAGCCTGCCCGATAGTAATTTCGGCTGTTTCCCAAATATCGACGAAGTATTGGCGTTTTACGAAAAAATGCAGCAAAAACGCCCTACTTTACCCTACGAAATTGACGGCATGGTGGTCAAAGTCAACAGTCTGGCACAACAAGAAAAACTGGGTTTCATCTCACGCGCGCCACGTTGGGCCATTGCCCACAAATTTCCTGCCGAAGAAGCATTGACCATTGTCGAAGCCATTGATGTACAAATCGGGCGTACCGGCGCAGTAACCCCGGTTGCCCGCCTGCAACCTGTATTTGTCGGCGGCGTTACCGTTACCAACGCCACCCTGCACAATCAGGACGAAGTATCGCGCAAAGACGTGCGCGTTGGCGATACCGTCGTCGTGCGCCGCGCCGGAGACGTGATTCCCGAGATAGTACGCGTGATTTTTGAACGCCGCCCAATGCAGGAGACCAAAATTGCTGTTTCAGACGGCCTGCAAGACGATTTGTTTGCTGAAACACCTTCTAAAACGCAAGCCGAACCGCTTCACAAACCCTACCGCCTGCCTACCCATTGCCCTATCTGCCGCAGCGAAATCGAACGCGAAGAAGGCGAAGCAGTTGCCCGGTGTAGCGGCGGTATGCTTTGCCAAGCACAACGCGCGCAAGGTTTAATCCACTTCGCCTCTCGCAAAGCCATGGACATCGACGGACTTGGACAAAAACAAATCGAGCAGCTGGTAGCGCAAGATTTGGTTCGTCATTTCGCCGACCTCTACCGTCTCGATATTCCAACCTTACAGAAAATGAAAGAAACGGCGGATAAAGCATCGGCCAATGAGGAAGAACCATCAAACAGTGAGATTGAAAACTTTGAAGGCGAGACCGACAATACTCTGCTTGCCAAAAACATTAAAAAACAGCCGACCAAATGGGCGGAAAACATCCTTGCAGGCATAGAAGCCAGCAAAACGCCCGAACTTGCCCGCTTCCTTTTTGCCCTCGGCATCCGTCACGTTGGCGAACGCACCGCCAAAACGCTGGCACAGGCATTCGGCACACTGGAAAACGTCCGCCATGCACCCGAACCCATCCTCGCCTGCCTGCCCGATATCGGCACGGTGGTTGCTCGCTCCATCTCTCACTTTTTTGCCCAAGAAGCACAACAGGCGATGATAGACGAGCTGCTGACTGTAGGTGTTGCCCCGCAAAGCCAGGCTGTCACTATCCCGCCGTTGCGCCATGCTGAACCGCAACGCTGGATTGCCCGCCTGCCCGATTTTAAAATCAGCGAAACCAAAGCACTGGCCTTGTGGGAGCTTGCCGGACAAAGCATAGAGGGTTTGCAAACCGACAAAGCGTTACCTGCCGATTGGCAGACATGGCGCAGTAAACCGCAAAACGCGGCCCTGCTTGAAAATATGAAAACTTTCTTTGCTCAAACGCTGTCTAAGCTTCAAGATGAAACGATTTCAGACGGCATTAATGAGACTGTAGCAGGTAAAACCTTCGTATTAACAGGGACTTTACCCACACTCAAACGCGACCAAGCCCAAGCTATGATTGAGGCTGCAGGCGGTAAAGTTTCCGGCAGCGTATCCAAAAAAACCGACTACGTTGTCGCCGGAGAAGCCGCAGGCAGTAAATTGGAAAAAGCCCAAGCTTTGGGCGTGGCCGTATTGAGCGAAGAAGAATTACTGTCGTTGCTGGGATAAGACAGTATCCATGACCAATTCTCCTTTTCAAACCGCCTGATACTTTATCATGTGGTATTATTATTACATACGACTACATCTTTACATTTTTTGGGTATAAACCCACAGTTAAAATAGGATAATAATATGAAACCCATTAAAAAATGCGTCTTTCCCGTTGCCGGTATGGGTACCCGTTTCTTGCCTGCGACCAAAGCCAGCCCCAAAGAAATGCTGCCTATTGTGGACAAACCTCTGATTCAATATGCAGTTGAAGAAGCGGTTGAAGCCGGCTGTACCGAAATGGTGTTCATCACCGGCCGTAACAAACGCAGTATCGAAGACCACTTCGACAAAGCATACGAGTTGGAAACCGAATTGGAATTGCGTCAAAAAGACAAGCTGTTAGCACACGTTCGCGATATCCTGCCTCCGAACATTACCTGCTTGTACATCCGTCAAACTGAAGCATTGGGTTTGGGGCATGCCGTGCTATGCGCTCAAGCTGCTGTTGGCGATGAACCTTTCGCCGTTATTTTGGCAGATGATTTGATTGATGCGCCTAAAGGTGCATTAAAACAAATGGTTGACGTGTATAACCAAAGCGGTAACAGCGTTTTAGGCGTTGAAACCGTTGATCCTTCCCAAACAGGCTCTTACGGTATCGTTGAAGTTGAAAAACTGAAAAGCTATCAACGTATCATCAACATTGTTGAAAAACCCAAACCGGAAGAAGCGCCTTCCAACCTCGCCGTTGTCGGTCGCTACATCCTGACTCCGCGTATTTTTGACTTGTTGACCAACCTGCCCCGCGGCGCCGGTAACGAAATCCAACTGACAGACGGTATCGCCCGCCTGCTCGACCATGAGTTTGTGTTGGCTCATGCGTTTGATGGCAAACGCTACGACTGCGGCAGCAAATTGGGTTACCTTGAAGCAACCGTGGCTTATGGTTTGAAACACCCTGAAACTGGCGAACAATTTAAAGAATTGCTCAAGCAATATGCTTAAGCCCTGCCATTATAAAAAGGCCGTCTGAAATTTCAGACGGCCTTTTTCTCACACTTATTTCTTCCAATATGCTGGAGTAAACAAAATTAGAACGGTAAAAATCTCCAAACGTCCCAACAACATCACCGCCGTACACAGCCACTTCTGTACATCGCTCAGCGCGGCGTAATTATGCGACGGACCAACTGCCCCCAAACCCGGCCCTGCATTGGTAATACAGGCAATGACTGCCGTAAAGGCGGATAAAAAGTCCAAGCCTGCCGCCATTAGTAAAAAGCTGAATACGATGACCGTCATAAAATAAATAAAGATGAACGACATGACAGTCAGCGCCATGCGATCCGGAATGGAGCGGTTGTTGACCTTTACCGTACGAACTGCACGAGGGTGCAGCAAAATCAACATTTCGCGCAAGCTGAATTTGAACAACACCAACGCACGCACATTTTTAATACCGCCACCCATAGAGCCTGAACTTGCCAATACGTTCGACAGGAAAAACATCCACAACGACACAATCAGCGGCCATTGGGCAAAGTCAGTATTGGAAAAACCGCTTGCCAATCCGATGGACACAAAGTTGAAGCTGACAAAGCGCAAAGCTTCGCCAAGGCTTTGATAAACGTCCTGCTGCCATAAATACAATGCCGAAATCAAAATACTGCCCGACAAAACCAGCAACATGGTGCGGCATTCTTCATCTTTCCAATACACCTGCAAAGAGCGGTTGCCCAATGCAGTAAAGTGGCTGGCAAAATTGATACCGCCCCAGACGGTAAAAAACATCAACGTCCATTCGACCGCTACGGAATCAAAATAAGCAATGCTGTCATCATGCGTCGAAAAACCGCCCAAAGCCACAGCCGACATCGCATGGCACAAGGCATCAAACCAGTCCATGCCGGCAATATGTAAGGACACAAAGGCGGCAGCAGTTGCCAGCGCATAGGCAAACCACAATCGTTTGGCCACTTGTGAAATGCGGGGAGCCATCTTGCTTTCCTTATCCATACCTGGAATTTCCGCTTTGAAAAGCTGCGTCCCCCCCACGCCCAACATCGGCAAAATCGCTACAGCCAGCACGATAATACCCATACCGCCAAGCCAGTTGAGCATGTGCCGCCAAAAATTTACCGACGGATCCAGCGTATCCAAGCCGGAAATCACTGTTGCCCCCGTTGTCGTCAGCCCCGACATCGCTTCAAAAAACGCATCGGTGAAACTCATGGACGGCATATAAAAATAAATCGGCATCGCCGCCACGACGGCAAAGCCCAGCCACAGCATCAATACCAGGGTAAATCCGTCACGCGGCCGCAACTCGCGGTTGAAACGCAAAGTCAGCACCCAAGTAACGCACGACACCAACAATACCGTCAAAGCCGTATAGGCAAACACGATAAACGCGCTGTCGTGATAAAAATACGACATCAGTGTCGGCACTGCCAACAGCAGTGAAAACAACAGCCCCAGCTTGGACAATACATGGATAATCGGCATAACCTTGCTTACCGCACCACCCAATCTGAAACCCTTATACAAATACATCATATCCCTATCATCAGAAAACAAAATATTCAGACGGCCTCATGAAAAAAAGCCGTCTGAAACAGCATATTTTATCAAAATGCCGCAACCCCGTGATAAAGAAAAACCAAAAAACACTTGCCTGCTCTTTTTCTAGGAGTATAATGTTATACCATAACACTCACTGGAGAAAGAAATGAAACCCGATATCCACCCAGACAACTATCGTACCGTCCTGTTTTACGACAGCGGTGCAGACCAAGGATGGCTCATCCGTTCATGTGCCAATACCCACGGAAAAACCATGGTTTGGAAAGACGGAGTAGAGTATCCCCTCTTCTCTCTTGATACCTCTTCCGCGTCCCACCCCGTATACACAGGCAAACAACGCAATGTCAATGTTGAAGGCCGCGCCAGCAAATTCAACCAACGTTACCAATCCATGATGTCTTCTTTCAGAAAGGATAAATGATGCAAGTCCTCTCATCCCTGAAAACTGCAAAAAAACGACACCGCGGCTGCCAAATTGTCCGCCGAAAAGGCAAAGTGTACGTCATTTGCAAGAGCAATCCACGTTTTAAAGCACGCCAGCGTTAAGCTGTCCTACCCTTCTTTCAATGTAACTCTCTGAATTTTCCGCACTTTCGTTTACCTCTAGCGCAAGTGCGGCTTTTTTTCAAACGGCATTAATCATTCATATCAAAACTACAAAGAATCCTGCCATACTCCCGAAAACAGGAAGAAAAAGTAAATAATGGTTATCCCTATTGTGAAGCCATAAAGATATTTATAACATGCCGCTACATTCTTCCTTCAACACTGACCATAGGAGTCAAAAATGAAAGTAAAAGCCCTGCTTGCAATTGCCGCCGCCATGAGCCTCGCTGCCTGTGCCGCACCTGAAGCCCATCGCCATGACCATGGTCAACGTCATGAGCACAATCATGCACACGAACATGGCCACCAACATCATGACATGCACAACCATGGCCGTGTTCAATCATTCAGCTGCGAAAACGGCCTGTCTGTACAAGTCCGCAACCTGAGCACCAACCAAGTTGAACTGCGTTTGGACGACAAAGTTGCCACCCTGTCTTCTGCCGTTGCAGGTTCAGGCGAACGCTATGTTGCCAACCAAGGCCTGTTCGGCAAAGGCGCTGAATGGCATCAAAAAGGCAGCGAAGCATTCTTCGGCTTCACTGACCCATACGGCAACAAAGTAGAAACTTCTTGCTCTGCCCGCTAATTTCTACTTACTAATAAAATAGCTAAAGGCCGTCTGAAACAAGTTTTCAGACGGCCTTTAATTTTATGGCTGGTCGGGCTTGGATCCTTGTTGGTTGATTTTTATCAGTTCCCGTACCCAATTGACTGTTGCGGTACTTTCCCAAGAGGTGAACTTTGCCGTGGGAGAGTTGTTCGTGCATACACCTTCAAACAATAATCCGTTTAAAGCCAGCTTGGCGGTAACTTCTGGTTTGAAATGGGCATATTTTCTAGATTTCTTTGCATAGACAATATAATTTTCCCCTTCATCCAAAATATCGAATGTTACGATAGGTATGGCATTTTTCTTAAGTTCTCTTTTCCGATGTTCAATATATTTGAGGCTTTCCGATAACCGCTGTTCGTTTGAAAGTTTTGTCAAAGAAGGATTGAGTAGCTCCATACTCACTAAAAAACATGTTTTTTCAACCAAGCCCTGGTGACATTCTTTCGTAGAGTAGCGTCCGCTTCCCCTTGTATAGCATGATGGTTCGGGATAAATATAATATGCCCTCGCAACCTTTGCTACTTGCTGAATCTTGTCGAAAAATGTTTTTGCTTCTTGAAATTCTTTTTTTTCAAAATCAATCGGTACGCCGTTTTGAGGGGTAATCACGTTAATCAGAATATTGTGCACTCGGATTGTTTCCTGTAACGGTTCAACCGGTTGCTGTTGCTGATTATTGCAGGCAGACAATAAGCTTATAGTGAAAAGCAGTATCCTTTTTTTCATCTTCATCTCCATTTTTGTCAAACAAAGGCCGTCTGAAAACCTATTTCCAAAGTTTTCAGACGGCCTTTATCTTAGACCAAACAATTAAGCGTAATGTCTGTCTTCGCCTTTACCGTCAACGTTGTCGGCACAACGTTTACAGATAGTTTCATGGCCTGCAATTGCACCCACATCGTGGGTATAGTGCCAACAGCGTTCGCATTTTTCACCATCGCTGGCTTTAGCGGTTACAGCAAGTTCATCACCTACTTTCACTTCTGCTTTAGACACCAGCAAAGCAAAACGCAATTCTTCGCCCAAAGTGTTCAGATAATCGGCAATTTCTTCCGGAGCCGTAATTTCAGCTTCGGCTTGCAATGAAGAGCCGACGGTTTTATCCGTACGCAGAGGCTCGATGGCGGCAGTTACTGCTTCGCGTGCTTCGCGGATTGCCGTCCATTTTTTCACCAATTCGGCTTCGGCTTTTTCATTGATTGGTGGGAACTCATGCCATGTGTGGAAAAGGAC
Organism: Neisseria sp. P0016.S008; assembly: GCF_051957775.1. NCBI lineage: Bacteria > Pseudomonadati > Pseudomonadota > Betaproteobacteria > Neisseriales > Neisseriaceae > Neisseria > Neisseria sp. P0016.S008. Next base: position 364,918 of record NZ_JBQCWB010000002.1, read on the forward strand.
GCTGTCTTCTTCGCCACCACCAATGATGTCCCATGCTTCCTCACCGGTAAAGCACAAAATCGGAGCAATCAGCAGAACCAAACTGCGTGTGATGTGATACAAGGCAGTTTGCGCGCTGCGGCGTGCATGGCTGTCTGCTTTGGTAGTGTAGAGGCGGTCTTTCAGGATATCGAGGTAGAACGCGCCCAAGTCTTCCGAGCAGAAAGAAACAATGTCTTTTACGGCAAAATGGAAGGCGTAGCGCGGATAGTAATCGCCTGCCAGATGCTCTTGCAGCTGACGTGCCAATACCACGGCGTAACGGTCGATTTCCACCATGTCTGCCTGTTGCACGGCATCTTCAATAGGATTGAAGTCGCTGAGGTTGGCAAACAGGAAGCTCAAGGTGTTGCGGATACGGCGGTAGCTTTCGGTTACGCGCTTGAGGATTTCTTTGGAAATCGCCAATTCGCCGCTGTAATCGGTAGATGCCGCCCACAGACGCAGGATGTCCGCGCCGAATTCGTTATAAACTTCTTGCGGCGCGACGACGTTGCCGATGGATTTCGACATTTTGCGGCCGTTTTGGTCAACCACGAAACCGTGGGTCAGCAGCTGTTTGTATGGCGCGCGACCCATTGATGAGGCGCAACCGGTCAACATAGACGATTGGAACCAGCCGCGGTGTTGGTCGCTGCCTTCGAGGTATAAGTCAGCCGGCCATTCCAATTCTTCACGTTGTTTCACAACGGAATAATGGGTCGAGCCTGAGTCGAACCACACGTCCATCGTGTCGGAAAGTTTGTCATAATTTTCGCAATCTTCCGCGCTCAAAAGTTCGCTCTTATCAAGAGAGAACCACGCTTCGATGCCTTTTTCTTCGATTTTTTGGGCAACTTTTTCCAAGAACTCGGCAGAGTTCGGATGCAGCTCACCGGTTTCTTTGTGAACAAAGAAAGTCATCGGCGTGCCCCAGTAGCGTTGGCGTGAAACCACCCAGTCAGGACGGCCTTCAATCATGGCTTCCAAACGCGCACGCCCCCATGACGGGAAGAATTCGGTGTCATCAACGGCTTTAATGGCTTTATCGCGCAGGGTTTTACCGTCTTTTCCGGCCTTGTCCATACCGACAAACCATTGGCCGGTCGCACGGTAAATCAACGGCGTTTTGTGACGCCAGCAGTGTGCGTAGCTGTGTTCGATTTTGCTGCTTGCCAAGAGGTTACCGGTCTCTTCCAGCCATTGCAGAATAACGGGATTCGCTTCCCAAACGCTCATGCCGGCAACACGCGGCGTTTCGCTGATGTATTTGCCTTCGGCATTTACAGGGTTGTAAAGCTCGATACCGTATTTATTGCAGACAGCGTAGTCTTCCAGACCATGCGCAGGGGCAGTGTGTACCAAACCGGTACCGGCATCGGTGGTAACGTGGTCGCCGTTGAGCATAGGAATATCGCGTTCGAGGAACGGATGATTCATGTGCAGGTTTTCCAGCTTGTCGCCGGTGGTTTCTGCCAATACATTCAGGTCGTCTGAAGCAAAACCGTAGCGTTTGAGCGCATCTTCTGCCAAATCCTTGGCCAACACCAATTTGCCTTTAGGCGTATCAATCAGTTGATACACCACGTCTGCGCCAGCTGAAACAGCTTGGCTCGCAGGCAAAGTCCAAGGCGTAGTTGTCCAGATGACGGCAAACGCTTTGCCTTCGATACTTGCCAAACCGAATGCGGCGGCAAGCGCGGCAGTGTCTTTAAACGGATAGGCAACGTCAATCGCAGGCGATACTTTGTCTTTATATTCCACTTCGGCTTCGGCCAATGAAGAGCCGCAGTCCAAGCAGAATTGAACCGGTTTCGCGCCGCGGTAGAGATAGCCGGATTTGTAGATTTCGCCAAGCATACGCACGGTATCGGCTTCGGTTTTGAAATCCATGGTCAGGTAAGGATTGTCCCAGTCGCCCAACACGCCCAAACGGATAAAGTCTTTTTTCTGGCGGGCAATCTGTTCGGCGGCGTACTCGCGGCACAATTCGCGGAAACGGGCTTTAGGCATGTCTTTGCCGTGCAGTTTTTCTACCATCACTTCGATAGGCAAACCGTGGCAGTCCCAACCCGGTACATAAGGCGCGTCAAAACCGGCTTGGGTTTTGCTGCGGATAATGATGTCTTTGAGAATTTTATTGACGGCATGACCGATGTGGATGTCGCCGTTGGCATACGGAGGACCGTCGTGCAGAATGAATTTCGGACGGCCTTTGGCGATTTCGCGCAGTTTTTGGTAGCGTTTTTGCTCGTACCAGCTTTTCAGCCATGCAGGCTCGCGCTTGGCAAGATTGCCGCGCATTGGAAACGGGCTCTCGAGCAGGTTTACGGTTTTACTGTAATCAGTCATTTTTTAATCTCTATTGTTGCGGTATTTCGGTTTCAGACGGCCTGATTGCTCATTTTGAAAAGAACAGGCCGTCTGAAAAAATTCAAAGGACTTATTGTAGCCCAATTATCTTGATTTTATAAGCTTCTAGAAGCGTTTCTATGCTTCCCAAACCCTCGCATCTTCCATATCTTGCAAAATTTGGGTTTTCAATGCTTTGATACTCTCAAATTTTTTCTCGTCACGCAGTTTGTGCAGGAAGCGGACGAAGATACGTTGGCCGTACAAATCGCCGTTGAAATCGAACAGATGGACTTCCAACTTTTGCGAGCGGTTGTTGCTGACAGTGGGGTTAAAACCAAAGCTGGCAACGCCTCGGCGCGTACCGAATGTGCCGTCTGCTTCAACGACAAATACGCCGCTTAAAGCATAATGATACGGAGGAAGCTGGACATTGGCGGTAGGCGCGTTGATGGTGCGACCGAGTTTTTGCCCGTGTTTGACCTTTCCGCTTAAAACGTAATCATGGCCCAACAATCTTTTAGCGTATTCCAACTTGCCGTCTGAAAGGGCTTGGCGGACGGCGGTACTGCTGGTACGGATGTCTTCAACGATAACGGACGGCGTGCGCTCGGTTTGCATATCGGGCTGCTGTGCCAAAAGTTCAAAACAACCTTCACGACCGGCACCGAAACGGAAATCGTCGCCAATCAACAGATAACGCGTGTTGAGCGTTTGGCGCAAAAGTTGGTCGATAAACGCTTGTGCGCTCATATCGGAGAAAGCTTGGTTAAAACGCAAGACCCAAACGGCATCCACACAGCCGGTTTCACGCAAAAGGCGCAATTTGGTACGCAGCGGGCTGATGCGGTAAGGCAGCTTTTTCCCGGCTTTGCGCGCAAAAAATTCTTTGGGCTGAGGCTCAAAAACAACAACGACAACAGGCAGACCGCGCTGGTCTGCCTCTCGTTTGAGTTTTTGTAGAATGTGTTTGTGCCCGAGGTGTACGCCGTCGAAGTTGCCGATGGTTACGGCGGCTCCTTGCGGAAATTTGGGCGCGTGTCGCTGTCCAAGCCAGATGTTCATGGGTGGTGGGTATTGTGTTTGAATAGGCGGCTATTGTAAACGTTATTGCCGTTTCAATAAACCTTAGGCCGTCTGAAACCAATAAATATATGCTTTCAGACGGCCCTAAAATTTGTTAATACCTTACCACCACCAAGGATAACGGCCAAACGGATAGCCCCAATCATCGTAATAGCGATAGTAGCGGGCTTCGCGCAGCTGTTCTTGGGAAATATAGTTTTGCCATGCCATTTTGTAGCAGGCCTGGAACATCGGATCGGAAACTTTGTCGATATATTTGAGGCGGAAGGCTTTTTGTTCCGCGGTTGCAGCACCAGGTTTGCCTTCTTCGTCAAATTTGCGGCGGATCAGCGCGGCAGTTTCTTGGTCGCATTGAGCGGCAAGATTGACTTGAAGATCCTGCTCATAGCGTTTCTGCGCTTGGGCGCGTGCGGCTTTTTGCTCAGGCGTGGTGGCACAGGCGGCAAGCAATGCGGCAGCACCAATCAATAAGGTCAGGCGGATAGGATTCATCAGATGTTTCCTTATACTCATGTATGGCTATTAATGTACGCCCTCATCTTGCAATGGGCAAGTGTGGCAACTTGGGAACACTTTATATTATTTGTTCTTGGTAGCAGGCAGTTGCATATAAAATACACCCAGTATAAACGCTCGACCCAATCCTCAAATCAATGAACGACGACAAACGGCCTCACTCTTACCGACCGCGCCACCACAGGCAACACACGCCGCCGTTTTGGCAGGCAGACCGTCCGTACCTGCACGAACACAATATTTCCGATGCCCGTTTCAGACGGCTGGGTTACATCATGGCCTTTCTTGCCGGTGCGATTAATGCCGGCGGTTACTTCGCATTCTCACGTTATACCTCCCACGTTACCGGCTCAATGTCGCTGTTGGCAGATGTTTTGTATCTTCAAGAGTGGAGTGTGGCCATTATTGCCACAATCAGCGTGTTGTGTTTTGTTGCCGGAGCCGCGCATTCGGGCTGGGTGATTTTGTGGACGCAGCAAATGCGTTTCCGTGGCAGCTTTGGATTTTCCATGTGGCTGGAAGCAGTTTATCTGTTGATATTCGGTTGGTTCGGTATTGCCGCGATGGAATGGGATTTTGGCGGCTCTGATTTTATTATGCCGTCTTTGGCATTGTTTTTATTGTGTTTTATTATGGGTATGCACAATACGGTTATCACACTTCTTTCCGGCGGCGCCATCCGCTCCACCCACATGACCGGTACGGCGACCGACTTGGGCATTGAAATTTCACGCGCGCTTTATTATTCCAAACAACATCATCCGCGCCTGCCGCACGTCCGCGTCAACAAACCGAAAATGTGGCTTTTAAGCGGCTTGATGCTGTCGTTTTTACTGGGCGGCATCGTTGGCGTATGGGGTTATCATTTGGTCGGCCATCATTTCGCCCTGCCCGTTTCCGCCGTTTTGTTCATACTGGGCGCAGGCTCGGTGGGATATGATGTCAAAGTCAGATTGAAATGGGCATTTGTCAGCTGGTATCGCCGTAAAAAGAAAAAACGGAAGAAATCGTAAAGAAACCTGCTTTTCATCTGGCGGTAAAACGGCCAAACGGTCAGAAAAATGCAGAAATGTTTCAGTATTATGTTAACTGGCAAATATTTGCGTAATATCGGGTTAAACCCATTCTTTTGCGTTTCGGATATTCGGTATCATTAATTCGTAATGACCCACGCGGTTTTTATTCATTTTTTTCAGACGGCCCGTGCCGTCATCTAAAAAGAGGATACGACATGAAATTCTTGAAACCCCTGACCGTTATTGCTACTGCCATTCCTTTGGCACTTACCGGCTGTGTGACCGATCCTGCTACCGGTCAACAATCCGCCAGCAAAACCGCTATGTACGGCTTGGGCGGTGCGGCTGTTTGCGGCATCGTTGGTGCGCTGACCCACGGTGGTAAAGGCGCGCGCAACTCCGCATTGGCTTGTGGTGCAGTAGGTGCCGGTATCGGCGGTTACATGGACTACCAAGAGAAAAAACTGCGTCAAAGCCTGGCCAACACCAACATCGAAGTTGAACGTCAAGGCAACCAAATCAAACTGGTTATGCCTGAAAACGTAACCTTCGCCACCGGCAGCGCTGCCCTGAGCGGTCAAGCTCAAAGCGCCTTGTCTGCCGCCGCGCAAACTTTGGTTCAATATCCTGACACCACTTTGACCATTAACGGCCACACAGACAACACCGGTAACGATGCCATCAACGAGCCATTGTCTCGCAACCGCGCCGAATCCGTTGCCACCTTCCTGCAATCCCGCGGCGTAAGCAGCACCCGTTTGAGCACTTTCGGTTACGGCTCCCGTCAACCCATCGCCTCCAACGCTACTGTTGAAGGCCGCGCACAAAACCGCCGCGTTGAAATCTTGATCAACCCCGACCAACGCGCCATTGACGCCGCTAAAAAACAAATGTAATCCGACATCTGTCTGATTCCCATACTTAAGGCCGTCTGAAATTTCAGACGGCCTTTTTCTTTGTAGATTTTGTTTGCAATTTCTCCTCCTCAATCCAATCCACCATAAAATTTATTCCTTTATTAACAAGACTTTTCAATTTTTCCTTCAAAAAACTGTATTAATACTCTAATTTTTACACTAACTTAGAGTATAATTCCTAAAATTTTAAAAACACGCCTCATGCCGTCTGAAAAACGGCGGCGAAAAACACACTTATTTATATACACATCAGTCCGTTATCCAATCTATTTCATAGGATTTCAGACGGCATCATCCAGAATCTATGAAGGAGCATCCATGCAAAACAACTTTGACCCATTGATTATCCGTGGCAAATCACTGATTCCCGTCGTACAAGGCGGTATGGGTGTAGGCGTTTCCGCATCAAAACTCTCCAGCGCGGTTGCACGCGAAAACGGTGTAGGTACCATCGCCAGCGTCGATTTGCGCCACTTGCACGAAGATTTGCTGGCCGAATCAAAAATCGATTCCAGCGAAGAAAAATACACCCGCCTCAACTGTATCGCGCTTGACCGTGAAATCAAAAAAGCCAAAGCCGATTCAGAAGGCAAAGGCATGATCGCCGTCAACGTCATGAAAGCCGTCAAAGACCATGCCGCCTACGTTCGTCAGGCCTGCGAATCCGGTGCAGACGCGATTGTGATGGGTGCAGGTTTGCCTTTGGATCTACCGGAAATGGCCGAGGGCTACCACAAAGATGTCGCCCTTTTCCCTATTTTGTCCGAATCACGCGGTATCAACATCGTTTTGAAACGTTGGATGAAAAAAGGCATCTTGCCCGATGCCATCGTTATCGAACATCCTGCCCACGCAGCCGGCCATTTGGGCGCGGCGACCGTTGACGGCGTGAACGATGCCAAATTCGAGTTCAAACGCGTTATTGAAGAAACGTTTGAAGTATTCAAAAACTTGGGCTTGGAAAGCGAAAAAATCCCATTGATACTCGCTGGTGGCATGGCAAACTTTGAAAAAGTCAAAACAGCATTGAAAAACTGGGGCGCGTCCGCCGTCCAAATCGGTACCGCGTTTGCCGTGACCGAAGAAGGCGATGCCCACATCAACTTCAAGAAAACGCTAACCGGTGCGGAAACCGAACAAGTGGTTGAATTCATGTCTGTTGCCGGTTTGCCTGCTCGCGGAGTGCGCACCAAATTCCTCGACAGCTACATCAAACGTGAAGCCAAATTGCAAGCCAATGCCAAAAACGATCCGCGCCGTTGCACCCAAGGCCTGAACTGCCTGACCAGCTGCGGCTTGCGCGACGGTTTGGCCAAAGCCGGCCAATTCTGTATCGACATCCAACTTTCCGCAGCATTCCGCGGCGAAGTCGATAAAGGCCTGTTTTTCCGAGGCAAAGACCCGCTGCCGTTTGGCAACGCCATCCGTACGGTTCAAGAAACCATTCATTATCTCTTGAACGGTTCCCTGCCCGCCGTCCCTGCCAAATAAACGCATCAACACTCAAAAGGCCGTCTGAAAAACATTTAAACCCTGTTTTCAGACGGCCTTTTTGTCCTAACCCATCTAAAAAATGCTAAGATTGTTGCCTGAATTTATCCGGCTGAAACATCATGAACCCATTATTGAACCATCTCAAACCCTATCCTTTCGCCCGCCTGCGTGAAGCCATGCAAGGCATTGATGCACCCGAAGGCATGACGCCCATTCATCTGCAAATCGGCGAGCCGAAACACCCGACGCCCAAAGTCATCACCGACGCGCTGACCGCCTCCCTGCACGAACTGGAAAAATATCCGCTGACCGCAGGCCTGCCCGAACTGCGCCAAGCCTGCGCCGAATGGGTTGCCCGCCGTTATGATGGTTTGAGCCTCAATCCCGACAATGAAATCCTGCCCGTATTGGGCAGCCGGGAAGCTTTGTTCTCTTTTATCCAAACCATTTTAAATCCGGCTTCAGACGGCCCCAAACCGGTCGTTATCAGCCCCAACCCGTTCTATCAAATTTATGAAGGCGCGACTATTTTGGGCGGCGGCGAAATCCATTTTGCTAACTGTCCGGAGCCCAGCTTCAACCCCGATTGGAGCAGCCTGCCCGAAGACGTATGGCAGCGCACCAAAGTCCTGATCGTCTGCTCGCCCAACAACCCGAGCGGCAGCGTCCTGCAACTAGAAGACTGGAAAGAAATTTTTGATTTGCAAGACAAATACGGCTTCGTTATCGCCTCTGACGAATGCTATTCCGAAATCTATTTTGACGGCAACAAACCGATCGGTGGCCTGCAGGCTGCGGCGCAATTAGGACGCGGTACACGCAACATTATTATGTTCACCAGCCTGTCCAAACGCTCCAACGTCCCCGGTTTGCGTTCCGGCTTTGTCGCAGGCGATTCCGAGTTACTCAAAAACTTCCTGCTCTACCGTACCTACCACGGCAGCGCGATGAGCATTCCCGTCCAACGCGCCAGCATTGCCGCTTGGAACGATGAAGAACACGTTATTGACAACCGCCGCCTCTACCAAGAAAAATTCGACCGCGTCATCCCTATTTTGCAACAGGCATTCGATGTCAAACTGCCTGACGCGTCGTTCTACATTTGGCTGAAAGTTCCCGATGGCGACGACTTGGCATTTACGCGCAACCTGTGGCAGAAAGCCGCTATCCAAGTGTTGCCCGGCCGCTTCCTCGCCCGCGATACCGAACAAGGCAATCCGGGCGAAGGCTACGTCCGCATCGCTTTGGTTGCCGACGTGGAAAGCTGTGTCAAAGCGGCTGAAACCATTGTTTCGCTCTACCGCTGACGATTAGGCAAACAAAGGCCGTCTGAAATTTCAGACGGCCTTTTTAAATCAACCAAGTTATATCGCGAAATCCAACAGATAAAAATCTTCTTTACCTACGCCGCACTCAGGGCATTTCCAGTCGTCGGGAATATCCTCAAACTTGGTTCCGGCAGGCAGGCCGTGCTCGGGGTCGCCAAGGTCTTCGTCGTAAATCCAGCCGCAAGGGCCGCACATATATTGAGCCATTTTGTGTTCCTTCTATTTTAAAAGGCCGTCTGAAACCGTATTTTCAGACGGCCTTTTGTGTGTTTTATTGTTGATATTTTGAATTTATTGCGCTGCTTCCAAAGCGGCGATTTCTTTACGCAGGTGTTTGATGGCCGGTGTTACGATGGCGACGAACATGGCCTCCCGGACGCGGCGTTGCGCCGGACTGCGCATCAGATAACCTTTCGCGCCTGCATGCAATGCGGCAGATTGAGTGGCGTTCAGAGCCAACACAGCAGCTGCTTCACGCAGTTTTAAGGTTGCCAGCGTATCAGGTTTGTTGTTCCACGCATCATCTGCAAGGCGTTCGGTTTCCGCCCATGCGCCGTCCAACGCGGCTTTCAAATCATCGTAACTGTGGTCGAGATAAGCGTTCACTTCCGCGTTCACTACATTGGCCATGCGGATAATGCCGAGCGCACCGTCAATCACACCGGCGCCGATACCTATTTGCAGCAAGATAAAACCGGCTTTAATGGTCGGGATATAAGACTGGAACTGCTCAGGCGAAGCAATCACATCTTCATCGGGAATAAACACGTCTTTAAAATTCAGGCTGTAAGTGCGCGTGCCTTCCAAACCGCAAAACTCAGGGCAATCTTGCAGGGTAACGCCTTCCCATTGGCCGCCGGTGATAAACATCACATAGCTGTCGCCGACTTGGGCGGTATTCGCCCAAATATGGTCTTCGCCGATATTGGATACCCAAGGCAAAGCGCCGTTGACTTTGTAGCCGCCCTCAACGCGCTCGGCTTGTAGGTTGTGTTTTTCAATGCCGGCAAGGTGTTTGACGGTATTGGACATACCCGTACCTGCCAAAACTTTGCCCTGCAGAATATCGGCCAAATATTTGTCTTTGACCGCTTGGTTGGGGGATTGATGCAGATACCACGCGCAAGCTGCCTGACACCATGCGCTGAACGAAGTCGCGCCGCATTCTTTACCGATTTCGCGCAATACGGCGATTTGCGTTGCCAAACCCAAACCGTTACCGCCTTCTTCAACCGTACCGGTCGCGGCAAAACCACCGATTTTGCCCAATTCCAGCATAAATTCTTTCGGGTACAGGCCTTTGCGGTCGATGTCGTCTACCAATGGTTTTAATTTGCTTTTAACGAGTTCGGCCACATTGTTCAGTAAAGCTTCGCGTGTCATGATTTTTTCCTCTGAATAAGGTTTGAAGCGTAGATGGTTCTACTCATGAATTATTCTTGGCAACAAGGATATCCCTTGCTTTTTGCTAAAAGGCCGTCTGAATTTTCAGACGGCCTTTGATGAGATTAGGCAAATGCCTGCAATTCAGGGTTGATCTCGGTTTTGGCAAGGTTGTTGACGTAGTTGCACAAGGTTGCCAAAGCAACACCCATAACTACTTCAACGGCTTGCTGTTGGTTGTAGCCTGCATCGAAGAAAGCTTTCAGCTCGTCGTCGGATACCGCGCCTTTTTTCGCCATAACGGCTTGGGTAAATGTCGCCAAAGCACCCAGTTTGGCATCGTCAAACTCGCCTGCAGCCAATGCGCGTGCGGCTTTGATGGATTGTTCGGACAGCAGTTTTTTCAGGGTTGCCAGTTTGGTGTGGCCGGCAACGCAGAAACCGCATTCGTTGGTACGGGCGGCGATGATTTGAACAACTTCAACTTCTCCGTCAGTCAGGCTGTTGGCCGCATTCAGCTTGCCAACTTCTTGATAAAACGCCAAAGCTTCAGGCGCATTGGCCAAAACGCCGATCAGGTTAGGAATAAAGCCGTTGTTTTTCAATACGGCTTCAATGCGTGGTTTAGCAGCTTCAGGAGCGGTTTCAACTGTGTGTATGGTCAAGCGGGACATGTGTATAACCTTCTTATTTGGTGAAATGAAGTGCCCATCATAAGCCATCCGCCTCCATCAGAAAAAGACTTATTGGTTATTTACCGCGAACCAAAAGTTATAAGGCCGTCTGAACGGATTCAAACGGCCTTATCAAATGATTCAACTCATTATTTCATAAAGTTTTTCAGCAGCATAGAAGCGATGTCGTCCAAGCCGAAGCCATCCGCATCTTGAGCCGTGCCGTTAGGCGTGGCTTTATCGACCAAGTCAGGCAATACTTTTGCCAACAAATCGCCTGCTTGACCGGCATCCACGCCGAATTTTTGCGCGATTTGGTTTACCGTATCGCTGCCCAACGCATTTTGCAGGTCGCTGCCGGACACAGGCAGGTTGCTGGATTGGTTGGAAACCCAGCTGCTCAGGGCATCGCCTAAACCGCCTTGTTGCAGTTGGTTGATCAGGTTGCCCACGCCGCCTTGCTGTTTCACCAAATCCATCGCCATATCGGTCAGAGAACCTTGTGCGCCGTTTTCGCTGTTGCCCCCCAACATTTGAGTAGCCGCATTCAAAAGATTGTCCATGAGTGCCATGACTTTTTCCTTGTATTTGTGTCTAAAAAAAGAAAACGGAGTGTAGCAAAATTTACGCTGAAAAAATCAGGCTTAACCAAACTAAACTTCTTTTATCCCAAAACCGTAACAAAACAAAGGCCGTCTGAAACCCGGTTTCAGACGGCCTAATAATCAATCACGCTATTCTTCGCGACCATTGAAATACTCGGCCGCACCACCTTCAAAAAACCCTTGCAAAATTGCCTGCGCCGCCACTTGGTCAAGTACGGATTTTTGTTTTCGGCCAAACACTTGGGCTTCAGCAAGCAAGCTTTCCGCGTATAGGGAAGACATCCTTTCGTCCACCCAATAAACCGGCAAGTTAAAACGCCCGTGCAAACGGCGGCCAAACTTGCGGCTCAAACGGGTCAGCTCATGCTCCGTCCCGTCGGTATGCGTCGGCAGACCGACCACAAAATACTTGGGTTGCCATTCTTTGACCAGCTTGGCAATGGCCTCGAATTTTTCATCATTGCTGTTGCCGGTTACTGTCGCCAGCGGATGGGTCATGCCCAACTCGGCATCCCCCTGCGCCACGCCGATACGCGCCTCGCCGAAATCAAAGGCCAAAACCGTGCCTTTTGGTGCATCAGGCATGGCCGACTCCCGAAATCAAGGCGTTCGGATTGACGCCCAATTTTTCAAAAGCGGCGGCATAACGGAGTTCGTAAGGCACATCAAACAGAATATGCTCATCCGCGGGAACGGTCAGCCAAACATTTTCTGCCAGTTCGCGCTCTAACTGCCCTTTACCCCATTTCGAATAACCAATGCTGATCAAAGCCTTGTCCACCGCACCTTCTTTAGACAAGTTTTCAATCACATCGCGCGAAGAAGTCAGCGCCACGTTATCGGTTACCACCATACTGTTTTGCCAGCGGCCGATCGGCGTATGCACGACATAGCCGCGCTCAATCTGAACCGGCCCGCCCATCATCACGTTTTCATGTTGCAGGCGCAACGGGATATTGCGGTCGGCGGCGGCGAAAATCATATCCATGGTAATCGGCGAAGGTTTGTTGATGATGATGCCCAGCGCACCTTCTTCATCGTGTTCGCACACATAAATGACCGTATCCGTAAAAAACGGATCGTCCATATGAGGCATGGCAATCAGGAAATGGTTGGCTAAATTCATATTCTTTTAATCTATTAAGCTGATTTTATTATTTTTGTCCGTCGGCAACCGGCGCGTCCACCACGCACGCACCGTAAACCGCGCCGCCTGCCGGTACCGGCGTATCGGTTTTCGCATGGGCAAAACACGATATCGCGCTCAAAGAGTTTTTCGGAGAGCCTTGAACGATTTTATCGCTGTACACCAAATAAGCAAAAGACTTACGTTTCGGGTCGTAATAGCGGATAATCTGCTGGCTCTTAAATGCTATGCTGGCGCTGCGTTTGAACACTTGTCGCGGTTTCAAAACCGCAGCCTCGTTATAACGGATGACTTCCGCACTTTGCACGCAGGAAACCGATGCGTCGCTGGCATCTTCTTCCAGATTGACCGTTTCTTTCAAACCGCCTTTTTTCGCGTACGAAATATAACAGGCAACCCCCTGCACATCAGGATCGTCAAAACCTTCCACTTCAATACGGTCGTTTTTACCCAGCATATGAAACACTGTACTGGCGCGTCCGATTTTATCGGTATTGTCACCGCAAGCCGCCAAAACCATGGCGCCCAACACTACTAATAAATATTTTTTCATAATATCCTGTCGATGCAGACTGTCAGTTTCCAGGCAGACTTAAATCACGTCCGCCTACTCTATCGTTACTATATAAGACCGTTCGTCCATATTGCAACCCGATATTATTTTCAGACGGCCTGACAGACAGTATAATCCGTCCTATTGTTCCTACTTTGATAGCAAGATCGAACCATGCGTTACAAACCCCTCATTCTCGCCCTGTTGCTCAGTTTCTCCCTGCCAACCTATGCTGCCAAAGACGCGCCGAAAGAAAAAGCGGCCGCCGTCAAAAAGGCTGCGCCCGTGAAAAAAGAAAAAGAAGCCGCTAAGGCAGATGTAAAAAAAGAAACCTTAAAAAAACAAGCGGTAAAAGAAAAAGAGGAAGACAAAAAAGCGGTTAAAGCCAAAGCCTCCAAAGAGAAGGAAACCGCCGACAAAAACGAACGCGCTTCAGCCAAAAACAAAACGGCTAAAGCCGCCGAAGTAGCTGCTGACAATAAAAAGGCCAGCCGTAAAACCGAAGAGCCTAAAGAAACAGCAAAAGACAAAAAAGCCGCAGCCGCAAAATCCGGCAAAGCCAAAGAACAAGACAAGAAACCTGTTGAAGATAAAAAAGACAGCAAAGCCAAAGAACCCGTAAAAAAAGCAGACACGAAGGAAACCAAAGCCAAAGAGCCTGCTAAAAAAGCGGCCGAAGATAAAAAAGACGGCAAAAAAACCAAAGAGCCCGTAAAAAAAGCAGCCGAAGACAAAAAGGCCGACGCTAAAGAAGCCAAAGAGACTGCGAACAAAGCTGTTGAAGACAAAAAAGACGCTAAAAAAGACACAAAAGCCAAAGAGCAAAACAAAAAAGCCGAGCCTAAAGTTGAGCCTAAAGCCGCTTCTTCAGCCGAAAACGATTTCAAAGCAGCCGTAACTGCCGCCGCCAACGATATGGAAACCAAGAAATCCTTTGCAAAACGCAACGAGGGTTTCATTATCCATGTCAATGCCACGCTCAAACAGCTGCAACAAACACGCAATAACCTCTCCGGCATCAACCGCAAACAACGCGACGCATGGGAAAAATTCCAAAAACTCAATGCTGATGCCAACCAGTTGAAAGCCGAAGTTTCCAACACGCGCGCCCAAATTTCGCGTTTTGTGTCCGGCAACTATAAAAACAGCCAGCCCAACGCGGTCGCCCTCTTCCTGAAAAACGCCGATGCCGGCCAAAAAACCCGCTTCCTGCGTTACACGCGTTATATCAACAACGCCAACGACCAAGTCATGAGAGACTTGGAAAAACAACAGAAAGAGCTGGCAGCGCAAGAGCAAAAAATCAACAATGAATTGACTTACCTGAAAAAACTGCAAGCCAATATCCAAGCTTCGTTGCGTCAACAAGGTGTAACCAATACTGCCGAACAAGCCGAAAGCCGCCGTCAAAACGCGCAAATGGCCAAAGAAGCGCAAAAGAAAATCAACCACAGAGAAAACGAGCAACGCCTCAACAATCTCTTGAAAGATTTGGAAAAACGCAAAGCCGAGCAACGCAAAGCTGAAGCCGAAGTGCGTAAAAAAGCCGCCGAAGCCCGTTTGGCCGCCGCTGAAAAAGCCCGCAAAGAGCAGGCTGCCGCCCAACAAAAAGCCGAAGCCGAACGCGCCGCCATGTCCACGCTGACTGACGAAGACATGAAACTGCAAGCTCCCAACACCCAAGGCTTTACCATCAGCAATGCCAACAGCTTCAGCCGTATGCAAGGCCGTCTGAAAAAACCGGTCAACGGCACATTGGCAGGCCTGTTCGGTCAAGACCGCGGCGATGGCGAAGTTTGGAAAGGCGTGTTCTACAATACCGTTCCTGCTCCGGTCAGCAGCATTGCCTCAGGCACGGTTACTTTTGCCGGCGAACTTGAAGGCTACGGCAAAGTGGTCGTCCTCGACCACGGCGACGGCTATGTCAGCATTTACTCCGGCCTGAACGAAATCGACACTGCCCAAAACTACGCCGTCAATGCCGGCAGCAAGATTGGCACCAGCGGCACTTTGCCGTCGGGCGAAACCGGCCTTTACCTTGAAGTCCGCTACAACGGACAAGTCATGAATCCACTTTCCTGGATTAACTGATGCTTCAGACGGCCTGAGTGAGTTTTCCCCTTTCAGGCCGTCTGAATTTCATCATAAACTACAATAAAACACGATTTTCACGCCTGTTCAGCACATTAAACAACAAACTTTTACCTTAAACTTATTGTTCCAAGCGTTTAAATCACATAAAGTCAACGGGTTCAGAGAAAACAAAAACCACTTTGCTTACCGTACACAAAAAGAAAGTCAAACGAATGTCAACAAAATCCACTTTGAAAAAAGTTGCAATCTACACTCTCGGCGCGTTTAGCGGCATCGCCCTCAGTCTGAGTGTACAAAGTTTTGCCGCCGAAAAAGACAAAAAAGACAACGAGGCCCTGCCCGTGCAAACCATCCGCACCATGGCAGAAGTGTACGGCCAAATCAAAGCCAACTATTACCAAGACAAACCCGATGCCGAGCTCTTTGAAGGCGCAATGAAAGGTATGGTGTCCGATCTCGATCCGCATTCCGAGTATATGGACAAAAAAGGCTATGCCGAAATGAAAGAGTCTACCAGCGGCGAATTCGGCGGCTTGGGCATGGAAATCGGACAAGAAGACGGCTTCGTCAAAGTCGTTGCCCCGATTGAAGACACACCCGCAGAGCGCGCCGGCGTGAAAAGCGGCGACTTCATCGTCAAAATCGACAATACTTCTACCCGCGGCCTGACCGTCAGCGAAGCCGTCAAAAAAATGCGCGGCAAACCGGGTACCAAAATCACCCTGACCCTTTCACGCAAAAATGCCGACAAACCCATCGTTGTCAACCTGACCCGCGCCATCATCAAAGTCAAAAGCGTGCGCCATCACCTGCTTGAAAAAGACTACGGCTACATCCGCGTCTCCCAATTCCAAGAGCGCACCGTTGCCGCGCTCAACGAAGCCGCACAAGCCCTTGTCAAAGAAAACAAAGGCCCGCTCAAAGGCATCATCCTCGACTTGCGCGATGACCCGGGCGGCCTGCTCAATGGCGCAGTCGGCGTATCCGCAGCCTTCTTACAACCTGACGTAACCGTCGTCAGCACCAAAGGCCGCAACAAAAAAGAAGGCATGGTACTCAAAGCAACTGCCGAAGACTACATCACCACCAGCGGCAAAGACCCGTTGGCCGGATTGCCTGCCGAGCTGAAAACCATTCCTATGACCGTCCTGATTAACGCAGGCTCCGCTTCCGCTTCCGAAATCGTTGCCGGCGCATTGCAAGACCACAAACGCGCCGTCGTCGTCGGCACACAAAGTTTCGGTAAAGGCTCAGTGCAAACCCTGATTCCGCTTTCCGGTGGCAGCGCAGTCAAACTGACCACCGCCCTTTACTACACGCCAAACGACCGCTCGATTCAGGCGCAAGGCATTGTTCCTGACGTTGAAGTCAAAGACAAAGACCGCACTTTTGAAAGCCGCGAAGCCGATTTGGTCGGCCATATCGGCAATCCGTTGGGCGGCCAAGACGTCAACAGCAGCACCGAAACGCCTGCCAACGCCGAAACCAAAGCCGATAAAGACAAGTCCAAAAAAGACAAAGACGAAGACATCTCCAGCCGCCGCATTCCAAATCCGGCCAAAGACGATCAACTCCGTAAAGCCTTGGACTTGGTGAAAAATCCAGCCGAATGGCAAAAATCTTTGGGTTTGGCAGCGAAAAAACCTGCACCGAAAAAAGATGCGGATAAAGACAGCAAAAAATAAACCTGTTATTTCTCAATAAAAAAGGTCGTCTGAAAACGATATGATTGTTTTCAGACGACCTTTTCTATGTTATTTCACTCCCCAATACACCAGTCCCTTATATGGCAACTTAATATTAGGCAACCAAAAATCTTCTCCCTGCCAACCTTTGTCTTTATTTCCTACTACTTGATAAAGTGTAAGAAATAAATCATTGGGATATTTTTCTCCTAATTTACGGTCGTCTTCCGAAAGCATTGTGCCAGTTGCTCGAGAAAGTTTACGTCCTGTTTTGATCAAAACGTAAGTTTTAAAACTTGGACGTTGTGCCTTTAATGCTTCTACACCAGCAATAAATTTTTCCTTATTCCAGTCATCTGGGACATAATGACCCAATTTATCTAGAACCAAGAATAAATCTTCTATATCCATTTGATATAAATCAGATTGAATTTCATCTTTCAAAATAGAAGGCAAAATCTTGTTAATCTCCGACAAATTATCCTCGTTTGGGTGAAGTGGAAAATAATTCACACCACCCACAATTTGATTGATACTGTCGAATTTCAATACATTTTTTCGAGTCGGATTGATATTTTTCGGATAAATAACCTGAATATTGCCGTCTGAATTTTTTGCCTGCTCAATAATCAGATTATTTGCTTGATTGAGTTGTACAAAGAAGTAATAGACATCAAACGGAATATAAAGCCGTAATAATGATTTATCACGGTCATATCCAAAAATACGCGAATGTTGCCAGAAAGTATCTGCATTCGGTTTTTTGGCAGTGCGACTATAATAAACCGTTTGTAATTTCGGAATAGTTAAGCCTCGTCCAATCACATTCCCACCAATAATAATATTAAAGCCTCTTTCTAAATCAAAATCTGATTCTGTCTGCGAGTTAACGACGAGAATATAAATTTGCTTATTTTCTAAAAGTTCTGTTAGTTTTTCATAAATTTCCTCAAAATGATGAATATCAGGCTTGGTCTTTTGTAAATCCAAATAGTCTTCTTTAAAGCTGTCTGCAAGATTCTCCCCGCTATTAATCGCTTGTACCAAATCATTTAAAAAAGCTTGGATTTTTTGAGAGAAGGCTTGATGGTCTTGGATTTTATAACTTGGATGTAAAGCAAAATTACAATTGGTTTTACCGCATAAAGCAAACTCTGCACAAGTAAGCAGAAAACTGTGCAATGCCTGTTTTACCCCTTCGGCAATTTCACCACTTGCATCTTTCATATCGTCCAATTCACTGTCAATAAAGCGAACGATATAGCTTGGAGGATCAGAGAAGACAAAGTTGCCACCGATGTATTTTTCACCAGCTTCAAAGAAATGGATAAATTCAGGTTGCCAATCAGATTCTTCATGTTGCAATAAAAGCGATTGAGGTGTGGCGGTCAACTGAATAAATAGGCTTTGACAACAGGAATTCTTAATGTCATTTAGCAGTTTATTGATAGTACTGACATCTTTATCCGGCTTATCAGCATTAGTATTTAGGCTGGCCGCATCGGCTTCATCGTCCACAATAACCAAAGGATAGCCTTTCAGGCTACTTTGACTGGCAAACAAATTACGCCAACGTTTCAATACACGGGCATTCTTTTTAATCACAACCAAGATGGGATTATTTGCCTTCATTACCTGCATAAAACTTCGGTCATCGTTTTCAGACAACACAATAAAATTTTTCAGATTAGCTTCGGCGCGCTTGACTGTCTGTTCCTGTAAATCTACGCTGTCAGTAGTAAGATACAAAAAAACTTTGTGGTCGCCATCATCAGCCAGCGCACTTAATACACCCAAAACCTGTGCCGTTTTGCCACTTTGAACATTGCCCAGCAATAAAACATTTTGAGCGATTTTCGGTTCGGTTTGTGATAATTTCCCCATAAAACCATCAACGGTATTTTTAACAGAATCAGCTAATTCAGGCGGGGTCAATTGATTCAAGTAGGTTTGCAACATTTAGTTTTTCCCCTTAAATGAGAGCAGCCAAACATCAGGATTGTCGGTTGAACGGAACTCAAAATGATCGTTACCGTATTGACGTAAGGTTTCATGCGTAATCTTCTCGTTATTTTGCAGACAACCACGATTTTCCAAACGACCTTTAATCCATTTGCCAAGTGTTTTCAAATCATTTTCTGAGCGGAAATTTTTGGAATAATCTCCCGATGTCTTACATTGAAATTGCCAACCATCATCAGTAATAACTGTAAAAGACTTCAGAATCGGATAACCTTCTTGTGAAGTGATGTCTTTGGATACAATCAACTCTACTTCATACCAGGGTCGTGGTTTGACAAACCCCCGTTTATCTCGTCGACCTTCTCCAAAAAATACATTCAAATTACTTTTTTCTTCGGTTTTAGCCGGAATTGAGAAATGATATTCTGACTTTTGGGCAAATAGTTGCCGAATCTTTTCTGGTACAATTTTCTGTACCCCCAAACAATTTTCTAAATGACTGTTATGTTCAATAAATGTACTCGGCCTCTCAACTTCTTGGATATTTTTGCCTAGCTTATGAATGGTATTTTGAATATCTGCCTGCAACATCTGTGCAACCTTACCGTCCAAATGTAACATGGTTTCATAAGTACGTTCCGTACTATCCCAAAAACACGTTAAGTTAGCAGAACCAATTAACCCATTGATTTGTTGATGATTTTTAAAGGAATACATTTTTCCGTGAAATTTCACAAAAGGAGAAATATAGACAGCTCCTCTTTTCTCATGTTGCAAAAAATCATTTAGTTTACATAAGCTGTCATATTGCAAATGGCTAAAACCTTCCAAATAATGCATTCCAACCAATAAATCTATTTTTTGAATGTGATCATTTAGCTCCAAAATTTTATGTAGCTCAACCACTGCATCATTAGATACATAACCTGTTACCATCAAAACTTCATCCGCTGATTTAAATAAATCCATCCAAACTGTATTAAGCGATTTTTCAGTAATTTTGGCATTGGCGATATTGGAAAAAACTGTATTCATTGTTTTCCCCCTCGAATTTTGCTCAGTCGGTCATGAAATAAAACATCCTTCTCTGCTTTCAATTTCTTATGTAAATCTACTTTTTTATAGTTGCCTGAAAAAATTGGTAAGATAGCCTTTGCTAGCTCAACTACACCTTGAGGAGGAACAGCATTACCAATCTGGCGACGTACTTCAGTTGTTGATCCGACAAACTCAAAATCATCAGGAAAACTTTGAAGCCTTGCTCGTTCTCTATTAGTAAAAGCACGCGGTTCAGGGAAGTGATAGCCCCAAGTACCACCGCCACCTGCTGCAATAATTGTTTTTGATGGCTCGTTCCGATGCATACGACGATAAACGTGGCTAATCATACCTTTCACATATAAAGGATGATCTTTAGGAATATCAGTAAAATTTCCACCTTCAGGAATTAATTCCAACATACGGCGTGTTTTATCACTAATTTTTAGTAATTCATTATTACTAACATTTTGTGGAATATTAGATATCGCCTGACCAGCAGTTACATATGGTTTTAAGCCATTTTCGCCAGTTTCATTGTGTGTCGGTTTTGGATGATGAAAATCAAATCCTGTATCCAAACGTACTCCGACAATCAGCACACGTTCACGAAATTGAGGTACGCCAAATTCAGCAAAGTTATACAGCTTTGCCTGAACGTAATAACCGCAATTTTCAAAGTCGGTAATAATTTGCTGGATGGCTTTTTTCTTGTTAGCAGTCAACAAACCTTTCACATTCTCAGCAACAAAAACTTTCGGTTTTTTTGCATTTACAAAACGTAAAAAGCTTTTATAAAGATTGCCGCGTTCACCCTCTAAGCCCGGCTGTTTCCAAATCATGGAAAAATCTTGACAAGGGAACCCGCCTAAAATGATGTCGCAATCGGGAATAGTTGGATCATTCGGATCAATTTGTTCAATATCACCTTCTACGATGACATCTCCGATATTTTTACGGAAACTTTCGCAAGCCCAATGGGAAAAATCGTTCGCCCAAACAGTTTCATAACCAGCTTGGTGAAAACCCAAATCTAAACCTCCACATCCTGAAAATAGAGATAGAATTCTGGGTTTATTGTCAGATGAATTAAAATTTGCGATTTGTTTAGATGGCATAGGATTTCACTCCTATGCATAGATTTGATAAAAACCCTTGAAGGGATTTTAATAGAGAACTAGGCAAGGCAAGGCAAGGCAAGGCAAGGCAAGGCAAGGCAAGGCAAGGCAAGGCAAGGCAAGGCAAGGCAAGGCAAGCTTACCATCGTTATTTTGAAATAAAATCATTTTTCTAAAACTTCCATGTAAATTTTTCCTATTATGCCGCAAAAAAACAGCAAATGCCGCTGCATTAAACAAGTGATGAATACTTGAAATTATAAATAAAGTATTCATAATCCCAAGGTCGTCTGAAAACGATATGATTGTTTTCAGACGACCTTTTCACACATCAAATATTCCACAGGGAAAACACTATGGCAAAAGCCCCCAAAACCATCTACCAATGCTCCGAATGCGGTGGCACTTCCCCGAAATGGCAGGGCAAATGCCCGCATTGCGGCGAGTGGAACACACTTCAGGAAAGCCTTGCCGCGCCTGAGCCGAAAAATGCCCGCTTCCAATCTTGGGCGGCGGATACCTCGACCGTCCAATCCCTATCCGCCGTTACCGCCACAGAAGTGCCGCGCAATCCGACCGGCATAGGAGAACTTGACCGCGTATTGGGCGGCGGTTTGGTAGACGGCGCAGTCATCCTGCTCGGTGGCGACCCCGGCATCGGCAAATCCACGCTGCTGTTGCAAACCATCGCCAAAATGGCGCAAAGCCGCAAAGTGCTGTACGTTTCCGGCGAAGAATCCGCCCAACAGGTCGCCCTGCGCGCGCAGCGTTTGGAATTGCCCACAGAAGGCGTGAACCTGCTTGCTGAAATCCGCATGGAAGCGATTCAGACGGCCTTGAAACAGCATCAGCCCGAAGTCGTGGTCATCGACTCCATCCAAACCATGTATTCCGACCAAATCACTTCCGCCCCCGGCTCCGTGTCGCAGGTGCGCGAATGCGCCGCCCAACTGACGCGTATGGCAAAACAGATGGGCATCGCCATGATACTGGTCGGACACGTTACCAAAGATGGCGCGATTGCCGGCCCGCGCGTGCTGGAGCACATGGTCGATACCGTGCTGTATTTCGAGGGCGACCAGCATTCCAACTACCGCATGATACGCGCCATCAAAAACCGCTTCGGCGCGGCAAACGAATTGGGCGTATTCGCCATGACCGAAAACGGTTTGAAAGGCGTGTCCAACCCGTCCGCCATCTTCCTTGCCAGCTACCGCGACGACACGCCTGGCTCGTGCGTTTTGGTCACGCAGGAAGGCAGCCGCCCGCTTCTGGTCGAAATTCAGGCATTGGTCGATGACGCACACGGCTTTACCCCCAAACGCCTCACCGTCGGCCTCGAACAAAACCGCCTCGCCATGCTGCTCGCCGTCCTCAACCGCCACGGCGGCATTGCCTGCTTCGACCAAGACGTGTTCCTCAACGCCGTCGGCGGCGTCAAAATCGGCGAACCCGCCGCCGACCTTGCCGTCATCCTCGCCATGCTCTCCAGCTTCCGCAACCGCCCCATGCCTGAAAAAACCGTCGTATTCGGCGAAATCGGCTTAAGCGGCGAAGTCCGCCCTGTCGCACGCGGACAAGAACGGCTCAAAGAAGCGGAAAAACTCGGTTTCAAACGCGCCATCGTCCCCAAAGCCAATATGCCGCGCAATGCCAAAGAGTTTCCAAACCTGAAAATATACGGCGTCAGCAGTTTGCAGGAGGCGATTGACGTTTGTCGTGACGGGGATTAAACCGTTTCGATAATCCGCCTCAAAAAACAATCATCTAAAAGGCCGTCTGAAAACTTTCAGACGGCCTCTCTTTAAATTTAAATAATTTTGTTATATTATAACGAACGAATTTATTCTATCTTTTCTACACATCGAAAATCGGAGAGAAATCTTGAAAAAAACTGCTTTGCTTATCGCATCCGCCTTCCTGTTCAGCACTGCCGCACACGCCCATCGCGTTTGGGTTGAAACCGCCCACACACATGGCGGCGAATACCTTGAAGCCGAATTGGGCTATGGCGAATTCCCGGAGCTTGAGCCGATCGCCAAAGACCGCCTGCACATTTTCAGCAAACCCATGCAACTGGTAACTGAAAAAGGCAAAGAAAACATGATTCAAAAAGGCACATACAATTACCAATACCGCAGCAAATTGCCGGTCAAAGACGGCAGCTACTTGGTAACCGCCGAATACCAACCGACCTTCTGGTCAAAAAACAGCGCAGGCTGGAAGCAGGCAAGCATCAAAGAAATGCCTGATGCAAGCTATTGCGAGCAAACCCGTATGTTCGGTAAAAATATCGTCAATGTCGGCCATGAAAGCGCAGATACCGCCATCATTACCAAGCAAGTCGGCCAACATTTAGAAATCGTGCCTTTGGACAACCCTGCCAACGTCCACGTCGGCGAACGCTTCAAAGTCCGCGTCCTCTTCAATGGCGAGCCGCTGCCCAATGCTACCGTTACCGCTACATTTGACGGCTTCGACACCAGCGACCGCAGCAAAACCCATAAAACCGAAGCCCAAGCCTTCTCCGATACCACTGATGACAAAGGCGAAGTCAGCATCATTCCATTACGCCAAGGTTTCTGGAAAGCCAGCGTAGAACACAAAGCCGATTTCCCTGATCAAAGCGTATGCCAAAAACAGGCGAACTACACCACACTGACTTTCCAAATCGGTCATTCACATCATTAATTTTTCCATAACAAAAGGCCGTCTGAATATTTCAGACGGCCTTTATTCATCCTATTTAAGGACGATGCGGCGCAAACCGCCATTGTCCCAATTCCAAATTCAAATCAAACAGATTCAGACGGCCTATTGCCACACGGACCAAGCGTAAACACGGAAAGCCTGCTTTCGCCGTCATCCTTCGCACTTGACGGTTTTTCCCTTCCGAAATTTTGATTTCCACCCAAAAATCAGGCACGGATTTACGCACGCGAATCGGCGGCACGCGCGGCCATAAAACATCCGCTTCACCCTCTTCCAATACCCTGACCTCGGCCGGACGGGTGACAAAATCGCCCAAATCTACGCCACGGCGTAACAAATCCAATTTGGCTTCATCTGGAGAACCCTCCACCTGCGCCCAATAAGTTTTGACCTGCTTAAATTTCGGATCGGCAATCTGCGCCTGCAAACGGCCATTATTGGTCAGCAGCAGCAAACCCTCGCTGTCCGTATCCAAACGTCCGGCCGGATAAAATCCCGGTTTCTCGACAAAATCCTTAAGGCACTGATGTTTTTCATGTGCAGAAAACTGGCAAATCACGCCATAAGGCTTGTTTAGAATAATCAAATCGTTCATTTCACACTTTCAGACGGCCTTGGATTTCAAGAAATTCCGGATAATAAAAAAGACACCGTATAAACGGTGTCTTTCATATTTGGCGGAGTAAGAGGGATTCGAACCCTCGATGCAGGTTGACCCCACATGCTTCCTTAGCAGGGAAGTGCCTTCAGCCTCTCAGCCATTACTCCTAAGGAAGACCGCAATATACGCTTTCTCCCCTCCCTCGTCAAGCATTACAGCCCCAAACTTTCTTAACGCTATGAAATCATTTAAATAAAAATATAATATTTTTTGCATCATCCTATTTTTATACTTCTTTCATATATGTTAAAATGATTCTGTTTTCTGTAAACCTTTTTTCACACCCCTTATTACAAAGGAGTTCGTATGTTACGTTTTTCTGCTTTGGTTGCCGTATCCGCCCTGATGCTTGCCGCTTGCTCACAATCCGGCAATTCCCAACCATCTACTTCCTCCTCTCAAACTTCTACTCAAAAAACAACTGCCGCCGATTCTGCCTGCCGCAGCATGGGTGAAGGCCATAAAGTCAATGGCAAAGGTCAAAACGATATTTATATGTGTAAAGTCGATGTGGCTTTGAACTCTGCCGAAGCTAAATCCGCTTTGGATCCTAGCATCCGCGTTCACTACGGCAGCACATCCGGCGCGACTTTGACTTCCCGTCAAATCTCCAACTCAGTCGGCAAAACCCCTGATGAAACCTGCCAACGTGCATTCCTGAGCGCAGTTAAACGCTTCCAAAGCACTGCACTTCGTAAAAAAGCCAAATCCGTTCATCTGGTTAGCTACTTTGACAAAGTAACCAAAGGCGGTAACGAGTACGAATGCCACATCGCTACATTCAACAGCCGTGTTGTTTTGAAAGGCAGCTTCCACTAAGCAATATCAAAAATGCCGGACTTCAATATGAAGTTTGGCATTTTTCTATTTTATGGATACGACACCCCTTCACTGCCTGCTGGCCGATCCGTCTTTTGCCGCCTGCTACGACCATGCTTCTCTAAACGCAGCCGATTCACAACGTTTGGCTGCGACACCACAACTGGCGCAGCGTCAAGACTGGCAAGTCAGCCGAGCGTTAAAACAGCAAACAAATTTAGCGACTGTATCTCTGAGCCACAGCCAAGGCTTTGCCGCTTTATTGTGTGCGCCTCAGCCCTTGACAGCCGGTGTCGATATCGAATTTATCCGCCCGCGTGATTTCAAAGCGCTGTCGGCTTTGGTCTGCACGCAGGAAGAACAAAACTATTTGGAAACGGAAAACTGGCCGTCTGAAACGTTTTACCGATTGTGGTGTTTCAAGGAAGCATTGATTAAAGCGGCGCATTTGGATTTTCCGTCGGACATGAAATCGGTCGGCTATGTTTTCGATTCAGAGCAACCCGTCGGTTTACGTGCAGGAAAGCAAACCGATTGGCACGGCACAAGCGCGATTTTGGCGGATACGATGGCACTTGCCTGCGTTTGGAAGGAAAAAACCGTCGCTCTGCAATGGCAGTTTTTCGGTTCGCTCAAGCCCAATGATTTAACCGACCGGCAGACTATCTAACAACTGACAAAATAATAATAATCTGATTTAATTTACTGCACTTTTACTTATTCCACACACCAACAGCAGCATTTGCAAAAGGCCGTCTGAACGATGAATCTTCGCCTCCTAAACCGCCTCTATACTGCCCTTATCCTATTTCTTACCCTGTTTTTGGTTTATGCCTTTGCTTCACAAGCGCGCATCCAAACCGATTTGACCGCGTTGTTGCCAAGCGAGCAGCAACCCGATGCCTTACTGACGGCTGCAGATAAAGCCGCAGAAGCGCAGCTCAATTCGCAAGTCATTTTGCTTGCAGGCAGTACCGATGCCGAAACCGCTTTTCAGACGGCCTCACAAATTGCCGATGCATGGCGCAAGAGCGGCGTATTTGAACAAGTCGACAGTAGCATGACGCCGAATTTGGATAAAGTGCGGGCGGATATGCAGAAACTAGGCTTGGCCGTTTTGCCGCAAGACGAAATACGCCTGCTGTTTGAGCAGCCGCAAACCTATTTTCAAGCGCGTGCAGAAGCCGCGGCCAATCCGTTTGCCGCGCCCTCGCCTTTGTCTTTAGAACAAGACTGGCTGGGCTTCGGACGCTTTGTTGCCGACAAAGCCAATCCGCAAAGCCGTTTGCAGTGGGACATGGACAACGGCATGCTGTTTGCCGAAGACAAAGGCAAAACTTGGGTATTCCTGCGCGGACGGCTCGCCGGTGGCGATCAATTTTCCGGCAACGATGCCCTCTTGCCACTGATGACGCAAAGCCGTCAAATCGCTTCGGAAAACGGCGCAGAAACCTTAAGCGCAGGTGGCGCATTGTTCGCCGCCGTATCCAAAGCAGCCGCAGAAAAAGAAAGTCGGCTGATGAGCATGGTCGGACTTGGGCTGACCTTTGCGCTGCTTTTGTGGGTCTTCCGCAGCGGCCGAGTATTTTTGCTGTCCTTGCCACTGGCAGCCGGTATGTTGACCGGATTGGCAGTTGCTTTATTGGTGTTCGGCGAAGTGCATATCCTGACCATCGTCATCGGCACCAGCTTGGTGGGTATGTTGGTGGATTTCCCGTTGCACTGGCTGGCTCCGTCGGTATTCGGGCCGTCTGAAAAGACCGTTTGGCAGGCTGAATCAGCAATGAAACATGTCTTGCCAAGTTTTGCCGTCAGCCTGACAATTACCGTCTTGGGCTACGCGCTGCTGTGGTTCACCCCTTTGCCTGTACTGCGCCAAACCGCCGTATTTTCAGGCTTTGCCTTATTTGGCGCTTTTGGTGCCACCGTTTTATGGCTGCCGCCGCTGTTTCGCCGCTACCGTGCCAAAACCGTGCCTTTTGCCGCATTAACCGAAAAGCTCTATTCCTTATCAGGCCGTCTGAAAAACCGCCTGCACAAACGCGGTTGGTTAATCGTGGGCGGAATTTTGCTGGCAGTCGGACTGTGGCGCAGCGACTGGCGTGACGACATCCGTCAATGGGTCAATATGCCGACCGCGATGTTGACCGAAGTACAACAAATCGGCCAGTTGAGCGGCACGGATTTTGGCGGCAAATATTTGGTGGCCGAAGCACAAAGTGAAGATGCCCTATTGAAGAAAACCGCCGAACTCGGCCGCGCCCTGCAGCCCTTAATCACGCAAGGCAAACTGTCCGGCATCCAATCGCCCGACCAATTCATCCTACCGACAACGGAGCAGCAAAAACTGCAAAACCGCCTGCGCGAATTGACTAAGTTGCCTGATAGCTGGAAACCGCTTACTGAAATCGGTATTCCGCGCAAAACCGTGCGCGATGCTCTGCTACAAGCTGCCGATACGCAACCATTGTCGCTTTCAGACGGCCTGAATACCGATTTGGCAGAAGCTTGGCGTTCCTTGTATTTGGGCGAAGTGGAACCAGGCCGTTTTGCTGCCGTCGTGCGTTTGAACGGCATGACCGATGAAGCCGCCGTACGCGCCGTAGCTCAACACGTCTCCGGCGTACACTGGGCAGACAAACGCGCCCACTTAAACGAGCTTTTCCACCACACGCGCGATCAGGCCGCATGGTTGAAACTGGCTTCCTATGCGTTGGCATGGCTGCTCTTGTGGAAAATGTTCGGTTTCAAACGCGGTAGCAAAATCCTTGCCGTGCCGCTGGCCGCGGCCATCTGCACCGTTGCCGTACTCGGTTTGGCAGGCATTCCCGTCAGCCTGTTTGCCATGTTCGGCCTGCTTTTAGTGTCCGCCATCGGCGTGGACTATGCCGTCTATGCCGCCACTGCACACCACAGCGCCCCGGCAAAATTAGGCGGCATGCTGCTTGCCGCCGCGACGACTGCCATTTCCTTTGCCCTGCTCGCCATCAGCAGCACACCCGCCGTTGCAGCGTTCGGCATGACAGTTACCATCGGCGTGGCATTCAATATTTGGCTGGCAGGCACATTGTTGAAAAATTAGACAAAAGATGAAGACAGTTGAAATTGAAGCAATACTTTGTTTCAACTTCTATCACTAAGTCGCAAAAGGCCGTCTGAAAAATTTCAGGCGATGGATTAAACATTATTTATCATTAAAATCAAAGGTATTTTCAAATGTCCGTAGAATTTGACGTTGCCGTTATCGGCGCAGGCCCTTCAGGTTCGGTTGCTTCTGCTTTGCTGAATAAACAAGGCTTTAAAGTTTGCGTATTGGAAAAACAACATTTCCCGCGCTTTGTCATCGGCGAAAGCCTGTTGCCGCATTGTATGGAAATGCTGGAAGAAGCCGGTTTTGCTGATGCAGTGCATGCCGAGCCCAGCTTTCAATTTAAAGACGGCGCTGCGTTTTCATGGGGCAGCCGTTACACAGATTTCAACTTTACTGAAAAATTTTCAGACGGCCCCGGTACTATTTATCAAGTGCGCCGCGGCATCTTCGACAAAATCCTGATTGATGAAGCGGCAAAACAAGGCATCGATGTCCGCTTCGGACACGGCGTAACCGCGTTTGACAACAGCGGCGATGTGGCACGTTTGAGCGTTGCGACCGACACAGGCGAAAACTATGAACTGACCGCCAAATTTGTTTTAGATGCCAGCGGTTACGGCCGCGTCCTGCCCCGCCTTTTGGACTTGGAAAGCCCGTCCGAACTGCCTCCGCGCCAAGCCCACTTCACGCATATCGACGACAACATCACCAGCCCAAAATTCGACCGCAACAAAATCCTGATCAACACGCATCCTGAACATCGCGATGTCTGGATTTGGCTGATTCCTTTCGGCGACAACCGCTGCTCCATCGGCGTTGTTGGTACGCCTGACAAACTGGCAGGCGAATCAGAAGTCGTGTTGAAAAAATTTGTGTACGAATGCCCGATGCTGGCGGAAATTTTAGATAAAGCCGTTTGGGAAAACGACTTCCCGTTCCGCTCTATCCAAGGCTACTCTGCCAACGTGAAAACCTTATACGGCAAACATTTCGCCCTTTTGGGCAACGCCGCCGAATTCCTCGACCCCGTCTTCTCCTCCGGCGTGACCATTGCCTTACACTCTGCCAAATTGGCTGCCGATTTACTGGGCAAACAGCTCAAAGGCGAAGCGGCCGATTGGCAAACTGAATTTGCCGACCAACTGATGATCGGCGTGAACGCATTCCGCACTTATGTAAACGGTTGGTACGATTTCCGCTTCCAAAATGCCATCTACGCGCCCAACCGCAGTCCTGAAATCAGCCGTATGATTTCATCTATTCTGGCAGGCTACGCTTGGGACACGAACAATCCATTCGTGGAAAAATCCGAGCAACGCTTGTCCACACTTGCCGCATTGGTGGGCGATTTGAAGGTAGAATAAGGATGAATGTCTTTCAGACGGCCTAGACTGAGAACAGAACTGGCCGTCTGAAACTTCATCCATACCATTAAATTATTTTGACCGATAGATAAAACCTTATGCGATTTATCCCTTTGCTTGCCGCACTGCTGCTTTCAGCATGCGCGACCTCGCTCCCTCATCCGCAAACGCTGCCGTCGCTTTCTAAAGAAGGCCAATGGTTCAAACTCGAGCAGACCAATGCGGCGGGGCAAACCGTTCAAACCAATCTCTTGGCAGTCGAGCCTCATTCAGACGGCATCCGCTTTGTCCAAACCGATGCACTGGGTGCGCCGGTATCGCGTCAATCGGTCAGCACCAAAGGTTGGAAAAATGACGGCTTTGTGATGCCTAATGCCAGTTCACGCCGATTGTTTGCCGCCCTGTTGCCGCTTTTGGCCGCCGAACACGCCGCCACGCTTTACCCTGAAGCCCGCCAACAAAATGCTACTAATCAAGGCTTCTGCCCTAACGGCAAGGGCGCGGTATTCAGCTACCGCGAGCGAGATTTGTGGTGTGTCGCCCACCATTCCGAACAATTCCTTATCGGCTTCCCCGACCAAACTTTCTGGACGGTCAGCCCGATTGCAGAAGACTAATTCATGAATACTCCTGTTTATCTCAGCCGTCCGGCACTGACCAGCGCATTGGGCAGCGGCTTGCAAGCTCATGCCGATGCCTTACTCACGCCGTCTGAAAACACGCCCCTGACTTTTTCAGACCAATGGGTAAAAGGTAAAACGCATGCTTTCGGTGCAGTCAAAGAAACCCTGATGCCTCTGCCTGACAACATTCCCGAAGCGCATCGCAGCCGCAACAACCAGCTTATCCTGCACGCGCTTTCGCAAATAGACGGACTGATTCAGACAGCCATTGCCCGTTACGGCAAAGAAAGGGTTGCTGTCGTTACCGGTACATCCACCAGTGGTGCAGACGAAAATATCCCCTTGTTCCAACATGTTGTCCAAGGCGGTGAATGGACGGATGTTCCGTTCAAACAGCTGCAACACACCATGGCTTCTCCCTCCGAATTTATCGCCCAAGTTTACGGCTTGGACGGCTTGCGCTATACCGTCTCCACCGCCTGCACCTCCGGCGCACGCGCCCTCATCAGCGCAGCCCGACTGCTTCGTGCCGGATTGTGTGATGCCGTGATTTGCGGCGGCGCGGATACACTTTCTCCGCTGACGATTAATGGTTTTGCCTCTTTGGAAGTGCTTTCAGACGGCATCGCCAAGCCTTTTTCCGCCAACCGCAACGGCATCAATATCGGCGAAGCGGCCGCATTTTTCGTAATGACGCGCGATGCAGATTTTGACGGCGAAATGCAGTTGCTGGGCTATGGTG
This sequence comes from Neisseria sp. P0016.S008, assembly GCF_051957775.1. Classification (NCBI taxonomy): domain Bacteria; kingdom Pseudomonadati; phylum Pseudomonadota; class Betaproteobacteria; order Neisseriales; family Neisseriaceae; genus Neisseria; species Neisseria sp. P0016.S008. Next base: position 395,916 of record NZ_JBQCWB010000002.1, read on the forward strand.
CAAGCAGCGATGCCTACCATATGTCCTCGCCCCGCCCCGATGGTTTGGGTGCTGCCCAATCTTTTCAGGCCGCATTGGATAAAGCCGGTTTGAAAGCGGAAGACATCGGCTGGATCAATCTGCACGGCACCGGAACGCAGCACAACGACAGCATGGAAAGCCGAGCCGTTGCCGAAGTGTTTGGCAGCCACACCCTTTGCACCTCAACAAAACCGTCCACCGGCCATACCTTGGGAGCAGCCGGAGCGATTGAAGCCGCATTTGCCTGGTTGATGGCCAACCGCCAATACAATCCGGAAGGCAAACTGCCGCCGCAACAATGGGACAACGTACCCGATTCCGAGCTGCCCAACATCGCTTTGACCGACGGCAACAGCCGCTGGCCGTCTGAAAAACGCATTGCCGCCAGCTCGTCATTCGCTTTCGGCGGCAGCAATGCCGTTTTGATTATCGGATAAGTCCTTATATTTAGGCTGTCTTTTCAGACGGCCTTTTTCTTTTCCGCAACTTAAAAAACAATAACATCAAAACAACAACCAAATCCGCCGAAATATGCCATAATAGGCTTAGCACGTTTCTTCTCGCGATGTGCCCGAAAAGAAAAACTTAACCTACATAGAGAATAATCCCATGACTAAATCCACCATTATCTATACCTACACCGACGAAGCTCCTGCATTGGCCACTCAATCCCTGTTGCCAATCGTGCAGGCGTTTACCCGCCACGCCGATATTGATGTCAAAACCAGCGACATCTCTCTCTCCGGCCGTATTTTGGCGGCGTTCCCAGAATACCTGACCGAAGCGCAACGCGTACCTGATGCGCTTGCCGAATTGGGCGAACTGGTGAAACAACCCGATGCAAACGTGATCAAACTGCCGAACATCAGTGCATCCGTACCTCAACTGACGGCCGCGATTAAAGAATTGCAGTCTAAAGGCTTTGCCGTTCCCGACTATCCTGCCGACCCTCAAACCGATGAAGAAAAAGCCGTACGCGAACGCTACGACCGCATCAAAGGCAGCGCGGTAAACCCTGTCCTGCGTGAAGGCAACTCCGACCGTCGCGCACCTAAAGCAGTGAAAAACTTTGCGAAAAAACATCCGCACAGCATGGGCGCATGGACCAAAGATTCCAAAACCCACGTTGCCACCATGCAAAGCGGCGACTTTTTCCATAACGAACAATCCGTTACCGTACCTAAAGCGACTTCCGTATCCATCGTATTCACCGACAAACAAGGCAACAAAAAAGAGCTGCGCGAGCCTGTTGCCCTGAAAGCCGGCGAAATCATTGACGCGACCGTAATGAGCAAAAAAGCCCTGCTTGCCTTCCTTGCCGAGCAAGTCAAAGACGCGAAGGCAAAAGGCGTATTGTTCTCGCTGCACATGAAAGCCACCATGATGAAAGTGTCCGACCCGATTATCTTCGGACACGCCGTCAAAGTATTCTTCGCGCCTGTCTTTGAAAAATTCGGCGACAAATTGGCTGCCGCAGGTGTCAACGTCAACAACGGCTTCGGCAACCTGCTTGCCAATTTGGACAAACTGGATGCGGACACCCGCGCAGCCGTTGAAGCTGAAATCGCCGCCGTTTACGCCGCCAACCCTGATTTGGCCATGGTTGATTCCG
>NZ_JBQCWB010000003.1:0-117628 GCF_051957775.1 Neisseria sp. P0016.S008
AGCAGTAGCGTTAGAACCTACAGCAACTGCAGCTTCTTTATTGGCTTGCGCATATGGACCAACTGCAACTGTCAGATTACCTTCTGCTTTTGTATATGAACCAACGCCGACGGCTTGAATACCTGACGCATTTGCGCTAGTACCTGCTGCAATCGCGTGGTCTTGTTTTGCTACGCTATCTTTACCGACAGCAATAGCATTGGTCCAAGCACCGTGAGCGTTGTTACCAATAGCGATAGAATCTTGTTTTTCAGCGTTTGCATGCGTACCTACAGCAACTGCAGCAGCATTTGCATTGGAGTTATCACCAATAGCTGTTGCAAATTGTGCACCAGCATTTGCACGGTTACCAAAAGCACTTGCGGAGTCTTGAGTAGCAGTTGCACGGTTACCTACTGCAGTCGCACGAATTTGCGTTGCTTGGGCTACATTACCGATTGCAACAGAAGCTTCGCCACTTGCAACAGAGCTTACACCCATTGCAGTCGATGCGCCGCCGGTTGCGATATTGTTATTACCCACAGCCAATGCTGCGTTTGCAGTCGCAGTATTGTTAGCACCGTAAGCGATAGTGCCATCTTGGCTGCTGGCAGTATTTTGATAACCCACTACAACAGAGTTCACACCAACGTTTCTGTTAGAACCGTTGTAAGTGCCATCAGGAGTGATGTTTACTGCGCTACCTCCCAATCTTACATCGGCCTCTGCTCCGCTAGATGCCATCAAAGCACCTGCTGCAACCACTGCAGCAGCTACGGCTTTACGCTTGTCAGAAGCGGATTTTTTGCCGTGTGCATGGCTGATTTCGGAAACCGCGGTCCATGTCTGGGTCGCGTGGTTCCAAATGACTTTAAAGACTTTATTCATATCGATTTTCCTGTAAGGGGTTTGATTTCTTTTGGGACGTGTTGCTCGGCTGTAAACCGCCTGTCCACACATTTGCCGCATTTCAGAGTCTCCCCTTTATGCGGTTTCATGCCGTAATCTCCTGTATGCAATTCCCGTGCCAAAAGTCTCCACTCGGCCGAATAGCAGCTAAAAGCCTGTTTTATGGGATTTTATGCTGATACATTTTGGGAAGCTTGTGAAGTTTGGGAAACGATGTGCCGTTTTTTGTCAGCTTGTTTCTTAACAAGTCACTTTTTGTCAGCTTCTTTCAATGCATTCGGAATCCTTGTCCAAATTTTATATGCGTTTGGTTTCGTAAATCAACTCTTCCGATAAAGTGTTACTTTTTCGGCCTCAACGGTCATGCCCGTTAAATTTACTTGTTGCTTTTTTTAAACGGCTTTTCTAGCTATTTGATTTTACTTTTTTATTCTCAAACAATAATGATTACTGAATAATATATGATTTAAATAGTTTCTTTGGTGATAGATTTAAATATGGGCTTTTATTTAGAGAATTAATGAAATTTGTATTGAAGATCGGCTTGAAACGTGTAACGGGTTTGTATTGCCTGTTTTCAGACGGCCTTTTACGTTTCCTAACATATAAATAGTGAACAAATGATACGAATTTATGCGCTATTAAGCCGATGGACGGCGTTAAAAAGGCAAGTGTAAAACTTGCCTTTACGTTTGGGATTTGTTTGTTCTCTATTGTAGAAAACTATGTTGTTTTTCAGACGGCCTTACCAACGGAATGTTTGGGTCACGCCTGCGGAGGCGCCGTTGTTGCCGGCATAGCCGTAGCCGCCGGTGTGGCTGGAGGCGCAGGCGGTGAGTGTGGCGAGGGTAAGAATGAGGAGGATGTGTTTCATGTTTTTTCTCTGAGTGGGTTGGTTTTAGGGTTGTGTGGCGTCGTGTTGCTGCATTAATCGGGCTGGCTGGAACTTGGTTGTTTTGTCCTGATTTGCAGTTAGTCCGCTAAATTGTTTGATGATTGAAGAAGGCCGTCTGAAAATGGGTTTCATGATATTGAAACTTTGTTTTCAGACGGCCTTTATTTTATATCAGCTTATTAGTGGCGGAAATGGCGGATGCCGGTTATAACCATGGCGATGCCGTGTTCGTCCGCTGCGTCAAAGACTTCTTGGTCGCGCATGGAGCCTGCCGGATGGATGATGGCTTTGATGCCCTGCTCGGCAATGACATCTACGCCATCGCGGAATGGGAAGAAGGCATCGGAAGCGGCACATGCGCCGTTGAGGTCGAGATTGGCATCTTGAGCTTTGCGGGCGGCGATGCGGGTGCTGTCCACGCGGCTCATTTGGCCTGCGCCGATGCCGTAGGTTTGGCCGCCTTTGCCGAAGACGATGGCGTTGGATTTGACGTATTTTGCGACGTTCCAAACAAACATCAGGTCGTTCCATTCTTGCTCGGTCGGTTGGCGTTTGGAGACGACTTTCAAATCGGCGCGGTTGAGGCGGTGGATGTCGGGGGTTTGTACCAATAGTCCGCCGCCGACACGTTTGAGTTCAAAGCGGTTGGCACCTGCCTCAAGCGGCACTTCCAATACGCGCACGTTTTTCTTGGCAGCGGCGATTTCGAGGGCTTCGGCGGTGAACTTCGGCGCCATGAGGACTTCCATAAATTGGTTGTCGGTAATTTGTTTGACGGTTTCGCCGTCCACTTCGCGGTTGAAGGCGATGATGCCGCCGAATGCGCTGGTGGTATCGGTAGCGTAGGCGAGTTTGTAGGCATCCAGGGTATTGGAGGCGATGGCTACGCCGCACGGATTGGCATGTTTCACAATCACGCAGGCCGGTGAGTCAAAGGATTTGACGGCTTCCCATGCGGCATCGGCATCGGCGATGTTGTTGTACGACAATTCTTTGCCTTGCAGCTGTTTGTAGGCGGAAAGGCTGCCTGCGGCTGGGTAAATATCGCGGTAGAACGCGGCGCGTTGGTGCGGGTTTTCGCCGTAGCGCATGTCTTGCACTTTAATCCAGCTTTGGTTGAACTGGCTTGGAAATTCGCCGATTTGGGGCTGGCCGCTCAAGACGTCGTCTGAAAGCGAGGTCAGGTAGTTGGAAATCATGCCGTCGTATTGGGCGGTATGGCTGAATGCTTTGCGTGAAAGGTTGAAACGGGTTTTGTCGCTCAATGCGCCGTTGTTGGCTTCGAGTTCGGCGGCGATAACGGGGAAATCGGCTGTGTCGGTAACGATGGCGACGTGTTTCCAGTTTTTCGCGGCAGAGCGCACCATGGTCGGGCCGCCGATGTCGATGTTTTCAATCGCGTCTTCCAGTGTGCAGTTTGGTTTGGCGATGGTAGCGGCGAAGGGGTAGAGGTTGACGCACACGAGGTCGATGTTGCCGATGCTGTGTTCTTCCATCTTGGCGACGTGTTCGTCCAAATCGCGACGGCCGAGGATGCCGCCGTGGATTTTCGGATGCAGGGTTTTCACGCGGCCGTCGAGCATTTCGGGGAAGCCGGTATAGTCGGCAACTTCGATAACGGGAACGCCTGCATCAGCCAAGAGCTTTGCTGTACCGCCGGTAGAGAGGATTTCAACACCGAGCTTGGTCAGGGTTTGGGCAAATTCGACTGCGCCTGTCTTGTCGGATAGGCTGATCAGGGCGCGTTTGATGGAAGACATTTGGATTTCCTTTGTTGAAGGTTTAATCAGTATGGGATGAATTTTCAGGGCGGTATTATCCCCCAGTTTCGCATTTTTGGCAGTAGGTTTTGCAAATATTGTTAACAATTTTATTGTAAAAGGCCGTCTGAAACTTGGTTTCAGACGGCCTTTTGCTTTTGCCTATTTAAATCCCATTTTCTTTGCCACCCATACTGCGCCTGCCATGCCTGTGCATAATGGCATGAGTAAGGCAACGGGGGCGTAGGTGAGCTCCAAAATAAAGGCTATGGCTGTCAGGGGCATTTTGAGGGAAACGCCGAGGAAAACGGCGGCGCCGACAACGGCCGCGCTTTCGGACGACATTTCAGGGAAAAAACTATTCCACGCGGCTGCAGCGGCAAAGGCGATGGTACTGCCGAGCATCATGGACGGGGTAATCAGGCCGCCGTATGCGCCTGCCGCCAGCGCCATTAAGACAACCAGCCATTTGACGGCGGTCAGCTCAAGGCTGTGTTGCCAGTCGATCAATCCGCCAAAGGTCAGTTGGTTGCCTGCTTTGCCGTTGCCCAAAATTTCGGGAAACCAAACGGCAATCACGCCGATGAGTGCAAACATGCAGACGGCCAAGGGAATGATTTTGATGTTGTCGCGCTTGATGAAGGGGAACTTTTGGGCGGTACGCTGGAAAAAGACGGCAGTTGCGCCCAGTATCGGGCCGATGATGGCGGAAAACCAAAGTAATGAGGTGTTGATGGAAAGGTTGGCAGGATGATATTGCTGCACGTCGCCCAAGCCGATGCGCGCGACGGCGGTGGCGATGACTGAAGTCAGCAATGCGGCGGCGACGGCTTGCTGCGTCCACAAGCCCAGCATGGCTTCGAGGATGAAAAGTGTGGAGGCGAGCGGCACGTTATACACGGCCGCCAAACCTGCACCCGAGGCGCAAGCAATGACCAGCCTTGCGTCGTCTTCGCCCAACCCGAAACGGTTGACACCGACTGAGGCGAAAGCGGCGGTCATTTCGCGCGGCGCAACTTCGCGGCCGAGCGGCGAACCCAGCCCGACGGTAATGATTTGCAACAGTGCATGGCTGACGGTTTCAAAAAATGGAAAACCGGCAAGCGGATTTTTAACCACGGCTTTAATGCTCGGTTGCGGCCTACCGTAGCGTTTGAGCAACCACCACCCCAAACCAACCAGCACGCCGCAAAAGGCCATCACGCCGATACGTCGTTCCGGACTTGCCTGCGATACGCCCTCGCGGAAAGAAACGTATAGGCCGTCTGAACCGTAACCATAGGCAAGATGTTGAATCGTATGCATGATTTCGGTTAATACAATGCCGACCATGCCGCCGATAATGCCGGTAATGATGAGGGCGGCCCAAAGTTTATGCGTTTCTTTCACGGGATTTGATTTGAGGTAGTAATGGTTTGATAAAAGCGTTTTTGAGGGAACTATTGTCCGCCTAAGGGATAGTTTTTGGGGGCGACGTGGGTTTTGCCATTGTATGGAATTACATATTTTTGATTTTTATATTTTTTCTTTCCAGATACGCCGCTGAGTTTTGCAACTAACGCCCATACGCCGGATACGACAGGACGGCTTTTGTCAAAAGCAATTTTGGCTTCCAGGCTGGTATATCTGTCTTTGCAGTTTCGTTTTTCACGCCCTTTATATTCATCGCAATTGCCGTAATACGCGCCGTTATCGTTACCGTTGATAATTAAGCTTTTACGGACACGGTTGCTATTATCGGTAAACAGGAAATTTTCTCCGGTTGTCGTTTCACCCTGACCTGTATAACCTGATTCGACAGTGTAGCCCCAGTTTTGCTCACCCATCTGGACAAACCGCCAATCCTTATTCTCCGGCACATCCCCCCATGCGCCAATTTCATCGCTTCCATGTTGTTTGATTGCCCACTTACCGTCTGCTTTCTCCAAAACAAACAATTCCGCCAGACCCGAAGAAGCATGCGCGTCCTGTTTTACTTTTTGTTCCATATCGTAGGCAAAACCTGTGTACAGCACATAGCGCGTGGCTTTGCCGTTGCGCGTTACGGTATGGTCGGCAACGGGTTTCATGCAATACATAATATTGTCAGATGCTGTCTCACTGTCTTTCGGCGGCTCGGTAAGCTGGCATTTGTGCGCGGCAAGCGGTCGGTTGTAATACTTGGCAATGACGGCCTGTACGGCGGCTTTGTCGTTATCGGGTGCAGCCGACGCCAAGACAGGACAGGCAAGCAAAAGTAGGGATATAATGCGTTTCATAGAAATTTTCCCAAAATGTTTTATTGAAAAAGTACTGCTGACTTCAGGCCGTCTGAAACCGTTTTCAGACGGCCTTTTTGTGTTTATTGCTGACACGCGACAACATACCGGCGACAAAAGTGGACGCAATAACGACGGTAATACCCATCGCAGACATGGCACTTAAATGTTCGCCCAAAAGTAACACCGCCATGATAACGCCGATGACAGGCTCAAGCGAAATCAGCAGGCCGGAGACGTTGGCTGGGACTTTGTTCATGCCTTTGTTCCACAACAGATAGGCAAGCCAACTGCAACCGATCCCCATATACAAAATCGACAGCGTACCGCCCCATGACCAGTTGATTTGATAGCTGTCTGCCAACACCAGCGAAAACGGCAGACACAACACCGCTGCCACTGCCATGGAAGCTGCGGTAAATGCGGGCGCACCGATACGGGCAATCATCTGCTGGCTCGGACGTATCACACCAGCAAAACCCAATCCCGCAAGCAAAATCAGCAGACAGCCGAACCAGTCAATCGTACCGCCCTCTTCTGCACCGCCCATTACCATCATGCCCACGCCGGCAAACGCCACCGCGCAGCAAATCCAGTGGTAAAGTTTGGCTTTGTCGTTGAAGAAGAAATGACCGACAAAGACCACCAGTAAAGGCTCCAACCCCACCATGGTAACCGCGCTGGCAGCGGATGTATATTTCAAACCGATAAACTGGAGCATCAAAACGACAACGTAGTTGACAAAGGAAATCCACAGCAACGGTTTCCACTCGCTCCGCGGAATCCTACCCAAATGACGGCGGCACGACGGCAGCACCATCAACGCGGCAATCAACAACCGCGTCTCAACCATCAGCGTCGGGTCGATCATCTCGTAGGAATACTTGGCAGCGATAAACGAGCTGCCCCAGATTAACAGTGCGAGTATTTGGTAAAGCATGGTTCAACTCATGGCAAAAAATTAATCGTTTCTTCTCTGGCTTTCAGACGGCCTGAAGCCTTTTCAAGCTGTTTTTATTTTGATTGTGTCAGCGAATCCAAAAAGTCGAAAAGTTTGGCATTCATTTCACCAAAATCCGCCGCTTCGATTTTATCCGGATGTTGGACATAAGTTTGGGCTTGACTTTGTTCGGCCACATTTTCGCGCCCGTCCGCCGCAATCAGCATCCCGACGGCTTCGCGGTCAAACTCCAAATGGGCTTGGAAGGCATAATGTTTGGGCGCAAAACGGATAATCTGGCGCGGACAGCCTTTGCTGGTTGCCAACACAACCGCCTCATTCGTCAAACCGGGCATATCGCCGTGCCAATGGCCGGTATTCAGGGTTTTGCCCAACAGGGAAACATGGGTATCCGCCAAACCTTCCGCCGTCAGTTCAATCGGATAAATGCCGATTTCACGCTCAGGGCTGCGCGTGTGGCGCGCACCGTAGGCAACGGATAAAAGCTGCGCACCCAAACACACGCCGACAATATATTTATCCGCCGCCATCGCCTGACACATCAGGCGCAGCTCGGATTTGGGGTAGTAATACGGGAATGCCTGTCTGTCTTCATCAGGCGATTGCGGCCCGCCCATTACAATCAAAAAATCTATATCGTCCACATTATCAGGCAGAGCTTCCCTTTCGTACACTTTGGTTGCACTGATGTTATGTCCGCGCCATTGCGCCCATTTCAAATATGCTCCCGGCACTTCAAATGCCTCGTGCAAGATGAAATGGATATTTAATTTATTCGAATTTTGCATTGTTATTTCTCCTTCGACCGTCAGGACGGGTTTCCCTGCAGTATTACAGCATACCGTGCTGTTGTAATTTTTTACGCAAGGTATTGCGGTTCAAACCCAAAATAACGGCAGCTTTAGACTGGTTGCCGCCACATTGCTCCATCACGCAGGCAAGCATCGGCTTTTCAACTTGGTGCAACACCATATCGTACACGCCGCAAGGTTCCGTACCATCCAAGTCTTTGAAGTATTGTCGTAAGTTTTGTTCGATACATTGCGCAATGTCAGTAGTCGTTTGATTCATCGTGATGTCTTTCTGTAGATTTGTTTTTAGATGATGAGGCCGTCTGAAACTCTTTAGCCTTCCCGATAATGGCATACCCAACGGTCGGTTTTCTCTGAAAGCGTCTCAAGATAGGTGGCAAGGGTATCGTATTGTGCCATGGCGCTGTCCAAGCGGTTGATTTCTCGGCGTGTTTGTTCACCGTCGGGCATTTCGTCGATGTACCAGCCGATGTGTTTGCGGGCGATGCGCACGCCGGCAATTTCGCCATAAAATTCATGCATGGCGCGGATATGGTTCAAAATGGTGGCGTTGCATTCTGCCAAGCTCAAGGCTGGCGGCAAAACGCCGTGTTCGGCGTAATGTTTTAAATCACGGAAAAGCCACGGCCTGCCTTGTGCGCCACGCCCTATCATGATGCCGTCGGCAGCGGTTTGCTTGAGGACGGAGGCGGCTTTTTGCGGCGAAGTGATATCGCCGTTGACCCAAACGGGGATGTTCAGACGGCCTTTGGTTTCGGCAATCAGTTCGTAACGTGCTTCGCCTTTGTACATCTGCGTACGGGTACGGCCATGGATGGCAAGGGCTGCGATGCCTGACTCTTCGGCGATTTTGGCGATGGTCGGCAAGTTTTGATGTTCATTGTGCCAGCCCAAACGGGTCTTGAGGGTAACGGGTACGTCCACCGCGTTGACAACGGCTTCCAAGATTTCGCCAACCAAAGGCTCGTTTTGCATTAATGCGCTGCCCGCCTGCACATTGCAGACTTTTTTGGCCGGGCAGCCCATATTGATGTCAATCACCTGCGCGCCCAAGCCGACGTTGTAACGCGCGGCTTCTGCCATCTGCTGCGGATCGCTGCCGGCAATTTGCACGGCCACCACTCCGCCCTCGCCTTCAAAATCGCTACGGCGCAAGGTTTTTTTGGTATGGCGCAAGCTCGGATCGCTGGTCAGCATTTCGCATACCGCCCACCCTGCGCCAAACTCGCGGCAAATCCGGCGGAACGGTTTGTCCGTAATGCCTGCCATGGGGGCAAGTGCGATGGGGTTGTCAATGAAATAGCCGCCGATGTGCATGATGTTTGCGCCAAATTGAAAGGGCTGAAATTGTACAATTTTTAAGCAACTTTTCCAATCGTATTTACATGTTGCACAATGAAAAGGCCGTCTGAAACTGAGCTTCAGACGGCCTTTTAAGCCACAACATTTAAATAAACAGCATGACCACCATCTGCACTGCGGCCTGAATCATGGCGATAATCGGCCAAATCAGTTTGGCCAGCAGGCCGGTAAACAACAGGATCAGGATAATCCATGTGCCGTATGGCTCGATTTTACGGAACTGCATGGACTGTTTGGCGTTAAGGAAGGTATCGATAAAAATACCGCCGTCCCAAGGCAAAATCGGAATCAGGCTGAACGCGACCCAAATCGAGTTCACCATCACGCCGTAACCAGCCATCTGCACCAATGGCGCTTGATAAGACTCAGGCACATGCGCGGAAAATACGACGACAAAGCCCCAAAAGAACGCCAAAATCAGATTGGCAATCGGACCTGAAATCGACACCCAACGCCACGCACGGCGCGGATCGCGGAAATTGCGCGAATCGATGGGCATAGGACGCGCCCAGCCGAACAGAAAACTGCCTATCATCAGACACACCAGCGGCACGACAATCGTACCGACAGGGTCGATGTGCGGCAGCGGATTGAGGGTCAAACGCCCAAACTGCTCGCCGGTATGGTCGCCCCAATACCGCGCCGTATAACCGCGTGCCACTTCGCGCACGGTAATGGCCAACAACACGGGCAATACTGCCAGCAGAAATACGCCTAAATCAAAATTTGCAAACATGGTTTTCCTTATCAAACATGCCGTCTGAAAACAGAAAATATCCTTTCAGACGGCCTGAGGCTTTAATCGTCTTCTTTTTTATTCGAACTGAAAGACTCTTTCAGCTCTTCCCAAGTAATGCCTTTACCTTGCGGATTAAATTTGAAGACTGGTTTGCCGTAATTGCTGTACACGCTGTCGCCAACAATATTGATGGCCTTATCTATCCCATTGATTTGCAAATACATACGGGAAGCCAACATACGGCCTTTGCGGTCGAGATAATAGTCAGTAACAGGATTTTTGCCGAATACCCGTTTAAAGTTAAGCGGTTGAATACTTTCGCTTAAACTAGTGAATGCACTGAAAATTTCTTTTGCTTTCTGATACTCTTCTTCTGTTGATCCAGGTTGTGGCGTTTTCTGCAATTTCGACAACTCTTCATCAAAAGCCTTAGCCATTGCCTTCATTACGATAGGATCATATTCAGGCTTCATGACATAACGCACTCGATAACGTGCTTTGTGTGATTTACCAAATTCATCCATTTCTTTGAATACATATGCATCAGCAGGTAGAGACTTATTAATGCTCAACCAAGCACGCATTGCCGCTTCAGCGATATGATCAAAAGGCACGCCTTTCAAATCAGTACTATCTTTCAAACTCACTTTTAAAGGTTCTTTAATCAAACGTTTGCCGATTTTCTCATCGGTGTACACACTAATAATGGCAGCAGCACTGGCAGGCGGATCCATATAAATTTCCCATTTTTCCGCATCCAGTTTCATAGGAAGTTTGATACTAAGTTTTTCATTGTGGTTGTTGATGGCCAATTCAGGAATCATCTCAAACTGACGCGTTGATAGGTCAACAGCCACCTCATAATTCAAATGAGTCCGTTCTATGTAGCTTGATATAGCGGGATATTTATCCAGATAATTAATGGCAACTTGTGCAATGGTGCCATCCGGCAAGGCATCAAGCATTGCATTGCGGAACTCGGCTTCTTCTTGTTCAGAAAACTCCTGCTTCAAAGGATTATCTTCTTCTTGAGTGTTTTCCATAGAGGCTGCCGCATCCTCTGCTTTCGCCATAGCATCCTCCGCTTTTGCTTTGGCATCCTCTACTTCCGCTTTAGCTTTCTCTTCTACCTTTTCATCTGCCAATACAGCTTCAGCCAATGGGCTGATATATACCCTGGAGCTGCCTGTGATGTTAAAGCTGTGGTCTTCTTTTAAAATACGGTCATTGGAAATCGACATTACCTCGTGCGCGGTTTTGTGATCCAAATTACTGCACGCGCTCAAACCAAATGCCGCCGCAATGGCCAAACCAATTATTTTCTTCATTCTGTATAACCTTTTTGATTAAATGATTTCATTAGCACAATTTAACACAAGGCAATGATTCCATAAAGGCTTTCAAACAGCATGATTCATTGCTTCTCGCTATCATACCCAATTCGAGCGTCCTATCTATTTCAAGCCTAAAGGCCGTCTGAAACTTCAATCCAGTTTCAGACGGCCTTTGATTTCCTATTTCAAATGCCTCAGCTGTTTTACAGGCTGTAATACATTTCAAATTCCAGCGGATGCGGTGCCATGCGGATACGGCGGACATCTTCCTCTTTAAAGGCAATGTAGCTGTCGATCCAGTCTTTGCTAAACACGCCGCCGCGCAGGAGGAATTCATGGTCGGCTTTGAGGGCGGCCAGTGCTTCTTCCAAAGAAGCGCAGACGGTTGGGACGAGTGCGTCTTCTTCCGGTGGCAGGTCGTACAGGTTTTTATCGGCTGGGTCGCCCGGATGGATTTTGTTTTGAATACCGTCCAAACCGGCCATCAGCAGGGCGGCAAATGCCAAGTATGGGTTGGCGGTCGGATCAGGGAAACGCGCTTCGATACGGCGTGCTTTGCTGCTGTTCACAGACGGAATGCGGATGGAAGCGGAACGGTTTTTGGCGGAGTATGCCAGCTTGGTCGGCGCTTCAAAGTGCGGCACGAGGCGTTTGTAGGAGTTGGTGGACGGATTGGTAATCGCGTTCAGGGCTTTGGCGTGTTTGATGATGCCGCCGATGTAATAAAGGGCGGTATCGGACAAACCGGCATAGCCGTCGCCTGAGAACAGGTTTTGACCGTCTTTCCAAATGGATTGGTGAACATGCATACCGCTGCCGTTGTCGCCCATGATGGGTTTGGGCATAAATGTAGCGGTTTTGCCAAAGTTGTGGGTAACGTTTTGAATCACGTATTTCATGTCTTGGGTTTGGTCGGCACGTTTAACCAGAGTGGCAAAACGCGTGCCGATTTCCATTTGGCTGCCGGTACCGACTTCACTGTGATGGACTTCCACTTCGATACCGAGTTCTTCCAAAATATTGACCATGGCAGAACGCAGGTCTTGGCCGCAGTCAATCGGTGCAACCGGTGCATAACCGCCTTTGACGGCCGGGCGGTGGCCGGTGTTTTGACCGTCCAAATGCAGGCCGCTTGACCATGCGCCGCTTTCGGAAGTGATTTCGTAACGGGTTTTGTGCATGTCGGTTTCAAATTCTACGCCGTCGAAAACGAAGAATTCAGGCTCAGGGCCGAAATAGGCAGTGTCGCCGATGCCGGAAGATTTCAAATAGGCTTCGGCGCGGCGTGCGATGGAGCGCGGGTCGCGGTCGTAGCCTTGGCCGTCGGCAGGATCGATGACATCGCAGGTAAAGACAACGGTGGTATCGTCGTAGAAAGGATCGACGAAGGCTGTAGACGCATCGGGACGCAACTGCATATCGGAAGCCTGAATACCTTTCCAACCGCCGATGGACGAACCGTCAAACGCTTGACCGTTTTCGAACCATTCTTCGGGATCGTCGAGGACGATGCGGGCAGGTACGGTAAAGTGGTGCTGCTTGCCTTTGGTATCGGTAAAGCGCAAATCTACGAAGCGGGCTTCGCTTTCTTCAATCAGTTTTACAGCGTCTTTGATGGACATCTTCAGCTCCTGAGGGATTGGGTTTAATTTGTTATTCTACCACGGTAAGGCCGTCTGAAATACATCAGGGCACCCGTTTTTACGCAATGAAATATAGTTTCAGACTGTTTAATTGTCAACAATTTTACATTACATCAATCACTCAAAACTACCTTTTCCCATCATCAATTTCTTTCCAAAATCGCCACTGTCCCTTACAGAAATTATCATATGATTCGCTTCCATCAATTTGATTAATCTTATCTTCCAAATTGCGTGCTGATTTTTCTGTTTCCTTCGTTGCTTCATTGATGTCCATATAATTACCACATCCTTCAGCACTCCATTGAGCCGAAATATCATTATTGCTACGCTTCGGTGTAAACTCACAGAGTGAAGCCAATGTTTCGTAATAACCAATATTGCGTGCAATTTGCCTACATTGAGCAATTTTGTTCTGAGTATATATTTCCTGCTCTTGACGTTGCTGCTCCGCAGCCGCCTCAGAAGCAGCTTTAGCAGCCTCCAGTTGCGCCCTCAAATTCTCAATTTCTACCTGCATGGGCTCAGGAGAACTTGCTGCATTTAACTCCAATTCTGAATTATTGGATTCATCCGTTTCATTAACCCATGAAGACTTATCTAAAGAATCCTCTACACTTGCAGGAGCTATTGGATTCGTGGCTTCATAGCGATCAATCTGTGATTCTCCACTCATAGCAATAATAAATAAACCAATTATAATAAAAATTATAATTACTAAAAAAACTCCATTTGTATCTTCCTTCTCCTCATTTTTTTCTACTTTTTCTTCTTGAGCAGCCGTTTGCTGGCGATACATTTCCTCTTCTTTTTGTTGTCGATAGCCTTCCTGCCTCCAATATTCTTCTTTGGTCCGTTGCCGTTTTTCTTGCTCTTGTTGTCTCTCGTATGCCTGCTGTCTCTCGTACGCTTGTTGCCGTTGTTTCACCTGTTCTGCTTCTCGTTCTTCCCTCTCTTGCTCCATTAATTTTCTATCATAAGCCCGACGACTTTCAGGATCTGACAATACGGCATATGCCTGATTAATGATTTTCATGATACGCTGGCTTTCAGCCGAATTACCATTACGGTCTGGATGATATTTTTGAGCCAATCGCCGATAAGCCTTTTTGATTTCCTGTGTCGTTGCATTACGCGATATTTTTAAATTATCGTAATGAGTACGTGTTGCCATTTGTATCCCTTGGTGATTAAAAATATGCCGCTCCAAAAATGCTGGGACGGCATAGATGTTTTGTTGATTTTAAAAAATATTATCGAGGAGAATGGAAACAAACAAAATCATACATAACTTCTCCTCTTGTATCTGGAATAATGTACTCTCTAGTATGAGACAAAGTATCCAAATCCACTTGCATACCTGATCTAGAATACCAAACCACAGTCAAAGTGCGATAAGACTTATCATTACATGAAAACTCGAATAGTTGCTTCTCACTCATATAAAATTTACCATTAGAAAGTTTTTGAGGTTTAGTATATCTGGTTTCAAACCAAGCCCTGTCTCTAGTGCGGCTAGAGACATCACCAAAAGTAACAAAATCATCACCATAGCCTATTTTTACCCAATCTGACGCGCAAGCCTGAGCTATAAAACCCAGCAACAATATTGCTGAAAAAATCATTTTATTCATTTTATATCCCTTTATTTATACAAATAAAATATGCACACATTGTAAAAAAACTACGTTCTTTCACAAGTGCATAAATTTACCTACCAAAGTTGTACCCAAAAATCCAGATTTACCATTTCCATCCTCAACCCTGCCGTTATAAAATGGTTTCCCCTCTTTCGGAATATAAAATGATAAAAATCACCCCACGTTACGCCGTTTTCGGCAACCCTGTTGCACACAGTAAATCGCCGCAAATCCATCAGCAATTCGCACTTCAAGAAGGCGCGGCCATCGAATATGAGCGCATTTGCGCCGACATCAGCGGTTTTGCCGAGGCTGTTGCGGCGTTTCGTGCCGAGGGCGGGCAAGGTGCGAATGTAACCGTTCCGTTCAAGCAGGAAGCTTTTGCGCTGGCGGACGAACATTCCGAACGCGCTTTGACTGCCGGCGCGGTCAATACGCTGGTGTGGTTGGAAGACGGCAGAATACGCGGCGACAATACCGACGGTATCGGTTTGGCCAACGACATCACGCAGGTCAAAAATATTGCCATCGAGGGCAAAACCATTTTGCTTTTGGGCGCAGGCGGCGCGGTGCGCGGCGTGATTCCAGTTTTGAAAGAACACCGCCCTGCCCGTATCGTCATTGCCAACCGTACCCACGCCAAAGCCGAGGAATTGGCGCGGCTTTTCGGCATTGAAGCTGTCCCGATGGCGGATTTGAACGGCGGTTTTGATATCATCATCAACGGCACGTCCGGCGGCTTGAGCGGTCAGCTTCCTGCCGTCAGTCCTGAAATTTTCCGCAACTGCCGCCTTGCCTACGATATGGTTTACGGCGAAGCGGCGCAGGCGTTTTTGAACTTTGCCCAAAGCAACGGCGCGGCCAAAGTTTCAGACGGCCTGGGCATGCTGGTCGGTCAGGCTGCCGCCTCTTACCATATTTGGCGCGGATTTACGCCCGATATCCGCCCTGTTATCGAATACATGAAAGCCCTGTAACCATGTTCCGCATCATCAAATGGCTGATTGCCCTGCCCATCGGCATCTTCATTTTCTTCAACGCTTATGTGTACGGCAACATCATTACCTACCGCGCCGTCGCGCCCAGCAAAACCGCCTTCATGTCCATGCGCATGAGCCAGTTTGCAAAAGAAGGCCGCGATGTCGAGCTGGATTACCGCTGGGTGCCTTACGACCAAATTTCCGTCAACCTCAAAAAAGCCCTGATTGCTTCCGAAGACGCCAACTTTGCCGAACACAGCGGCTTTGACTGGAACGGCATCAAATACGCCATGAAACGCAATAAGCAAAGCGGCGAAGTCAAAGCCGGCGGTTCGACCATCAGCCAGCAACTGGCGAAAAACCTGTTTCTCAACGAAAGCCGCAGTTACATCCGCAAAGGCGAAGAAGCGGCGATTACCGCGATGATGGAAGCCGTTACCGACAAAGACCGCATTTTTGAGCTGTATCTGAACTCAATTGAATGGCACTACGGCGTATTCGGCGCGGAAGCTGCGTCTCAGTATTTCTACAAGAAACCTGCCTCCACCCTCACCCGCCAACAAGCCGCCAAACTCACGGCACGCGTTCCGGCTCCGCTGTTTTACGCAGACCACCCTAAGAGCAAACGGATGCACAACAAAACCAATATCATCCTGCGCCGCATGGGTTCGGCAGAATTACCTGAAAGCGATATGGATTAATTTAAAAGGCCGTCTGAATATTTCAGACGGCCTTTGTTTTTAGGCTTTCTCTTCCGGCTCCGGTACATCAAACACTTGGCGCAGGTAAGCGAGGAAGGTGTTATTGGTGGTCATGGTTTTGCCCGGGGAGTCGGAGAGCTTGGCGACGGATTGTCCGTTACACTCGACGAGCTTCAAGACAATGTTCAAAGGCGTGTGTCCCAAGTCGTTGGTCAGGTTGGTACCGATACCGAAACTGGTTTTGAAACGGTCTTTGAAGTATTGGTGCAACGCCCATGAACGCTCAATATCGAGGCCGTCTGAAAAGGTCAGCATTTTGGTGCGGCTGTCGATTTTGAGTTTTTTGTAATGCTCGTAGGCTTTATCGCCCCAAACATAAGGATCGCCACTGTCGTGACGCAGGCCGTCAAAGAGTTTGGCGAAGTACAGATCGAAGTCGCGCAAGAAGGCATCCATGCCGACCACGTCGGTCAGGGCGATACCGAGGTCGCCGCGATATTCGTGTACCCAGCTTTCCAGCGCGGCTTTTTGGAAATTGCGCAAACGTACGTCCAAGGCTTGGAAGGCTTGGAGGAACTCATGCGCCATGGTGCCGATTGGTGTGATGCCGATTTTTTTGGCGAGATAAACGTTGCTGGTACCGCGCACAATGTCGGGAGCAGCTTCCAGCAAGGTGCGGATAACGTGTTCCTGCCATGCGAGGGTGTAGCGGCGGCGCGTGCCGAAATCGGAAATAAGGAACGGCGGATCATTCGGATTTTGTGTAGCCGCGATTTCTTTCAGCTGTTGCGCTTTGGCCTGCAGACGGCGCTCGCCCTCTTCGATGACGGCAGGTGTTTCCAAGCGGCGGAAATAGAGTTCGTTGACGATGGCAAGAATGAAAATCTCGAAGAACATCGCCTGTATCATCGGGCCTTCGATGCGGATGTTCAGACGGCCTTGATCGTCAGGGCTGACTTGGACGAAGCGGCGTTGGAGTTGGAAAAGTTCGAGATAATCGACAAAGTCGCTTTTGATAAAGCGCAGGCTGCGCAGATAGTCGAGTTCGTCATGCGTAAAGCGCAGCTGGCACAGGGCGTCGAGTTCGCGTTCCAAGTCTTCTTGAATATCGGCCAGCGGATACACCATCTCTTTGTTGCGACAGCGGAATTCGTAGAGGCTGTGGGTTTGCGGGAATTGGTGCAACACGACTTGCAGCATGGTGAATTTGTACAGGTCGGTATCAAGCAGGGATTGGATAATGGGCTGATGAGCAGACATAAGCTTTCTCTGAGTAAACGTGGGCGTTGAGGTATCGATTTTAATGGAAAAGGCCGTCTGAAAGAAACCTTATTCAGACGGCCTTTATCTTATTAATCCAGCTGCGCTACGGAAACCGGCAAAGAGCGGATGGTAGACAACATCGTGCTGGCATCTTTTTGCTGTTTGCGGAACGCGGCCATATTGGTCGGAGTCAATTTCGGCGTCGGCAGGGCGACGGTAGTCGGGTTGACCGGCTGGCCGTTGACGCGTGCTTCGTAATGCAGGTGCGGACCGGTCGAACGGCCGGTTGTACCGACAAAACCAATCACTTCGCCGGCACGGACTCTGCCGTCGGCAGGGCTGAACGCACTCATGTGGCCGTACAGGGTTTCCACACCGTTGGTATGTCGAATCATCACGGTATTGCCGTAGCCGCCTTTCCAACCTTTGAAAATCACTTCGCCGTCGGCAGCAGCCTTAATCGGCGTACCGGTCGGCGCGGCATAGTCGATACCGGTGTGCATACGGACGGTATGCAGAACCGGGTGGACACGATAGCCGAACGGGGAAGAAATGCGCGTGTATGCAACAGGCTCGGTATTAAAGCCTTCTTTTTGTTGCAGGGACTTACCGTTTTGGTCGTAGTAGCTACCGCTTTCTTCGTCGCCTTTACCTTGGCTGTAATAATAGGCTTGGTAGGTTTTGCCGTCTTTGACCACTTCAGCCGCCAAAATATCGCCGACCGCCATTTGCTGGCCGCGGAAATACATACTGTTGTACAAAAGACGCACGGTATCGCCTTCGCCCAAGTCGCTCATATTGAACGAATCGGCAAAGATTTCTTTGAGCTGGATATAAACTTCGGAAGGGATTTCGGCACGGAGCATATCGCCGATGGCGGAAGTGCGGATTTGTACGGAGCGCAGGGTCGGCATGGTTTTCATGTCGATTTCGGCATTGGAGATGCGCCATTTGCCTTTGACTTTTTCCAAAGCGACCAGGTTGCGTTCCAATTCTTCATCGGTAAAGAATTGAACGTCGGTCACTTGGCCTGAAGAGTCGATGCGGATATTGACGGATTGGTTGGTCCGCAGGTTTTTCATGTCAAGGTTGGCATTGTTTTTCGCCATGATTTGCTTGATGTCTTCTTGGTTGACACCCATGCGCGTCAAAACGTCTGCCAAAGAGTCGCCGGCTTGGACAACTTCTTGCACCCAATAGCTGGATTGATAGGTATTGGTTTCCACATAAACGGCAGGCAGCTCTTCGGAAATACGCTCGACTTTGAAATCGGTCTGTGCTGGTTTAGGATCGGTAATGGCGTATGCGGTCATGATGCCTGAAGCCGGCAGCAGAAACGCTAAGAGGGTTGCTTTGAATCGAATGGAATATTTGTTTTTAATCACGCGTTATCCTTAATGGGGCGGTCTGTTTTTGAAGTTTGCAGAATGCCGGCACATCCGGCCTGCCGCGACCGCCTGCTGGTTTAAACAGTTTTGGGGATAAAGGACTTTGAGTCTTTTTTCCGATCTGAAAATCAGGTTTTCACTCGGAATGAATGAGGTCGTGTTTGAGATTGACGTTATTATCAGGGCTATTGTGTTGATTTACACCCTGTTTTTCTGAAATTTACGCCACGCATTTTAGCATGACAGCCCGTTTTTTCCAAACCGACCGTCTGAACGGCTCTTTTTGAGTACATGAGGGCAAGGTTCCGAAACGCATCATTTGTCGCGTAAAATAACGGTTTTTCTATCTATTTGCGCTTATGAAGCTGACCCTCGCCCTCCCCTCGCTCAACCGCTTTGCCGACGAATCCGTGCCTGCGCTTTCCCTACCTGCTTTTAACCGTCTTTTGCGTTACGGCATATTACGCAAAGAAACACTCAGGCCGTCTGAATTTTACGGCCGCCATTTGTGGAACGGCAGCCTCATTACCCAAGTGCAACGTTTACGCCACACAAGCCAAAAACGCACAGCCGCTTTTGCCTCTCCGGTTTGGCAACAAATGGGCATGCACCATGTCAACATTATCAGCGGCGAGTTTATCGGCATCCCAAAAGAGGAGGCGCAACGGTTATGTGCGGATTTGTCGGCGTTTTATCAAGATAAAGATTGGCAATTCGAGCCGCTTTGCGAAAGCATGTGGCTACTCAGTATGCCGAAGATTGAAGATTGGGGTGCGGAATGTGTTTTGGATGTGTGCGGACAGCCGGAAATGGACGGTCAGGCACACGGCAAAGATGCGGTGTCTTGGTTGGCCATGCAGACGGAAATCCAAATGTTTCTCCACACGCATCCGATTAACCAAGCGCGTGAACAACAAGGATTGCCGGAAATCAACGGTTTGTGGCTGTGGAATGACGTGGACGGTACACAGTCTGCGGATATCGTCGCATCAGACAGCGCATGGGCGCGTTTTTCGGATACGCCCAAACTCGATGCGCCGTATGATTTGAAGGCTTGGTTTGAGATGATTCAAGAAACAGGCAACACGGTTTCAGACGGCCTTGTCTTCTTAGACGATTTGGTTTCCACCTTACAGACAGGCGATGTTTGGGCATACAAAGATATTTTGGAAAGCTGGGAAACCCGTTGGTTTTCGCCTTTATGGGACGCACTCGCCTCAGGCCGTCTGAAAACTGTATGCATTACCACAGACGGCGAAAACGGCGGCACGCTGGAAATCGGCCGCCGTTCCAAATGGGCGTTTTGGCGCAAAGCTAAAACGTTTAACGGATCGTGGTAAGCGGTTTTAAGCCTCCAACGCCTCCAATTTGGCCGAAATTTTGTCCCACACATCCTGCAACGGAATCGCTTTCAACAGACGTGTCGGATCGTTGGTATCGATGCTGTCGGGATGCGGCAATTCGGCATAATCGCCGGCATAAATGACTTCCGCCTGCTCGGAATACGGACGCCATTTATCCACCCATGACGCGCCAAACAAAGCGATTTGCGGTTTATCCAAAGCTGCGGCGATGTGCATCGGTGCGGAATCGACACCGACAAACAGTTTGGCACCCTCAATGGCCGCCGCCAATTCACGCAGGCTCAAGCATCCGGACAACACATATACTTTTCTGCCTTCCGGAATATTCAGACGGCCTATAATTTCCTGAAGCATGTATTGTTCGACAGTGTCGGGAGAAGCAGTCAATACGACATTCTGCCCGCTGTTGAGCAGAAGCTGTACGATGGCGGCGTTTTTGCCGTCTTCCCAACATTTGAAATGCCAACGCGCACCCGGGTGCAGCAACACATAATCTTCGCCGTTCCAACCCTGCTCACGCAATTTCTGCTGCATGCTTTCCCTTGCATCTTGTGCCACCCAAAGGCGCACTTTGGCATCAGCTACATCTTCCGGCTGGATAAGCGGCGCGAGAATATTCAACTGGTTTTCAACGATATGATGGCTGGTATCAAGCTCATGGTTGATAAAATCATGACAGAAACGCCACCAAAAACCGTCGCGCTTGATGCAGTCCAAGCCCACGCTGCAACGGGCGCACAGTTTGGCGATTATTGCCGCGCGCCATTGATCGGACAGATTGAAAGCCCAGTCGTAATCACGCGCCTTCAGCTTAGACAAAAGGTTTTTCTCACACGCCAACTGTTTGAATACGCCCAGCTTCTTCCAATTTCGATCAATGGTAAAAATCTGCGCAATCTGCGGATTATCGGCAATCAGCTGCCCCGTACCGGCGTATACCAGCATATCGATTTCGCAATCGGGGAAACGGGTTTTCAGCGCATCGACCACCGGCGTGCTCAAAAGCACATCGCCATGATGGCGCAATTTGATGATCAGAATACGTTTGGGTTGGGCTAAAGACATACAAAACTTTCAGACGGCCTGTTGATTGGCTGCTATTGTAAAGCGGAAAACAGGTTTCATAAAATACAAAACAGGCCGTCTGAAAGCTATCCTGCTGATTCATCGCTATAAAATCCGCACAAATCATGCAATTTATATTACAATCCGCACCCCGTGGTTCGAAAACCTCCCACATTAAAAAACTAAGGAAACCTCATGTCCCGCAACAACGAAGAGCTGCAAGGCATCTCCCTTTTGGGCAACCAGAAAACCCAATACCCGAGCGAATACGCGCCTGAAATTTTGGAAGCGTTCGACAACAAACATCCCAACAACGACTATTTCGTCAAATTCGTCTGCCCCGAGTTCACCAGCCTCTGCCCGATGACCGGCCAGCCCGACTTTGCCACCATCTACATCCGCTACATCCCCCATATCAAAATGGTGGAAAGCAAATCCCTGAAACTCTATCTCTTCAGCTTCCGCAACCACGGCGACTTCCATGAAGACTGCGTCAACATCATCATGAAAGACCTCATCGCCCTGATGGATCCGAAATACATCGAAGTATTTGGCGAATTCACACCGCGCGGCGGCATCGCCATTCATCCGTTTGCCAACTACGGCAAAGCAGGCACAGAGTTTGAAGCTTTGGCACGCAAACGCCTGTTTGAGCACGATGCACAATAATCCCGTTCAGACGGCCTAACGCCCTTTCATTGCAAGATTTTCTCTATTGCACAATCTTGCAAGGCTTCATGCCGTCTGAAAAACTTCCGAAAGATTCTCATGTACGAATTTACTGCCGCACAGCAGAAGAAAGCGCTCTTCTGGCTGGTGCTTTTCCATATTTTTATTATTGCCGCCAGCAACTATCTGGTGCAGTTCCCCTTTCAAATTTTCGGTATCTTTACCACTTGGGGCGCATTTTCCTTTCCCTTTATCTTCCTCGCTACCGATCTGACCGTACGCATTTTCGGCGCGCCGTTGGCGAGACGGATTATTTTTTGGGTAATGTTCCCCGCCCTGCTGCTCTCTTACGTTTTCTCCGTCCTCTTTCATGAGGGCAACTGGACAGGCTGGGCATCGTTAACCGAATTTAACACCTTCGTCGGCCGTATCGCATTGGCCAGCTTTTCCGCCTATGCTCTCGGGCAAATCCTCGATATTTTCGTGTTCAACAGATTACGCCGTCTGAAATCATGGTGGATTGCCCCTACTGTCTCCACCGTGGTCGGCAACGCTTTGGACACGCTGGTGTTTTTCGCCGTTGCCTTTTATGCGAGCAACGATGAATTTATGGCGGCAAACTGGCAGGGCATCGCATTTGTCGATTATCTGTTCAAACTCGCCATCTGCACCCTCTTCTTCCTGCCTGCCTACGGCATCGTATTGAGCATCTTGACCAAAAAACTGACTTCCTTAAACATCCGTCAAGAAATGCCCGAATCGGTTTTAGCCAAATAAGCAATAGATAAAAAAACAAGGCCGTCTGAAACTTTAATCGTTCAGACGGCCTTTTATGTTTTAAACAATTAACCAGTCAATTGTTTGGTAATCAGTTTTTTCAGCGGCGGGAAGTTATTGCTTGCACGCAATACCAAACCGCGCAGCAGTTTCGCCGGAGCAGTTTCATTGGTAAAGAGTTTCAGCAGCATATTGGTGCCGTGGTAAATCGGATGCGCGTGGAACATATGCTTGGTACTGTATTTTTCCAGCAGGCTCTTCGCACCAATATCCTGACCGCGTTGCTCGGCTTCGAGAACCAACTTAACCAAGAGATCGGCACTTGCCAGACCCAAGTTGAAACCGTGCGCAGTAACCGGATGCATACCGACCGCGGCATCGCCGATCAGCGCGCTGCGTTTGCCATAGAAACGTTGGGCAATCATACCGACCAAAGGATAATTGTGAATAGTGCTGACCAATTCCATATCGCCCAAACGGCCTTTGAGTTGCTCTTTCACGCTGGCTGCCAATTCTTCCGGCGACATGTTTTTAATCGTTTCGGCTTTATCGCTGTCTACCGTAATCACGGTATTGGTCAAGTGTTCTTCCAACGGCAGCAACGCAATGGTGCGGCCGTAGTGGAAGCATTCATAGGCGGTATGCAGGTTGGACAGAGTATGCTTCATGCGGCACACAAACATGGTACGGCTATAATCGTGCATATCGGAAGAAATGCCCAATTGACGGCGCGTTTGCGAGAAACGGCTATCGGCGGCCAACAACAGACGGCCGGTCAATACTTCGCCGCTTTCCAAAATAACTTGTGCCTCATCGTCAGAAGTTTTGACTTCTTTAACATTGGTGCCGGTCAGGATCTTGACGTTGTCCAATTTGGACACGACTTCATAAGCGGCTTTGCGGATATTGTGGTTGGAGATCAAATAGCCCAAGCAGTCCGCAGGCTCGCCGCGCGCCTGAGTCGGTTGCGGGAAATGGAGCTGGTAATCGGAATGGCCGTTCAACACTTTGGCATCGCGCAAAGGATAAATTTCGTCTTTTGGAATCAAATCCCACATACCCAATCGCTGCATGATTTCGCGCGACAGATGCGTCAGTGCGATTTCACGGCCGTCATACGGCGGATTTTGCAACACTTCTAAAGGACTTCTTTCAATCAGGGTTATGTTCAAACCGCTTCCGGCCAACTCTGCGGCAAAACTTAATCCGGCAGGGCCTGCGCCGACGACGAGAATATCACTGTGTAAGCTCATGGGAGGAATTCCTTGTATTCAACTGATACGGATTTTTTCAGACGGCCTTAAGTTTACTGTGTTTAGCTACAAGAGGGTAAATCAAAGGCATTTGATAGATTATATAGAAAGAGTCAATAGAATAAAACAAAGGCTATCGATTATAAGCACGTTTTTACTTTGGCCTTAATATAAATCAAGCTTCACGACATACGGATTTTATCAAACAGACAAAACCGTCAAATAAACAAAAACCGCATTCCGAAAAGGAATGCGGCTTTCAATCGTAAAACGATTATTCTTCAGAACCGGTGTAAGGACGGATGCTGACGGTTTTACGGTTCAGCGCACCTTTGGTTTTGAATTCAACGTAACCGTCGACTTTAGCAAACAAAGTGTGGTCTTTGCCCATGCCTACGTTGTCACCTGCGTGGAATTTAGTACCACGTTGACGAACGATGATAGAGCCTGCCGGAATCAGCTCGTTGCCGTAGGCTTTAACGCCCAAACGTTTGGCTTCTGAATCGCGACCGTTGCGGGTGCTACCGCCTGCTTTTTTACTTGCCATTTGTAATACTCCTGAACTTACTTGAAATTAGGCGATTGCCACGATTTCGATTTGGGTGAAATTTTGGCGATGGCCTTGGCGTTTTTGGTAGTGTTTGCGACGACGCATTTTGAAAATGCGTACTTTCTCGCCACGACCATGAGCAACGACTTTAGCTGTTACTTTTGCGCCTTCGATAAAAGGTGCGCCTACTTTTACAGATTCGCCGTCAGCAATCATCAAAACTTCAGTCAGTTCGATTTGGCTGTCGAGTTCGGCTGGTATCTGTTCTACTTTCAATTTTTCGCCAACGGAAACTTTGTATTGTTTACCGCCGGTTTTTACGACCGCGTACATACTCAACTCCATGAGAATTAGGTTAACATTCCGCACACCATGTGCGAAACGAGCTATTCTATTTCTATTTGCCTGTTTTGTCAAAATTTATTTTATTTACAAGTGAAAAGGCCGTCTGAAAGATATGTTGCATGCTTTTTAACTGATATAATCACGCGCTGGATTGCTGATATCTTTATGCAACGTTATTACCCCGACCGAATGTACGGGTTTAAACAGATTCCTTGGAGCCCCCGCTCCGTTTTATCAACAGAGAATGTTTTATGCTCGAAAACCTGCCTTACTTCCAACGCCACCTGCCCGATGACCTTGCCAAAGTTAATGCGGTCATCAACCAAGCTGTTCAATCCGATGTTGCACTGATTTCGCAAATCGGCACATACATCATCAGCGCGGGCGGTAAGCGCCTGCGTCCGATTATTACCATTTTGGCAGGCAAAGCAGTCGGGCATGACGATGAAAAACTGTACTCGCTGGCAGCAATGGTGGAATTCATCCACACCTCCACCCTCCTGCACGACGATGTCGTCGATGAAAGCGAGTTGCGCCGCGGCCGTAAAACGGCAAACAACCTCTTCGGGAACGCGGCGGCTGTTTTGGTCGGCGACTTCCTATATACACGTGCCTTCCAACTGATGGTTGGTTCAGGCAGTATGCGTATCTTGGAAGTGATGGCAGACGCGACCAACATCATCGCCGAAGGCGAAGTCATGCAGCTGATGAACATCGGCAATACGGATATTACCGAAGAGCAATATGTCCAAGTTATCCAATACAAAACAGCAAAACTGTTTGAAGCAGCCGCGCAAGTCGGCGCAATTTTGGGCAATGCTTCCCCCGAACACGAACAAGCCTTGAAAGACTACGGTATGTACGTCGGTACGGCTTTCCAAATCATTGACGATGTATTGGACTACTCAGGCGAAACCGAAGAAATCGGCAAAAACGTCGGCGACGATTTAGCAGAAGGCAAACCTACCCTGCCATTGATTTACCTGATGCGAAACGGCTCCGAGCAGGCAGCAAACGATGTGCGCCATGCTTTGGAAAATGCCGACCGCAGTTATTTTGAAAAAATCCACGACTATGTCGTCAACTCAGACGCTTTGCCGTATTCGATTTCCGAGGCAAAAAAAGCCGTCGACAAAGCCATCGCTTCATTGAACGTGTTGCCTGACAGCGAAGTCAAAGATGCCATGATCCAACTGGCAAAAGAATCCTTGGCCCGAGTATCTTAAATCCGATGAATTTCAGCTTTGTCCCTTTGTTTCTGGTTACGCTGATTTTTTTGGGCGTTGTCAGCAACAACAACTCGATTACGATTTCGGCGGCCGTCTTATTGTTGATGCAGCAAACCGCCTTGTCGCAATACATCCCCTTCGTGGAAAAACACGGCTTGCAAGTGGGCATCATTATACTGACCATCGGCGTATTGAGCCCGCTGGTTTCCGGTAAAATCCAGATTCCGCCGGTTTCCGAGTTTATCAATTTCAAAATGATTGCCGCCGTCCTTATCGGCATTTTGGTTGCCTGGCTTGCCGGACGCGGCGTTCCATTGATGAGCGAACAGCCTGTTTTGGTAACCGGATTATTAATCGGTACCGTCATCGGCGTTGCCTTTGTCGGCGGCATTCCGGTCGGCCCTCTAATTGCCGCCGGTTTATTGTCTTTTTTTGCCGGAAAGGTTTAAAATCCCCTCCTTTACCGCCTCGCCATAGTTCAACGGATAGAACGTATGCCTCCTAAGCGTAAAATACAGGTTCGATTCCTGTTGGCGAGGCCACAGTTTCAATAAAAGCCTTTCATACTTTGAAAGGCTTTTTTTATTATCAATAAATAAAGGCCGTCTGAAACTTTTCAGACGGCCTTTTCATTTTGCCAAACCGTTAACCCGGACGACCATCCGAACGCGGACGGATCAACCAAGGAATATATTTCCATGCGTACAACAGCAGAGACACGGCAAACAAAGCGGCGGAGCAACGGATACTGTGCGTGTATGCCGTACCGCTCACAAAGGTAGCCAAAACACGGATAACCGTTGCGGCAATCATCAGCCAAAAGGCGACAGGAACCACTTTAGGTGGCGGATAAATAGAGTTGCCGGTATGGCCAAGCGCAGTTCGTGCCATCATACCCAAAGTCAGCACGCCGATACCGCCAACGCCGATAAGGTGTACGCCCAGATTCAAGAAGCTTGAAATCCAATAAGAAAGACCGACAGCAATCAAGCCCAAACCTGTAAACAGATAGCCGGCAAACAAAATCCAAAGCATAGGCTCTTTCAGTACGGCTTTATACCACCAACGATATACTTGTACGGTAAAAATCACACCTGCAGCAATAGAGCATAAAGCAGCCAATTTCGGCAATATGTTATGAGCCATCATCATAGCAGTCAGCATAGGCAGCCAAAGCGATGCGTGCGCTACCCACTGAGGGCTGGGAATTTGCGGCACGTTCAACCGTTTGGACGTAAAGAACGAGATAATCCGCATACCGATCAAACCGATAAAACCGGCCACCATAATCAACCCGGATTGCAAACCGGTCATCAGTGCGATGGCATCAAACGGCTGCATTTTCATATGGAACGCAAAATGGGTACCGCCCAAAACAAAAATAGCAAATACGGCAACATAGTTGCGCTTGTTTTGAGAACGGATTACCGGCAAAGCCATGCACACCGCGCCATACCAGAAAAAGATCGTGCCGAATATGCCGCTTGCCGTTGCACCCCAGCCGGGAATAAACACACACAAACGCGCAAGCAGCCAAAATGCGGTCAAACCTGCCAACGCCTTACCGCGCGTGGGCGGCTGGCCAGTCCAAGTTGCCACTGCTGTCAGCAAGAATGCAATGACAACCAATCCGGCGTAGCCCCAAATCATTTCATGGGCATGCCAATACAAACCCGGCAATTCAGGCGTACCCTGATAGCCGAAGCCCCAAAGCAATATAGACAATGCGCCATACAAAGCCGCCAACGAGTAAAACGGGCGGAAGGCCATTGCCCATACAGGATGTTTGAACAAATCGTTCATGGTGGTTCCTTCAATTTTTATATCATAATAAAACAGCAACAGAGGCCGTCTGAAACTTTTCAGACGGCCATCGATTCCCTTTCCTATTACACATTCTCAGGCAAAGGCAAAAAAGGTTCAATCGCAGGAAAAAGCTCACGCTCCTCAAAACGCGCATGATCACGCAAAGTTACCGCAAAATCCTTATTCCATGATTCATTCATATATTCAGGATGAGCCATCATCGCACGCAGCTTGGCATGATCGCCTTCAAAACGCTGCCTCAACGTCGGATCAACCTTATCCCAATACGGCGCAAACATGGTTTCCTCCTCCAAAAAATGTGGCTCAAGTTCCGCAAAATGAGGATCCAGCTCTGCTTGATGGCTTTGCTCCGGCGTACGCAGGAGACGGACGCACAACGACAGCGAGCCATGATGCTCACGGGAAAGTTCTATTAATGCAGGGTGGCGTTTCAAGGGTTTCATAAGTTCGTTATAATGGCAACAGTCTGTCAAACTGGATTAATTCAAATGTTTCGGATATTATGAAACCCAATCCCACATAAAGTCAAACAGCCCCTCTCCAAACACTACGCTTTTGACATATAATAAAAATATCTAAAGAGCCAGCCATGTATCTGACCCAACATACCGATTACGGATTGCGCGTATTGGTTTATACCGCCATCAATGATGACACCCTCGTCAATATCAGCACCATTGCCGAGACTTACAATATTTCCAAAAGCCATTTAATGAAAGTGGTTACCTCATTAGTCAAAGGCGGATTTCTGGTCAGCGTGCGCGGCAAAGGCGGCGGTTTGCGCTTAGCGGATGTTCCTGAAAAAATCAACATCGGCGCAGTCGTGCGCCATCTTGAGCCGATGCAGGTTGTCGAATGCATGGGCGATAACAACGAATGCCTCATCACCCCATCCTGCCGACTGACCGGCATCATTACCGGCGCCATCAAAGCTTTCTTCAACCATTTAGATCAATACTCCCTGCAAGATCTTTTGGACAAACCAACCTACGACATACTCTATACCCCGCGTATCCCCATCAACGAAATAAGCCGAATGGTTGATTAAGTCTTCAGGCCGTCTGAAAAACAGTCCAGCCATATCGAAATAATCATCAGCCTTTCGATATAGGCGCATGTGGTATTACTCGGAAAAATAAAAAATGCCGTCTGAAATTAAGATTTTCAGACGGCATTGGTTTATAAAAAACTCTGCAGCTTAAATAAACGACTTTCTTTTAATAGGTTAATTTTTATACTGAATACGTCAAATATGAGACAACAGAAAACCATAAAATAAGAATAATCATAGCAACCGTAAAATTTATTCTTAATATTTTCAAATAAAATTTATTGGATATTTTTTGTATTCCAAACAGCACCCTAAAAAATTTAAATTGCATACTCCCAATAAATAGATATTCAAAAAAACCTATATCCACCCCTTCTGATTTTAATATTTTATATACCATTACTGAATTAATTATAATTGCAATAAAATACAAAAATATTAAACAAAACAGAAAATAAGGCAATAACTCCACCAAACTACTCCTTCTTTTTTAAAAAGAATTTTCCCTAAAAAATATATTGGATGAAATAACCAAATTACTATTGTCGACATTATATTCCAACCCTTCACAAACCAATAAATACAAAAATGCCCGAAGCCAAAAGCCTCGGGCATTTTTAATATTTGGTGGGTCCGGTGGGTTTCGAACCCACGACCAAGGGATTATGAGTCCCCTGCTCTAACCCCTGAGCTACAGACCCGTCAAGAGTAGAAGCGGATTATAGCATAACTTGTTGCTTGTTCAAGATGCCGGGCAAATGTTTCAGACGGCCTGTTGGTTTTCTATTTGGGCATTATGCCGATATGCCCAATGCTTCCCAAACTTTCAAAGCGTCCGATGTTGCTTTGACATCGTGAACACGGATGATTTGCGCACCTCGGGCGACAGTGGCCAAAGCGGCTGCGACGCTGCCGTGTACGCGTTTGGCGGCATTTTGTTCGCCTGTCAGCTCGCCGATCATACTTTTGCGCGATATGCCGATCAGGAGTGGGAATCCGGTTGCGTCCATCAATTCAGGCAAATGTTGTATCAGGGTAATGTTGTGTTGCAGGTTTTTGCCGAAACAGAAGCCGGGGTCGAGCGTGATGCGTTCAGGGGCAATGCCTGCTCGAACGCATTCTGCCGCGCGTGCTTTTAAATAACGCGCGACTTCTTCGACGACATCTTGATATTGCGGATTCAGCTGCATGGTTTTGGGCAAGCCCTGCATGTGCATGAGGCACACGCCTGTCTTCGGCTGTTGCGCCAATAATGCGACTGCGCCTTCATCACTCAATGCGGCAACATCGTTGATAATATCGACGCCGCCTTGCGCCAAGGCTTTTTCCATGATTGCCGTGTGGCGCGTGTCCAAGCTGACGGGAACATTCCACTTGGCCACTTCCACCAAAACCGGCTGCACCCTGGCCCATTCTTCTTCTCCGAGAGAAACATCATCCGAACCCGGGCGCATAGATTCTCCGCCGATATCGAGAATATCCGCACCGTCTTTCAGCAGCTGCTCGGCATGTGCCAATGCTATTGAGACATTTTGCGAATAGGTGCCGCCATCGGAAAATGAATCGGGGGTCAGATTGACGATGCCCATGATTTTCGGTTTGTCTAAGGCGATTTCAAATCGGCCTGCCTGCCAAATGTGCGTGTTCATAATGCTTCCATTGATGAAATAATAGGATAGAGGCAGTCTGAAACTTTTCAGACGGCCTTTAGGTTTTGACTTCAAAACAGTAAATTACATTCCGCTGTAATTCGGTCCGCTCGCGCCTTCAGGACAAATCCAAGTGATGTTTTGCGTCGGGTCTTTGATGTCACACGTTTTGCAGTGAACGCAGTTGGCAGCGTTGATTTGAAGACGCGGACTGCCGTTTTCTTCGACGATTTCATATACGCCGGCCGGACAATAGCGGGTTTCGGGCGAGGCGTATTCTTTGTAGTTTACGTCTATCATGACCTGCGGATTTTTCAGCACCAAATGGTCGGGCTGGTTTTCTTCGTGCGCAAGGTTGGCAAGGAACACGCTGCTCAAGCGGTCGAAGGTCAACACGCCGTCGGGCTTCGGATAATCAATCGGTTTGCATTCGGCTGCTTTTTTGAGCTGCTCGTTGTCTTTGCCGTGATGTTTCAAAGTCCACGGGGCTTTGCCTCTGAAAATCATCTGGTCGATACCGGTATAGATTGAGCCGAGGTAAACGCCCCATTTGAATGACGGACGGACATTGCGCGCGGCGTAAAGCTCTTGATACAGCCAGCTTTGTTCAAAACGTTGCTGATAATCCACTGCCTCTTTGCCGCTGTCGAAGCTTTCCACTTCTTCAAGGTTTTCCAACAAGGGGAACACGGCTTCTGCGGCGAGCATAGCGGATTTCATCGCAGTATGAATACCTTTGATACGCGGCATATTGAGGAAACCCGCCGCATCGCCGACCAAAACGCCGCCTTTGAACGAGAGTTTCGGCAGGCTTTGCAAACCACCTTCAATCAGCGAACGCGCGCCATACGCGATACGGCGGCCGCCTTCAAAGGTTTTGCGGATTTCAGGATGGGTTTTGAAACGTTGGAACTCTTCAAACGGCGACAGATAAGGGTTTTGATAATCCAAACCGACCACAAAGCCGACAGCGACTTTGTTGTCATCAAAGTGATAAATAAACGAGCCGCCGTAGGTTTTGCTGTCTAGCGGCCAGCCTGCACTGTGCATGACCAAACCGGGCTGATGTTTTTCAGACGGCACTTCCCAAATTTCTTTAATGCCCAAGCCGTAAGTTTGCGGCTCGCTGTTTTGGTCGAGCTGGAAGCGTTCGATGATTTGCTTGGAAAGCGAGCCACGGCAGCCTTCGGCAAATATGGTTTGTTGCGCCCAAAGCTCCATGCCGGGCTGGAAACTGTCGGTCGGCTCGCCGTCTTTGCCCACGCCCATATTTCCGGTTGCAATGCCTTTGACCGAACCGTCTTCGTGATACAGCACTTCGGCGGCGGCAAAGCCCGGATAAATTTCCACGCCCAAATTTTCCGCCTGCTCTGCCAACCAGCGGACAACTTCGCCCAAGCTGGCGATGTAGTTCGCATGGTTGTCGAAATTCGGGGTAACCGGCAAGTTGAAGGCTTTTTTCTCGGTCAGGAACAAAACCCTGTCCTTCGTCACTGTACGCGTCAGCGGCGCGCCTTTTTCTTTCCAATCGGGAATCAGCTCACTCAAAGAAATCGGATCGATGATGGCACCGGCAAGCGAGTGCGCACCGGCCTCCGAACCCTTCTCCACCACGCAAACGCTGATTTCACGTCCATTCTTTTCGGCAAGCTGCTTGAGTTTGATGGCGGCAGACAAACCCGACGGGCCTGCGCCGACAATCACGACATCGTATTGCATACTGTCGCGCTCGATGGTTTCTGTCATAGTGGTTCCTGTATTGTCATTATTCAATTTAATCCGCTAATTATACAGCCTGGACATATAGTTACCAAATACAACAAAAGACCGTCTGAAACTTTACTCAAATTTCAGACGGCCTTTGCTTATTCAAAAGATTATTGCGCTTTGGTTTCCGTTACAAAACCGATTTTACTGATGCCGGCTTCGCGCGCCGCTTGCAGGGCTTGGTTGACGTAATCGTATTCAACCGCTTTATCCGCCGCAATCGCCACAATCACATCTTCGTTTTTCGCTTTAGCCTCTTTCAGCTTGGCGGTTACCGTTGCCAAATCCACTTTGGTATCCGAATCGCCGCCAACGACGTAAGCACCACTGGCATCAATGCTCAAACGCAAAGGATCTTTAGGCTGTTGCTTGTCCTCTTTTGCTGCCTTTTCCGAAGCAGTCGGCAACTCCAAAGGAATCGAGTGGGTCAGTACCGGCATGGTAATCATAAATACAATCAGCAACACCAGCATCACGTCCACCAAAGGTGTAACGTTGATATCCGACATCGGCGCATCATCGCCGGAATTCATTGATCCGAAAGCCATGGTTTAATCCTTTTGGTTCAGAAGGCGGACATGCAGGTCATGTGCAAATGCGTCCATATCTTGCGCGATGGTTTTTGTACCGCGATTGAGGAAGTTGTACGCCAATACGGCCGGAATCGCCACGAACAGGCCAACAGCAGTCGATACCAAAGCCTCACCAATCGGACCGGCTACCGCAGCAATGCTCATTTGACCGCTTTCGCTGATGCCGATCAGGGCATGGTAAATACCCCAAACCGTACCCAACAGGCCGATAAACGGAGCGGTTGCACCGATAGAAGCCAAAGCGGTCATACCGTAGTCGAACTGGCGCATGGTTTGGGTCAAACTGTTACGGATGTGAACAACCAAGTATTCGTTCAAAGGCAATTCGTCAATCAGCGATTTGCTCGTCGTTTGACGGTAGTTTTGGTATGCGCGCAGAGACTCATCGGCAACACTGCTCATCGGTGCTTCTACCGCTTTGGCTTTTTGTACGGCATCAGCCAGCGTAAACGCATTCAGCATCAACTCTTTTACCTGAGCATTGCCTTTTTTCGCTTTGCGGTATTTGATGCAGCGAATCACAATGACGCTCCAAGTCACCACACTCATCAACAACATCAGGACAAATACACCAATCAGTACCACATCACCTGATTTGAAAACTAAACTTAAATCCATAATTTTTCCAAGTTAAAAATAAAATTAAAATTTCTATCGGGTCATTTAAAATCATTTCCCAACAGCATATATTTTCTAATCAATCAGCTTAGGCCTAGATACTTATTCGAGCGTGAATTTGACAGGTACTTTAAATTCAGTCCAAACGCTTGCATTACAGCTACCATCTTTAACGGCTTTACGCGCTGCATTATCCAGACGACTATAACCACTTGATTTATTCACACTGATTGAATCCACTTTACCGCCGGGACCAACCAAGACTTTCAAAACAACCAAGCCTTCTTCACCATTTTCAGTGGATAGTGAAGGATACGGAGGTCTTGGAATATGGCAGGTTCCTTTTGCCGGATTGCCTTTACTGCTGCCGGCACCTGTACCGCTGCCACCACCTCCACCACCCGTGCCGGAGCCATGTTCGCCTTTCGCACCGCCGCTGCCGGATCCGCTGCCTTCGCCACGGCCGCTGCCTGTACCTTTCGTACCGCCGCCGTTGCCTTTTCCTTCTCCGCCCAAGGCTTTGCCTTCGCCGTTGCCTTTACCGTTTTCAGCAGTATTCGGCCCGGTTTTGCTGCCTGAGTATTCAGATGCTTTGGGAGATGGTTTAGGTTCTGCCTTCGGCTCTGGTTTTGGTTCAGGTTTTGGCTCGGGCTTCGGCTCTGGTTTGGGTTCCGGCTTAGGCTCGGGCTTAGGTTTCTCAATAGGTTTCGGTTTTTCCTTTTGCTGTACGATATCCGCTTTTTCTTTTTTCGTTACCACAGGTTTGATAACAGGTTTGGGCGGCTCGACAGGCTTAGGTTTGGGCTTCGGCTTGGGTTTTGGTTGTTCGGGGGTAGGCTCGGGGGCGGCAGGTGCGCCTTCGCCTTCAGGGCTGCCGTCGCCACCGCCGAAATCGCCCAAATCGACAAATTCAATATTCGCCATTTCGACAGGAGGCGGTTTGTGCGCGTGCCATAAAAGTGCAACCAAGCCGACGTGAATCAACGCAACGGAAGTCACGACGGCTGGAGTTAAAATTCGTTTTTTATCCATAATTCCGTTATGTTAATAGCAACAATTCCCGTTTGCAAGTCGTTTTACAGTCAAAATAAGCATTAATGCTTATATAGAAAGTTATAGACCTGCTGTTTTAAAGGCTGCATATCATAATATGATATTAGCTCTCATTACTAATATTATCAAACAAACGGTCATCTGAAAAGATAAGCGGTATTGCAAAAGCCATCGTCTCTTACAATCTTTATGCCATCCGCACATCAGGCCAATATTGAAACCTCGTCAGACCGATAAAAATTCAAATGGTTTCAAATCATCTGTATTTTTTATCCATAAAACATCAGGCCGTCTGAAAACATTCTTTCAGACGGCCTGACTCAAACAAAATCACTTTTTCCGTTTCGCCCTTGGGTGCGCCTCATCATAAACGCGCGCCAAATGGTCGAAATCCAGCTTTGTATAAACTTGCGTAGCGGAAAGGTTGCTGTGTCCCAACAATTCCTGTACGGCACGGATATCGCCCGATGCCTGCAAAAGATGGGTTGCATAGCTGTGGCGCATCATGTGTGGCGAGATATGGCTGGCACTGCCCACGCGCACCGCCCACGCCTGCAGGCGTTTTTGGATTTGACGTTGCCCCAGCCTACCGCCGTTTTTATTGGTGAACAAGGCCTGTTCGCCCTCTTTGGCAATACGCACTGCCAGATAATCGCGTAATGCCGTAATGCTTTTAGCCACTAAAGGCACTTGCCGCTGCTTGCCGCCTTTACCCTTCACACTGACCCAGCCTTCGTCCAAGACGATACCGTCCAGATTCAAACCTTGTATCTCGCTCAGGCGCAAACCGCTGCCATACATCAATTCAAACATCGCCTTATCGCGCACGTCCAACTCGTCATCAACAGGCGCATGATCAAGAATATGGTTTAAAGGTTCTTGCGGCAACGCTTTGGGCAGGCGTTCGGGCAGGCGCGGCGCTTTCATATTAAATGTCGGGTCGCTTTCCATAACTTCTATCTGCACCAGCCAACTGCAATACTGCCGCCATACCGACAATTTCCGCGCCAAGCTGCTTTCGCTCAAGCCCTTTTGCGACAGTTTTTTCAATACCGCCACAAAATCACGGCGCGTCGGCAGGCCGTTTTCAAGATTATCGGGCAACAGGCGCATCAATTCACTCAAATCGCGCCGATAAGCGGAAACGGTATGCTCCGACTTGCCTTGTTGCAGCAAGGTTTTCAGATAGCGTTCAAGATGAAGCGCAAAATGGTTTGATTCCGCCATTTCAGACGGCCTCCAACGCCGTTTTCAATGCCGAAGGCAAACGGCAGACACGCTGCTTGCCATAATCGAAACACACCATGCCTGTCTGCACTTTCGCCAGCACAAGGCCGTCTGAAATCCTGCGGATACAGTACAGCAAAGAAAAGCCTACTCCGGCCACGCCCGCCGCCCCCATTTCTACCGACAGCTCATCGCCATGATGACCTTGCGCCAAATACTGCACCGCCGCATCCACCATAATCAGACCTGCCCCTCCGGCATCCATTTCGCTCCAACCCAGCGTCGCCAGCCAACGCATTCGCACTTCATGGCACAAACGCAACACCGCATCGTTCGCCAGATGGCCGCCATAGTTCACATCGCCCACCTGCACCGTCAAGGCCGTCTGAAACAAAGGCTTATCACACTCGGCCACCGAAATCCTATCCATTTTGCACACCCGTTTTCAATACTACGCCATTATAAACCGAGACCCTGTTCGTTAATATATAAAAACAATGTAACAGCTTGTAGTTTTTCATTTCAAAAAACATTATAATTTATCGGATAAATTTACCCTTCACTACCTCAGGAGCTCCTCATGGCACTCGTATCCATGCGCCAATTATTGGACCATGCTGCCGAAAACAGCTACGGTCTGCCCGCATTCAACGTTAACAACCTCGAACAGATGCGCGCCATCATGGAGGCGGCCGACCAAGTCAACGCCCCCGTTATCGTTCAAGCATCCGCAGGCGCACGCAAATACGCAGGTGCCCCATTCCTGCGCCATCTGATTTTGGCCGCAGTCGAAGAATTCCCGCACATCCCCGTCGTGATGCACCAAGACCACGGCGCATCTCCTGATGTGTGCCAACGCTCAATCCAACTGGGCTTCTCCTCCGTGATGATGGACGGCTCGCTGATGGAAGACGGCAAAACCCCTTCTTCTTACGAATACAACGTCAATGCCACCCGTACTGTCGTTAACTTCTCCCACGCTTGCGGCGTGTCCGTTGAAGGCGAAATCGGCGTATTGGGCAACCTCGAAACCGGTGAAGCCGGCGAAGAAGACGGCGTAGGCGCAGTGGGCAAACTTTCCCATGACCAAATGCTGACCAGCGTTGAAGATGCCGTACGTTTCGTTAAAGATACCGGCGTTGACGCACTAGCTATTGCCGTCGGCACCAGCCACGGCGCATACAAATTTACCCGTCCGCCCACAGGCGATGTATTGCGTATCGACCGCATCAAAGAAATCCACCAAGCCCTGCCGAACACCCACATCGTGATGCACGGCTCCAGCTCCGTTCCGCAAGAATGGCTGAAAGTCATCAACGAACACGGCGGCAAAATCGGTGAAACCTACGGCGTACCGGTTGAAGAAATCGTCGAAGGCATCAAACACGGTGTCCGCAAAGTCAACATCGATACCGACTTGCGCCTCGCCTCTACCGGTGCCATCCGCCGCTTCATGGCAGAAAACCCATCCGAATTCGACCCGCGCAAATACTTGAGCAAAACCGTCGAAGCCATGAAACAAATCTGTCTTGACCGCTACCTCGCATTCGGTTGCGAAGGCCAAGCCGACAAAATCAAACCGATTTCTTTGGAAAAAATGGCAACCAAATACGCCAAAGGCGAATTGAACCAAATCGTTAAATAATCCGTATCTCGGATTCACACTAAGGCCGTCTGAAAACTTGAAAATAAGGTTTCAGACGGCCTTAGCTTTTGGGAAATTTATAGTAAAATCTTCCACCGACTACACATCAAAACACATCGAAAGCAAACATGAAACTTGCCGTTATTTTGCCGGCCTATTGTGCCGAAGCTTATTTGACCGAATGCTTGGATTCGGTATTGAGTCAAACATTCCGCGACTTTTTCGTCATCGCCATCAACGATGCTTCAACAGACAAAACCGGCGAAATCCTCGAGGCTTACGCAGCCAAAGATTCACGTTTGCAGGTTTTCCACCTTCCGGAAAACAGGGGCGAGCCGTTTGCCTGCCAATTTGCCATGGATATGCTCAAAGACGTAGAGGTCGAATATGTGGCACGAATGGACGCGGACGATATTTGCGCCTTGGATCGTTTTGAAAAACAAATTCAATTCTTAGACAGCCATCCCGAAATCGATATTGTCGGCAGCCAAGCCACCATCTTTTTCGACGACCAAACCGGAAGAGAACCCGTTTTAAGCGACCTCCCCCTGCTCGACAAAGACATTAAAGCCTTTCTCTCCTTTGCCGCCCAAAACATGTTCAACCCCACCACCATGTGGCGGCACGACAGCATTAAAAACCTTGAGATAAACTACACCGCAACAGAAACCGCGCCCGATTTCCATATGTGGGTGCAATGCGCCCTACATGGCAAAACCTTTGCCAACCTGCCCGAGCCTTTGTTGTCTTACAGGATACACACCGCTCAAGAAAGCAAAAAAAGAGACAAAATCAACAGATCCGTCCAATACACCATGGAATTGTGGTTCAGCCACCTTTTCCCTGAATTGAACCCAGTAGAAGTCACCCTCTTAAGCCGAATCTTGCATGAAAAGCAACTGCGTTTAACCACCGAAGAGCTGAAAACCATTTTTGCCGCTTATGACAGAATCAGCAAAGACCGCAGCATTTCTTTGTTTGGCGAAGACCGTAATACGTTGTTCAGTATGATAGACAAGTTCTTCAATTTCTTAAAAAGCAAGTTGAAATTCACTTAAATCATAAAAGGCCGTCTGAAACCTCGGTTTCAGACGGCCTTTATCTATTTCAATATCAATCTAAATCAGAACAAGCCGTGAATCACGCCTTCTGCGTCCACATCGATTTTCTCGGCAGCCGGAACTTTCGGCAGACCCGGCATTTTCATCATATTGCCGCACAATGCAACGATGAAGCCCGCACCGGAAGAAACGGTAATGCCGCGCACGGTAATGCGGAAGCCTTCGGGGCAGCCCAAGAGTTTGGCGTTGTCGCTCAAAGAATATTGGGTTTTCGCCATGCAGACAGGCATTTTGTCCAAGCCCAGTTTTTCCAGTGAAGCAATTTCGGCAGACGCTTCCGCGCTGAAATCGACATCTTCCGCGCCGTACACTTTTTGGGCAATCGCACGGATTTTGTCTTTAATGCTCAACTCAACATCGTAGGCAAAGCCGAAGTTATTCGGTTGGTTTTCGATGGCGTTGACGACTTTGTGCGCCAAGTCTGCACCACCCGCGCCGCCTTTGCCCCATACTTCGGTCAGGGAAACTTCAACGCCGTGTTCCGCGCAGGCTTTTTCAATCATGGCCAACTCAGCATCGGAGTCGGACACGAAGCGGTTGATGGCAACCACCACAGGCAGGCCGAATACGTTTTTCAGGTTGGAAATGTGTTTCAGCAGATTAGGCAGGCCTTTTGCCAAAGCATCAAGGTTTTCTTCGCCGAGGTTGGCACGCTCCACGCCGCCGTTGTATTTCAAAGCGCGGACAGTAGCCACAACAACAGCCGCATCAGGTTTCAAATCCGCCAGACGGCATTTGATGTCGCAGAATTTTTCCGCACCCAAATCTGCGCCGAAACCTGCTTCGGTTACGGCGTAATCGGCAAGGTGTTTCGCCAAACGGGTGGCAGTTACAGAGTTACAGCCGTGGGCGATGTTGGCGAACGGACCACCATGCACAAAGGCCGGAGTACCTTCGATGGTTTGTACCAAGTTAGGCTTAATCGCATCTTTGAGCAATGCCGCCATCGCGCCATTTGCTTTCAAATCTTTGGCATAAACAGGGCTGCCGTCTTTGGCGTAGGCGACAAGGATGTTACCCAAACGCTCTTTCAAATCGCTGATGTCTTTGGCAAGACAGAATACCGCCATCACTTCGGAGGCAACGGTAATGTCGAAACCGTCAGGACGCATCACGCCGTCAACAGGTTTGCCCATACCGTCGATGATGTTGCGCAACTGACGGTCGTTCATATCGACCGCACGACGCCACAGGACGCGTTTCGGATCGATGTTTAGCTCATTGCCTTGATAGATATGGTTGTCGAGCATGGCGGCGAGCAAGTTATTCGCCGCACCAATGGCGTGAAAGTCGCCGGTGAAGTGCAGGTTGATGTCTTCCATCGGCAAAACTTGGGCATAGCCGCCGCCTGCCGCGCCGCCTTTGACGCCGAACACCGGACCCAAAGAAGGCTCGCGCAGGGCGATCACCGAGTCTTTGCCGATATGGCGCAATGCGTCCGCCAAACCGATGGTTACAGTGGTTTTGCCCTCACCCGCAGGAGTCGGATTAATGGCGGTAACCAAAATCAGACGGCCTTGTTTTTGCGGCAGTTTAAACGCTTCGGCAGGATTGATTTTGGCTTTGTAATGACCATAGGGCTCGATGTTGTCAACGTTCAAACCCAGCTTGGCGGCAATTTCACCAATCGGGCGCATGGTGGAAGACTGGGCAATTTCAGCATCGGTTTTGAAGCTCATGATTTTCCTTTATTGAGAGAGGGAAAGGCCGTCTGAAACAATACTATTAAAGACAGCTGGAAGAAAAAGAAT
This sequence comes from Neisseria sp. P0016.S008, assembly GCF_051957775.1. Taxonomy (NCBI): domain Bacteria; kingdom Pseudomonadati; phylum Pseudomonadota; class Betaproteobacteria; order Neisseriales; family Neisseriaceae; genus Neisseria; species Neisseria sp. P0016.S008. Next base: position 40,179 of record NZ_JBQCWB010000003.1, read on the forward strand.
ATTAGTTCTATTATAGCGTTTTCCAAAGACAAACCGCAGTGAAAATTTCGATATTTCATCAACAAGCGGATTCATATTGTCAACAATTTGAAACAAAGGAATAAAACATGAGCAGCAACGCATGGCTGTTTTGGGCATTGGCATCGGCAGGCTTCGCCTCATTGACTGCCATTTTCGCCAAAATGGGTTTACAGGGCATAGATTCGGATTTCGCCACCTTTATCCGCACCTTGGTCATCCTCGCCGCTTTGGTACTGTTTTTAACCTACACCGGCAAATGGCAGGGCGTGAACGGCTTTACCGGTCGTAACTGGACATTCCTCATCCTATCCGGCCTCGCCACCGGCGCTTCTTGGCTCGCCTACTTCAAAGCCCTGCAACTGGGCAACGCCTCGCAAGTCGCACCCGTCGACAAATTCAGCCTGGTCTTAGTCGCCCTGATGGCCGTTGTTTTCTTAGACGAACGCCCAAGTACGCAGGAATGGATAGGCTTAGGCTTGGTAACCGCAGGCGTATTGACTTTGGCTTTGAAACGATAAAAATTGGGACATCAAAAAAGGCCGTCTGAAAAATTTCAGACGGCCTTCGCTTCAAACAATCAGCTCAATATTAATTTGAACCGACTTTGATTTTCTGCCACAAGTTGACAGACAGTTTTTTCGCATCTGCGCTCATTTGGGGCATGACGAAACCGTCTTTCATGTCTTGCTCGTTCGGGAAAATAGAACGTGTATTCACCAGCTCGGCAGGCATTTTTTCGCGCGCAGGTTTACTTGCAGGTGCGAAGGTTACGGCGATACCGTTTTTCGCAGCCACTTCGGGATCCAGCGTGTAGTTGATATACTTGTGGGCATTGACGACGTTTTTCGCATCGGCCGGAATCAGCCAAGATTCGATCCAGAAGCCCATGCCTTTCGGAGTCAACACTTCGATGCCGACATTGTTTTTTACTTCTTCAGAACGCGCTTTGGCCAAGTTCAAGTCGCCGCCGTTACCTGCCGCCAAGCAGATGTCGCCGCGCGCCAATTCGTCAATGATGGAAGGGCTGAAACGTTTCACGTCAGGACGGATGGTTTTCAACACTTCTGCCGCCGCTTTCAAATCTTCAGGATTCGAGCCTTTAGGATCTTTACCCAAGTAGTTCAACAAGATTGGGAACATTTCGCTCGGGGTATCCCACAAAGCGATGCCGCAAGATTTCAGCTTGTTGGTGTATTCGGGTTTGAACAGCAAATCCCAGCCGTTTTCAGGCAGCTTGCCGCCCAAAAGCTCTTTACCCTTCGCCGTAATCGCCAAAGTGTTCACGCCGGAGAAATAAGGAACGGCATATTGATTGCCCGGGTCGGCGGTCTCCAACATCTTCAGCAATTCAGGGTCGATGTTTTTGTAGTTCGGAATCAGATCCTTATTGATTTTTTGGTATGCACCTGCCTCAATTTGACGCGGTAGGAAGGCAATACCGGGCACAACCAAGTCATAGCCGGATTTACCGGTCAGCATTTTGGCTTCCAGCGTTTCGTTGTTTTCATACAAATCGTAAGTCAGCTTCAAATTGTTGGCTTTTTTGAAGTCTTCGACTGTACTTTCGTCAACGTAGTTTGACCAGTTGTAGATATTCAAAGTATCGGTGGCGGCTGCTTCGGCATTGGCAGCAGGCGCGCTGCCTGCTTGAGGTTGCTCGGCTTTTTTCTCGCCACCGCCGCACGCGGCCAAAGACAATGCGGCCAATACGGCTAATACAGATTTTTTCATACGGGCAGATTCCTGATGAAAGAGTGGTTAATGTCAATAAATAAGAAACCCTGCACCCCATAAACACCCCGGCGCAGAGTTAGGCTATTGTAATGGAAACGTAAGCAAACGCAAAGCAATATCCATCTGATTTTTATTGAAATAAGGCAAAGCAACACCATCTTTTTACCAAAAGCGTTGCACCGGCTGTCGTTTTTGGGCAAAATACGGCTGATTTGCGCGCGTTTATAGAGAAAAAGCTTGCACACAAGGAAATCTGTCTTTAAAATTGCGCGTTTACAGAATTTATTTTTCAGGAGATATTCAATATGGCAAACAGCGCACAAGCCCGCAAACGTGCCCGCCAGTCGGTTAAACAACGCGCCCACAACGCCAGCCTGCGTACTGCATTCCGTACCGCTGTGAAAAAAGTGTTGAAAGCAGTTGAAGCCGGCGACAAAGCTGCTGCTCAAGCAGTTTACCAAGAATCCGTTAAAGTCATCGACCGCATCGCTGACAAAGGCGTATTCCACAAAAACAAAGCAGCCCGTCATAAAAGCCGTCTGTCTGCTAAAGTAAAAGCTTTGGCTTAATACTGACGCAGATGCCGGAAATCCTGACAACCAAAGCAGGATAATCGAGCTGATACGATGCCCCTGAGGTCTTGCCTTTCAGGGGCATTGCCGTATTCACAGCCCAAACCGACTGAATAAACCCATTTACCCTCTCATCAGGCCGTCTGAAAAACAACGGAAACTCTCATGAACAAGATGTTGAAACATTCCCTAAGTATCGGATTCATTGCCGCCGCCCCACTAGCCGCCGCCGATACCGCCGCCCTACACTGCACTACCATTCAAGACAACGCCACCCGTTTGGCGTGTTACGACAACATCTATTCGGCGCAACTTCCCCCTCAATCCCCACTGCCGCAAGCGCAAACCGAAACCGCCAAAACACCGGTTGACCTCGAACAAAGCATCCGTAAGAGCATTGAGAAAAAAGAAGCTGCCATCGTATTCGACAACCCTACCCATCCGAATATTTCAGACGACGTATTAAGCGAAACTGCCGACAGCTACACGCCTTTAAGCCTGATGTACGATTTGGATAAAAACGACACACGCGGCCTGTTGAACGTACGCGAGCACAACCCTATGTACCTCATGCCCGTTTGGTACAACAGCAGCCCCAACTACTACCCGGAATCCCCCAGTCGCGGCGTAACCACGCAGGAAAAATTCAGCGAGCAGAAACGCCTCGAAACCAAAATGCAGGTTTCCTTCAAAAGCAAGATTGCCGAAGATTTATTCAAAACCCGTGCCGACGTATGGTTTGGCTATACCCAAAAATCCGACTGGCAAATCTTCAACCAAGGCCGCAAATCCGCTCCGTTCCGCAATACCGACTACGAGCCCGAAATCTTCATTACCCAACCCGTTAAAGCAGACCTGCCTTTCGGCGGCAAACTGCGTATGGTCGGTGCAGGTTTTGTTCACCAGTCCAACGGTCAAAGCCGCCCCGAATCCCGCTCATGGAACCGCGTTTACGCCATGGCCGGCATGGAATGGGGCAAGCTGACCGTTATTCCTAGAGTTTGGATGCGCGCCTTCGACCAAAAAGGAGATGACGACGACAATCCGGACATCAACAAATACATGGGCTACGGCGACTTAAAAGTCCAATACCGCTTCAATGACAAACAAAATGTTTATTCCGTCCTGCGTTACAACCCGAAAAGCGGACGCGGTGCCGTTGAAGCTGCTTATACCTTCCCAATTAAAGGCAAACTCAAAGGCGTTGTCCGCGGTTTCCACGGCTACGGCGAAAGCCTGATTGATTACAACCACAAACAAAACGGCATCGGCTTCGGCCTGATGTTCAACGACTGGGACGGTATCTGATTCCCCCATATTGTTCAGACGGCCTGTGCAATCAAGGCAGCCATCTGAAACAATAAAACAAAACAAGCCATTCGTTTAAAATACTCGTTTCCTAGCGCCCAAACGCGTATAATGCAAAGTTTGGGCAAAACTTGCCGGAATGAAACAAAGATGACAGAAGCAGCAGCCGAAAGCGGAAAAATCGCCAAGGCTTTAAAGAAATACCTGATTACAGGCGTACTGGTTTGGTTGCCGATTGCCGTAACCATCTGGGCGATGACCTACATCATATCCGCCGCCGACAGACTGATCAGCCTATTGCCGGAAAGCTGGCAGCCCCAGCATTTCTGGGGATTTAACATACCCGGTTTGGGCATTGTTGCCGCCACCGTCGTCTTGTTCGTTACCGGCGTATTTGCCGCCAACGTTTTAGGCAGACGGATTCTCGGCGCATGGGACAGCCTTTTGGGACGCATTCCTGTCGTCAAATCCATCTATTCCAGCGTTAAAAAAGTTTCCGAATCCCTGCTCTCCGACAGCAGCCGCTCGTTCAAAACCCCCGTACTGGTTCCCTTTCCGCAACCTGGCATTTGGACGATAGCCTTTGTTTCCGGCCATATCCCCGACAAACTCAAAGGCAGCCTGCCGCAAGATGACGACTATATTTCCGTTTACGTCCCAACCACGCCCAACCCGACCGGCGGCTATTACATCATGGTTAAAAAAAGCGACGTTCGCGAGCTGGACATGAGTGTGGATCAGGCATTGAAATATGTAATTTCGCTGGGCATGGTGATGCCGGACGACTTACCGGTTAAAGCCCTACCCACCCAAAAACTGTCTAAAGACGGTGATACCGAACATAACAATTAAGGTCTTCTTTTTTCAGACGGCCTTTCCTTCTTTTTCAAATTGAACAATATAAAAAGGTGATTTTATGCGTACCAACTATTGCGGCCTTATCAGCGAGCAATACTTAGACCAAACCGTTACCGTCAAAGGCTGGGTACACCGCCGACGTGACCACGGCGGTGTGATTTTTATCGACCTGCGCGACCGCGAAGGCATCGTTCAAGTCGTTATCGACCCTGACACTCCGGAAGCATTTGCCGCTGCCGACTCTTCCCGCAACGAATACGTCTTGAGCATTACCGGCCGCGTACGCAACCGTCCAGAAGGTACAACCAACGACAAAATGATTTCCGGCAAAATCGAAATCCTTGCCAAAGAAATCGAAGTCTTGAACGCTGCCGCTACGCCTCCGTTCCAAATTGACGATGAAAACATCAGCGAAAACGTTCGCCTGACCAACCGCGTTATCGACTTGCGCCGTCCTACTATGCAACGCAACCTGCGTCTGCGCTACCAAGTCGCTATGGGCGTTCGTCGCTACTTGGACGCGCAAGGCTTCATCGACATTGAAACGCCGATGCTGACCCGCTCCACTCCGGAAGGCGCGCGTGACTACCTCGTACCAAGCCGCGTTCATCCGGGTGAGTTTTTCGCGCTGCCGCAATCTCCACAATTGTTCAAACAACTGCTGATGGTGGCCGGTTTCGACCGTTACTACCAAATTACCAAATGTTTCCGTGACGAAGACTTACGTGCCGACCGTCAACCTGAATTCACTCAAATCGACTTGGAAACCTCGTTCTTAAACGAGGATGAAATCATGGACATCACCGAAGGAATGGCCAAACAAGTCTTCAAAGATGCCTTGAATGTAGATTTGGGCGACTTCCCACGCATGCCTTACTCTGAAGCCATGTTCTACTACGGCTCTGACAAACCGGATATGCGCATCAACTTGAAATTTACCGAGTTGACCGACTTGATGAAAACGGAAGAATTCAAAGTCTTCCGTGGCGCAGCCGACATGAAAGGCGGCCGCGTGGTCGCTCTGCGCGTACCGAACGGCGCAAAATTCAGCCGCAAAGAAATTGACGAATACACCAAATTTGTCGGCATCTACGGTGCGAAAGGTCTGGCATACATCAAAGTAAATGATGTGAGCAACCTCTCCAACGGCGAAGACAGCGGCCTACAATCTCCAATCGTGAAATTCCTGTCTGAAAACGCTCTGAAAGAAATCATCGAGCGTACCGGCGCGCAAAACGGCGACATCATCTTCTTCGGTGCGGACAAAACCAAAGTCGTGAACGAAGCCATCGGCGCATTGCGCATTAAAGTCGGCTTGGAACACGGCGCAGAAAACGGCTACTTCGTGGACGAATGGAAACCTTTGTGGGTTGTCGACTTCCCAATGTTTGAATACGACGAAGAAGCTGACCGCTACGTTGCCGTACACCATCCGTTTACCGCGCCTAAAGAAGGTCATGAAGACCTGATGGTTTCCGACCCTGCAAACTGTTTGGCCCGCGCCTACGACATGGTATTGAACGGCTGGGAAATCGGCGGCGGCTCTATCCGTATCCACCGCGCAGACGTACAAGAGAAAGTATTTGCCGCGCTGAAAATCAGCCCTGAAGAGCAACAAGAGAAATTCGGCTTCCTCTTGGACAACCTGAAATTCGGTGCACCTCCTCACGGCGGCCTTGCATTCGGCCTCGACCGTCTGGTTACCCTGATGACCGGTGCAGAATCTATCCGCGACGTGATTGCCTTCCCGAAAACACAACGTGCACAATGTCTGCTGACCAATGCGCCTAATGTGGTCGACGACAAACAACTTCGCGAGTTGAGCCTGCGTCTGCGTCAGAAAGCAGTTGAAACAAAAGAAGCGTAATTTATCGGCTTAACCTTTAAAATATCAAGGCCGTCTGAAATTTTTGAAATTTCTTTCAAACTTTTCAGACGGCCTTTCTACATTTTGATCGTTTATATATAATCAACCCGCAAACTGTTTTATTTTAAATGTTCACTTTAATGACGTTAGAGTATGAAAAACAACCGTTTGTAAGAAAAACAAACAAATAAGCTCCACAAGCACTATCATGACTGTTACAACAATAAAGGAACCAAACAATGTTTCTAATACTAACGGGGCTGATACTGGCTTTTTTTGTTACATTGCTTATTATTACTTCAATTATTCATAAAAAACAGTTTGCCTACAACACACACCAAGACTATAACTATCCCTCCCTTCCCTCTACCGCGCATGCTACCCTCAAGGGTAGCAGCCTGACTTTACCCGCCACTATCAGCGGGCAAGATACCGTTATTGCCAAAATCCGTATCAAATCCATTTGGGCAGGATTGCTGGTATTACCTTTTGTGGAAACCATTTCATCTAAGGGCAAATGGAAGCAATATTTCGAGTACGGTGCAAAAGGCGTGCGCTATATCAATCTGAGCGATACTTTCTCCGACAGCGACAAAACCATCCGCCTGGAAGGCAAATACCTAACCTTGCCCGACCAAGAAATCGAACTCTCTGTTTATCCGCGTGAAAACCTAGACGGCAAAAAAATCCTTGTCCTCGCGCCTCATGCTGACGATGCTGAACTCAGCGCATACGGTTTGTATGAAAAACACGCCGCCAATTCAATGATCTGCACCTTAACTGCCAGCGAAGGCGGCAGCTTCCACTATGGCAACCTTTACGGCACATGCGAATGCGACACTCAGGCACAATATCTGCAAAAAGGCCGGATGCGCGTTTGGAACAGCCTGACCGTTCCCCTTTTGGCTGGCGTGCCGTCTGAAAACATCCTACAACTGGGCTACTTCGACAGCACTTTGACCGCCATGCGCCAAAATCCGGAAAAAGAGATTAAATCGACCAAAATCGATACGGTCGATGTCGATATTTTCCGCCGTGCCAACACCTCCCCATTGGCGAGACACCTCAAACCCGGCTCGACTTGGAACAGCTTGGTGGACAACCTTGGCTATCTGATAGAAACGTTTCAGCCGGATATTATCGTGTCGCCGTCTCCCAATATTGATGCGCATCCCGACCACCAACATACTACGCTGGCCGCCATCGAAGCCCTGCGTAAAATCGATTACCGCCGCGGCAATCTGTTTTTGCACACCATACATTATCTGAGCGACGACTTCCCTATCGGCAAATTAGGTTCTTCCCTCAGCCTGCCGCCGCCCTCCGAGCAACCGTTTTACTTCCAAAGCATCTATTCCCATCCTTTGGATAAAGAAGAACAAAACCGCAAACTTCTCGCCCTTGATGCCATGAACGACATCCGCCCCAATTCAGACGGCTATATGCGTTGGAGCACCATGATATTCAAAGGCTTAAACAAACTGCGGCACCACGTCCTCCATCTCGACAAAGACTTGGTCAATCGCTTTGTCCGCAGCAACGAATTCTTCTATACCGTCCCCATCAGCGACTTGTACAAAGAAGAGACGCTGAAACAAATCACCTATCAGGGCAAAGCCCAATAAACCAGAAAGGCCGTCTGAAAAGATGTTTCAGACGGCCTTTATCACACCAAATCAAAACAATAAAATCACTGCATTACAAACGAAAAACACCAAGCCCAAATCCAAACGCGACAACCCAAGTTATAATAAAACCCTTCCCACACGCCCCACATCATCATGCCGATTTACTTCATCGCCGATTTGCACCTGAGCGAATCCCATCCTCAACTGACCGCACTCTTCCAAAAATTTATCCAAGAAAAAGCCGTTCATGCCCAAGCCGTATACATTCTTGGCGACCTTTTCGATTTTTGGATCGGCGATGACGAAAACAGCCCTTTGGTTCAAACCATCAAACAAACCATCCGCAGCCTAACCGAGCGTGGCGTCGCCTGCTATTTTATCCATGGCAACCGCGACTTCCTCATCGGCAAAACCTTCGCCCGCGATACCGGCATGACCTTACTGCCCGAGTACGCCGTTATCGACCTGTTCGGCACACCCACCCTACTCTGTCACGGCGACACCCTCTGCACCGACGACCATTCTTATCAAAAATTCCGCCGTACCGTCCATCAAAAATGGCTGCAACGCCTGTTCCTGCTCCTGCCGCTCACACTCCGGCTGAACATCGCCACCAAAATCCGTAAGCAGAGCAAACAGGACAAGCAACACAAAACCGCCGACATCATGGACGTCAATCCAACCTTTACCCACGATACCGTCCAACGCTTCCACACGCCCCTGCTCATCCACGGCCATACCCACCGCGAAAACATCCACCGCAACGCCGATTACACTCGCATTGTACTCGGCGACTGGCGCGACAATTACGCCTCCATTCTCGAAGTCGATGCCGAAGGCTACCGTTTTATCGCCTTATAAAACATCAGGCCGTCTGAAAACCGGTTTCCCGATTGTTCAGACGGCCTGACTAACAAACACCCTCAAACAGTTTACGCAAACCAACCGCGTACTCGCTCCAAACCACCAAAGCGCACACATGTATCCGCATTCGCTTCAGTTTTCGGTTTCGCCCGATAAGCAATGCCGAATCCGGCTTCCAATATCATCGGAATATCGTTCGCACCATCACCCATCGCCACCACCTGCCACGGAGCCAAACCCAGTCGCTCACGGTATTCACGCAACAAATCCGTCTTAGCCTGCGCATCGATAATCCGTCCTTTCAGACGGCCTGTCAGCTTGCCGTTTTCCACTTCCAACACATTCGCAAAATGGAAATCCAAGCCCAAACGCCGTTGCAGGCGTTCCGTAAAGAACGTAAATCCACCCGACACCAGCATAAACTTCACATCATTCCGTTTGCACTCTTCCAACAAAAATTCCGCGCCCGGCGACAGCTGTAGCACTTTCTCGTACACCTCTTCCAACACGCGCTCGTCCAAACCGGCCAGCAAAGCCACACGCTTACGCAAAGACTGCTCAAAGTCCAGCTCGCCGCGCATCGACTGCTCCGTAATCGCAGCCACCTCATCTTTCAACCCAACACCGGCCGCAATCTCATCCACACACTCAATCGTAATCAGCGTCGAATCCATATCGCTGACAATCAGTCCCAAATCAGCAAAAGCCACATCCGGCAACACCGCACCATCTATCTGCTGCGCAATCAACGCCGCACGCATCTCGTCCGTCAATTCAAAATCATCATCAACCGGCACACGCAACACCGACTTCCCTGATGGCGCAGACACCAAACCGCCAAACGCCGACCAGTCGCACGCGCCCAAATCCCCATGCTGCAACACCAAAACTTTCTTCATCTCATTCTCCTCATACCCCAAAACCTTTACAAACCACATTCAGCTTAAAACAACAAAACCGTATTTTGCAAAGGCCTTAAAAAACAAAAACAGCATTATAGCCGAACAACCCCGGCAATTTTCAGACGGCCTGTAAACAATTCAACTAGAGCTACCAATACCAATCCCTGCATCAACTAAACAAGTCATGACTCAAAAATTTGATTTAGGACAAGCTGTTTAAAAAACTTTGCAAGCAACAGATAACTTGTTGTTGCTTTTTCTTACAGTTTCGATATAGTTCTTTATGGCTAGTTTGGCACTACCCCTTATATCTAGCTTTCATTGCATTACAACCTTCATTCGTTGCCAACGGCTCCCTTTCCGATGGCAACCTTTTTTTGGCCCGATGGTTTGGCAATATCAAAATTGAATCAAATAAAATGATTCGGGGATTTATATTTAATTTTTAAAACAAAACGGCTTATAAAAAATAACGGCTCAATTTAAACAGATATTGCCGCCAATATTTAAAAACAAACAGCCCTTTCTTTATCAAGGACCTCATCAAATGCATCATTCTAAGAAACTATTCAAACTAAGCACACTTGCCCTCTGCCTTGCCGCATTGCCCCAAGCCGCACAAGCTGCCGAAGAGGTACAACAGGCTGAAGTGGAACAAGTTACCGTAGTAGGTAAAAACAAAAGCCTGCGCACTGAAAGCCAAAACAGCTACACAGTATCCGCCTTGCGCTCAACCACAGGGCTGGTGCTCTCTCCGCGGGAAATTCCCCAATCTATCAGCGTTATTACTAAAAAACAAATTGAAGACCAAGGCATTACCGACTTAGAAGGTGCATTGCAAAACGCTACGGGTATCAATGTTTTCAAAAGCGGCGGACGCACGCATTTCATGTCGCGCGGCTATTTTATCGAACAGTTTGAAGAAGACGGCATTGCAACGCAACTCGGTTCGCCCGGAGGATTCGGCTTAGGCGGCCCGGCCGGCGACCCGACCAGTGCAACTGATATGGCCATGTACGACCACATTGAAGTGGTGCGCGGTGCGGCAGGTTTGACACAGGCAAACAACGAACCCGGCGGCACGGTAAACGCTGTCCGCAAAAAGCCAACTGCAAAACGCCAGCTTTCCGCCGATTTGATGGCAAACTCATGGGGCAAAGTAAACAGCGTCTTTGATGCATCCGGCACTTTAAGCCAAGAACACGGCCTGCGCGGACGCTTTGTCGGTTCGGTTGGCAGCAACAAAACCTTCAAAGACCAATCCGGCGGCCGCGACATCCTTCTGTATGGCGTGATGGACAAAGACATCGGCGACAACAGCAAACTTACCTGGGGCGCAAGCTATCTCAACCAAAACGAAACACCCGATCCGGACGGCCTGCCTATGCGTGCAGACGGCAAAGAGTGGAAACGCAGCCGCTATCTGGGTGCGGATTGGAACGAAGCCCGCCTGAAAAAATACAATCTTTTTACCGAGTTTGAACATTATTTCAACGACAACTGGAAACTGAGCAGCAAGTTGGACTGGCGTAAGAACACCAGTTCAAAAGAATATTACACGCTGGGTGGCACAGGTAACGGCATCGGCACAGACGGCCTGGGGACCACATACAGCTTCGACCGTTACGATGCTGGCAACCGCCAGTTCACTTTCCAAAACAACCTGACCGGCCGCATCTTCGCTTTCGGCCAAAATCACGACCTCTTCTTCATGCACAGCTACTCCAAAGAGAACGTGAACTCAAGCAACCGCTGGTTTGATGACAGCAGTACCTATGACGCAGATGCCTTTAACGGCAGCGAGAAAGCCAAACCCGATTGGGGTTCTGCCACAGCCAAAGCCCGTGGCGGTGACGGCCGTTATACTACCCATGCCTTTGGTTTGGGCGCGCGCATCAATCCTACCGACAAACTGCACATCATCGCAGGCGGACGCTATACCAGCTGGAAACGCGACTTCTATTGGGATCGCAACCTCAAAGACGGAGTAGCAGGTTCATCAGACTCGCTCAAACGCAACCGCTTCATCCCCTATGCCGGTATCACTTACGACATCACGCCTAAGCAAAGCGTTTACGCCGCCTACACGTCCATCTTCAAACAAACGATGAACCGCGACTACAACGACAACCTGCTGCCTCCGATTATGGGACGCAACTACGAACTCGGCTGGAAAGGCGAATGGAACGAGGGCCGTCTGAATACTTCCGTCGCCCTCTACCGCACCGACAAAGACAACAACAACCAACGCGTCAATGCCAAACCACACGCCTACTGGGAACCGCTCAACCAAAGCAGCCGCGGCTTGGACGCCGAAATCTCCGGCAGCCTGACCGACCATTGGCAAGTTTACGCAGGCTACACCTTCAACCGCAGCACCAACCGCAACAGCGTTACCGGCAATGTTGAATCTCGCCGAAAAGGCTACAACTTCAGCAGCCATACGCCGAAACATATGTTCCGCCTCTACACCAGCTATATCCTGCCGATTGATGACGGCAAATGGACGGTCGGGTTGGGGGTAAAGAGCAGCAGCAAAACCGCCAATTCCTACGGTTCCATCAAGCAAGGCGGCTACACCATTTGGAACACCAACGTCCAATACCGCCCGAGCAAAAACCTGCAACTGGGGCTGGCAGTCAACAACCTGACCGACAAACGCTACTACGAAAACCAATACAGCCGTGCCGCCAACAGCGGCAACTTCTACGGCGAACCGCGCAATGCCGTGTTTAGCCTGAAGTGGAAAATGTAAATAGCGGCAAACCGGGAGTGGATTGCCCTCCACTCTTCAAAAGCATATAAAAACCAATCATTTCTTATAAACAAGGCCGTCTGAAAGCAAAATTCTGTTTTCAGACGGCCTATCACGCACATTTACAAGCATTCATCATGAATACGCTCAAAAAATTCTTTTACCTTGCCCGCCCTTTTTGGTCAGGGGCACACGGTCGCCTCCAATGGCTGATGCTCGCCGTTTTGATAGGGTTTACCCTATTCTCCATCACCATCAGCGTTTGGATTGCCGCATGGGACAAACGCTTCTACGACGCGCTGGCTGCGTTTGACGGCGCGTCCATGCCTTCGCTCATTGTCGAATACCTCGGCTACATGGCGATGATTATCGGCTGCATCGTTTGCGGCGACTGGCTGCAAAAACGTCTCATCTTCCGTTGGCGTACCCATCTGACCGAGCAATTTCAAAAAAACTGGCTCGAAGGCCACAAACACTACCGCCTGCGCCTGACCGGCGAACCGGACAACCCCGACCAACGTATCGCCGAAGACATCTACCTCCTTGCCGACAAAAGCATCAGCCTCTTTCGCTCCTTCATCAATAATATTGCCAAATTCAGCGCGTTTGTTGCCGTACTGTGGACGCTGTCCGGCGTACAGACTTTCAATATCGGCGGATACAGCATTACCGTTTACGGCTATCTTGTTTGGGTTGCACTGATTTATTCCATCTTCAGCACCATCATCGCCCATCTTGTCGGCCGCAAACTCAAAAACCTCAACATCGACCGCCAACACCGAGAAGCCGACTACCGCGCAGCTCTTTTACGCGTACGCGACCATGCCGAACAAATCGCCTTCTACAACGGCGGCGAAGCCGAAACAGGCCGTCTGAAACAACGCTACCTCCGCATCCGCGACAACTGGCGACGGCTGACCAACTGCGAATTCCGCCAAGAAACTTTCTGGGCGACCTATGTCCGCATCAGTATCTTCATCCCTATCCTCGCCACCCTGCCCATGTACCTCGCCAAAACCATGACCTTCGGCGACATGATGCAGACCCGCACATCGTTTGCCCGCGTCCAAGACAGTTTCGGCTGGTTTACTGACGCATACCGCCGCCTGATTGAATGGGCGGCAGTCGTCGAACGGCTTTCCGATTTTCAGACGGCCTTGGAACAAGTAGAACAGGAAGGCAGAAGCACCGCCCGCTCAACGTCCGCATCTGCCCCAACTTTAAACAACCACCGCCACAGCGGCATCCTCGCTCTGCAAAACCTCACCATCCACACCCAAATCGGCAGCCCCCTGCTTACCGACATCAACCTCGAAGCCCACGCTCCCGAATGGGTATTACTCGAAGGCAGAAGCGGCATCGGTAAATCCACCCTGCTGCGCGCCCTCGCAGGCTTGTGGCCGTATTACCAAGGCAACTTCGCCCTCGAAGGTAGCCGCCTGTTCTTCCCGCAACGCCCTTACCTACCTGCGGACACATTGCGTCAAACTGTCAGCTATCCCTATACGGCCTGCCAAGACGACCATTTGATTCAAACCGTCTTGGAACAAGTCGGCTTAAGCAGCCCCACGGGTAGGTTGCACACGTTGATGAACGATTTGGACACTTCATACGAATGGCACGGCATCCTTTCCGGCGGAGAGCAGCAACGCCTCAGCCTCGCCCGCGCACTGCTGCACAAACCGCAGATCCTGTTCCTAGATGAAGCCACCAACCAGCTCGATGACGAATCCGCCTTGATGTTGATGCAGACCCTCAAGCAACATTTGCCCGATACTTTGGTCATCGGTATTAGCCACCAATCCAAGATTCAAGCCCTGTTTGATAGCTCTCTGAATTTGAATGAAAAAATTATTTAAATGTTAAAATGTGCAAAACGCTTGCTTTCAATCCTAACAAGGGATATAGTACTAAGTAACTAGTTCTTATTGATGAGAGCTACTCCTTGGATACTTGCCTCCGGTTCTCCAACCCGGGGGCGTTTTTTTGCGTTTTTATTTTGTGTTTGTATGAATAGGATAAAGACGGAATATAAAAGGTTTTAAAAACACGAGGCCTATAATCTTTATAAAAGATTGACTATAAATAAAAAACACCAATCTCAAATCGATAGTCAAATAAAACCGCAAACCGCGTTTTCCCAAACTTTCAGGCCGTCTGAAATCCTCTCTTCAATATCGTTAATCCCATATTTCAGACGGCCTGTTTAACCCTCTATTGCAAAGCTTGGCACAAGCACCGCTGACCGACGGCAATTAATTACTATATAATCAAACGCATTGTTACCCTACAAAGGAGCCACACCATGACCACAAAAATTAAAATTGGTATCGTCGGTGCAACCGGTTACACAGGCGTTGAATTGTTACGCCTTCTCAGCAGCCACCCCAACGCAGAAGTCACTGCCGTCACCAGCCGAAGCGAAGCCGGTATTGCGGTTGCCAACTACTTTCCCAGCCTTCGAGGCATTTACGACCTTGCATTCCAAACGCCTGAAGATGCCGGGCTTGACCGTTGCGACCTCGTATTCTTCGCCACGCCCAACGGCGTGGCCATGAAAGAAGCACCGGCCCTTGTCGAAAAAGGCGTACGCGTGATTGACCTGTCTGCCGACTTCCGCATCCGCGACATCCCCACATGGGAAAAATGGTACAAAATGACCCATGCCGCGCCGCAACTCGTTTCCCAAGCGGTGTACGGCTTGTGCGAACTTTACAAAGACGACATCGCCAAAGCCATGTTGGTGGCCAATCCGGGCTGCTACCCTACCTGCGTTTCCCTGCCCTTATTGCCACTGCTTCAGGCTGGCCGTCTGAAGGCCAACGCGCCTTTAATTGCCGACTGTAAATCCGGTGTTTCCGGTGCAGGCCGAAAAGCCAGCACCCACGCCCTATTGTGCGAAGCTGGCGACAACTTCAAAGCCTACGGCGTCGGCGGCCACCGCCATTTGCCAGAAATCCGACAAACTTTGTCCGGACTGCAAGACCATGTTTCAGACGGCCTAATTTTCGTGCCACACCTTGTTCCGATGATACGCGGCATGCATGCCACCCTGTATCTGCACCTGCAAGAACATACCGATCCTGAAGCCTTGCTGCGCGAATATTACCGCAACAGTCCTTTTGTCGATATTTTGCCTTCAGGTTCGACACCTGAAACCCGCAGCGTGCGCGGCGCCAACCTTTGCCGTATCAGCGTTCAAAGAGCGCCCAATCAAGACGATGTGTGGATTGTTCTTTCCGTCATCGACAACTTGGTTAAAGGCGCAGCCGGTCAAGCCGTGCAGAATATGAACATTATGTCCGGCCTGCCCGAAACCACCGGCCTGACTAATGCACCATTGATGCCTTAATATCATCTTATTGAAAACACAAGGCCGTCTGAAACTTTGATCGTTCAGACGGCCTTTATCGATTCATTCACAAACATCACTCATACACCACGCCGGCAAGCATTTCTTCTTCATTCAAGTTGCCGTACTGTTGCTCCCAATCATGGGTAGCCTCCACCATATCGCATTCTTTGGCAAAAGCCAGCAGCCTGCCATCCATCTGATCCAGACTCAAGCTGCCCAAGCGTTCGCATTCCGAAGCCGTCAGATTACCGTCCGCCTCATGCGCCTCCGAAGATCCGAAAGGCAGAGCAAAAAAACCCAGTACCAACGCCAGCAGCACCCAAAAAATATTTTTACGCGAACGAGTCATTTCACACCTCTCATCATAATCATATAGCAGGTTTAAATCAGAAAAACTAAACCAAATAAAATTAAACTAAGAAAAATCGAATAGAAAATTAGAAATATCGATTTATATAAGACAAAACGAATAGTACTAAGAAAAAATAGAATACGCAATACTTTTTCTTAGATGAAGTAATTTTTTTCTTACAATTTTATAAAAACTAAGGTAAAATACACTCAAATCGTCCAAACCATATAAAAAACATACCTCCATAAAGGCATAAACATGGATACCTTTAAAGACCGCCTGGCTTTCTTATGGAAAGATGAAGCCCGCCAAGCCAAAATTGCCGCCGACATCGATATGACCATCGCCGGATTCAGCCGTATCTGGAACGAAGGCGGCCTGCCGAAATCGGAAACGCTAAAAAAAATCAAACAACTTAAAGGCTGCAGCATAGACTGGCTTTTGACAGGCGAAGGTTCTCCCTTCCCCGATTCCGAAGCCCCAAAAGCCACGGCAACTGACACACTGGGCAACCCTGTCGACATAGACGAATTTGTCTTCGTACCGCGTTACGACATCCAGGCCGCGGCCGGACACGGCCAGCTCGTCGGCGATGAGCAACCCATATTTGCCATGGCGTTCCGACGCTATTGGATTGAAAATTATGTAACGCGAGACATCAAAAACCTTTCCGTTATCTCAGTCAAAGGCGACTCGATGGAAGGCGTACTGAATGATGGCGACACCATCCTCATCAACCACGGCCAAACCACACCGCGCGACGGCCTCTATGTTTTACGCCTCAACGAAAACCTTTTGGTCAAACGCCTGCAACTGATACCCGGCGGCATCGTCAACGTCATTTCTGCCAACGAGGCCTACCCTACTTTTGAAATCGACTTGAAAAACCCGACCGACGACGTTGCCATCATCGGCCGTGTAGAATGGTTTGGCAGAAGCATCTAAATCTGACATACTGGTGCTTGAAATTTCTGCCATGCCCTCCATGTAAGCTGGCAGACCCTGTCTGCACAAACTTGCCTTGACTAACGGTTTGCGCGACAATAGTAAAAATATTCATATAAAAGGAATCACATCATGTCAGACGAAAGCCCTATTATCTTTACTGACAGCTGCTGCACCAAAGTTGCCGACCTGATTGCCGAAGAGAACAATCCCGATTTGAAATTGCGCGTATTCGTCAACGGCGGCGGTTGCTCCGGCTTCCAATATGGTTTTACCTTTGATGAAATCAAAAACGACGACGATTTTGAAATCCAGAAAAACGGCCTGACGTTCTTGGTTGACCCGATGAGCTACCAATATCTGGTTGGTGCGGAAATCGACTACACCGAAAGCCTGCAAGGTTCTCAATTCGTCATCCGCAATCCGAATGCAGAGACAACTTGCGGTTGTGGCTCATCCTTCTCCGTATAAACAATCCGTTTTTGCCATAAAAAACAGGCCGTCTGTATCTTCAGACGGCCTTTTGTGTGAATTTATTTTAAACAATATCAGATTTACCTTATAATAATAATATCGGGCGTGAATATTTACTCTACAATAGACATAACATTGGACATGCATATTGCCATATAAATAAAAAATTATTGTCCAGCCGATTAACGACACAAAGGCAAACCGTATTTGGTCTGCCTGAGACTGCAGCCTCTGTTATGGCTCGTATCATAAGCCAAAACAGCTCAAACACAATAACAAAACCTTAGGCTAAACCCATTTGGTTGACGCAGTCGAAATACTCATGGGATATCAATGAGCAAACAAGAAAAATTTTTCGACGTATACGTTTCCTATCCGCCGAACACGGATAGGGAGCGCATCCATGCCTGCCTGTATGACAACCTGCCTGAAAACGAAGTCGAGAGCCTGATTCAAGCCTTGGCTGAGCGTCCGCAAGCCATTGTGGCCGAGAAATGCACCCAAGACGAGCGCGAAAATGCGCAGCATTACTTCAGCTATTTGGGTTTGGACGTTATCGTCCGTCAAGCTATGGAATTGGAAGCGGTTGAAGAAGAACCCGTATTGGCAGTCAACACTCCCGACCCTATCCAATGCCCCGTCTGCATGACGATTATTGATGAATTAGACGCACAGGAATGTAAAACCTGCCACTTTGATTTGACAGAGAAAAATGAGCTGGCTATCCAGCGCAAGCGCATTGAATGGCAGGAAAAAATCTCTTTCGAGCATAAAAAACAAACCGAAATTGCCCACAAGCTCAAATACGAACGTGAGCAGGAAGAGAAAAAGCTGCGCAAAAAAATCCGTGCCGAATTGGAATCTCAACTACGCGAAGAATTAGGCCAAAATCCTGAACTGGCTGCACTTGCAGCGAGGAAGAAAACACAGTTTCTGCTTACAATGGCTATCGTATTCGCCGTTTTGAGCCTGCTTGCACTCGGCTATATCGCTGCAAAATTCTTCTAAACTGATTCAAAAACTTAAGGCCGTCTGAAAACAGATTTTCAGACGGCCTTTTATTTCCTTATTGATTGAATCATTTCAATCAAGCCTCTTGCACATCAACGTCCACCGACCATCTGATTTTACCGTCGCGATTTTGCTGCAACACCTGCACCCACAAACTCACGGCGCGGTGCAAATCCTGTCGGGATGTCGATTCGAGGAATATTTGCGCACGTTCGCGTTCGGCGAGGCGCACCATCAGCATCGGAGCAGCGCCAAACTGGGAGACGCTTTCGGGCAAAAGCGGGGCAAGGGTTTCTTTGGCGGCATTGAGAAATTCCATCGCATCGGCAACACGCGGCGCATCGGCACGGATGGCGGTTTGAAAACCGAAAGGCGGCATGGCGAACATTTGCCGCTCGTTCAATTCGTTTTCGGCAAACACGGCGTAGTCCTGCGCTTTGACGGCAGCGAAGATGGGATGCTCGGGCAGTTGGGTCTGTATCAACACCTTGCCGGGTTTGTCGGCGCGCCCCGCCCTACCGGACACCTGCATCAGTTCGGCGAACAGCCTTTCCGGCGCGCGAAAATCCGCGCTGTACAAACTACCGTCGGCGTTCAATACGATAACAAGGTTGAGCCGCGCGAAATCATGGCCTTTGGCGAGCATCTGCGTGCCGACCAGAATGTCGATTTCATTGTCGGCGATGCGACGGTACAAATCCGTCCAGTCGTTTTTGTGTGCCGTACTGTCTCTGTCGACGCGGACGACGGCGGCCTTGGGCAGGAAGGCGCGCAGGGTTTCTTCGACGCGCTGTGTGCCGTGGCCGACAGCGGTCAGGTCTTGGTTGCCGCAATCGGGGCATTTGAACGGTATGGGTTCGCGGTGGTCGCAGTGGTGGCAGCGCAGTTGGCGGGCGCGTTGATGCAATACCATTTTGGCGGAGCAGTTCGGGCAGCCGAAGGTATGGCCGCAGTCGCCGCAAAATAATGCGGGCGCGAAGCCGCGCCGGTTGAGGTACACCAACGACATACCGCCTGCTTCAAAATTCTGTTTCAAAAGCTGCAAGGCTTGCGGCGAGAAGCCGTTGTCGAGTTTCAGACGGCCTACGTTGAGAATTTCTACTTGCGGCAGTTGCGCTGAAGCATGGGCGCGCTCGGTCAGTTGCAGCAGGCGATACGCGCCGCTTTGCGCCTTATGCCAACTCTCCAAGCTGGGCGTAGCGCTACCCAATACGATGGGGCAACCGCTCTGCTTCGCCCGCCACACCGCCAAATCGCGGGCGTGGTAGCGCAATTCGTTGTCTTGTTTGAACGAGCCGTCGTGTTCCTCATCGACCACAATCAGCCCGACATCATCCATCGGCGTGAACACCGCCAGCCGAGTGCCGATGACCAGCTTCGCCTGCCCTAACATGGCGCGCAGATAATCCTGCGTGCGCTTGCCTGCCGCCATCTGGCTGTGCAACACGACGGTCGGCACGTCGGCGAAACGGTTTTCCACCCGCTTCAAAAGCTGCGGCGTGAGGTTGATTTCGGGCAACAGAAACAACACCTGCCGCCCCTGCGCCAACACTTTCGCCATCGCATCGAAATACACTTCGGTCTTGCCACTGCCGGTAATGCCGTACAGCAAAAACGGCTGAAATTTACCAAAGGCCGTCTGAATTTCATCGGAAGCCTTCTGCTGTTCGGTATTTAATACAAATTCAGAGTGCGAAGCCTGCCCATTGCACGACCTTAAAACGGGCTTCGCCGCTTCCGTCGTTTCAATCCAACCCTGTTCCGCCCAATCTTCGATTAACTTCGCCGCCTGCGCATTCACCTGCTTCAACACCGCCATCGTCATTCCGCCCGACAGCAACGCGTCCCACAAAGCCGCTTTTTTGTTAAACCGAGCCGGCGGCGGCGTTTGCGCCCTGCCCGCTTCGTTCAGCGCGTAAAACAACGGCGGCTGCGGCATTTCCACTGCGCGCGTTTCCTTCAAACCCTGCGGCAATGCGGCAAATACTGCCTGCCCGGTCGGATAGTGGTAATAACGCGACGTAAACGCCAACAAATCACGCCAGCTTTGAGGCAACGGCTTTTCTTCCACAAAGGCCATCTGAACGCTCAAAATCCGCTCCGTATCCATATCGGGCGCAATATCCGTTTCCCACACAATCCCGACAACGGTTTTATTGCGAAAAGGCACAAGCACCCGCGTTCCCGGAGGAAGTGGCTCGGAATAGGAATAAGTCAAAAGGCCGTCTGAAAGCGGCACGTTTACGGCAATACGGTGGTAGAACATACAAACAATCAAATTATTTTTTCGTATTTTAACAGCCGAAAGCTATTTTCAGACGATAATTTGAGCCTGAGTACAATGCAGACATGACGGAGGTTTGATACAATGCCTTACTTTCAACACACGCAAGTCTCTCGCATGAAAACCAAGTTAATCAAAATCTTAACGCCGTTTGCCGTCCTTCCTTTGTTGGCATGCGGTCAACCTGCCGTATCCAACGCCAACGCGGCGCCTGCCCCTGCTGCCAAAGCGGAAGCGCCTGCCGATAAATCGGTTGCCGCTGCTTTGAAAGCGCGCCTGGAAAAAGTCTATGCCGCCCAAGATTTGAAAGTTTTGAGCGTCAGTGAAACACCGATTAAAGGCATTTACGAAGTTGTCGTCAGCGGCAAACAAATCATCTATACCGATGCCAAAGGCGACTATATGCTCGTTGGCGACCTTATCAACGTCAACACGCGCCAAAGCATGACTGAAGAACGCGCCGCCGATTTGAACAAAATCGACTTCGCTTCCCTGCCTTTGGACAAAGCCATTAAAGAAGTGCGCGGCAACGGCAAACTGAAAGTCGCTGTTTTCTCCGATCCGGACTGTCCGTACTGCAAACGCTTGGAGCATGAGTTTGAAAAAATGACCGACATCACGATTTATACCTTCATGATGCCGATTCCAAGCCTGCACCCTGATGCCGCGCGCAAAGCCGAGCTGTTGTGGTGTCAGCCTAATCCGACCCAGGCATGGATCGACTGGATGCGCAAAGGCAAGCTCCCAAGCGGCAAAGCAAACTGCGAAAACCCTGTTGCTGAAACCACTTCATTGGGCGAACAATTCGGCTTCAACGGCACGCCGACCGTGGTCTTCCCTAACGGCCGCAGCCAAAGCGGTTACAGCCCTATGCCTCACCTCAAAGAAATCATTGAGAAAAACCAGTAATACAGGGTTTAATCTCCATAGAGGACGCTTTATGCGTCCTTTTTTCATGTCGCCCGCCATCAACTGTCTTCAGACGGCCTCGATACAGACAAATACAAAAAAGGACGTGTCCAACACGTCCTTTTTTCCCTTTACCTTACAGGTAGAATTTTTCAATTACTTTCAGGTTTTCATCCAATTTGTACACCAGCGGCTGACCGGTTGGGATTTCCAAGCCCATAATGTCTTCGTCGGAAATGCCTTCAATGTGTTTTGCCAAAGCGCGCAGGGAGTTACCGTGTGCCGCAACCAATACACGTTTGCCGCTCAAGATGGCCGGAGCGATTTGGTCTTCCCAGAAAGGCAGGACGCGCTCGAGGGTAACTTTGAGGTTTTCGCCATCAGGTACGACATCGCTAGGCAGGTTGGCATAGCGGCGGTCGTTGTGGGCAGAGTGAGGGTCTTTAGGATCCAGCAGCGGAGGCAATGTGTCGTAGCTGCGGCGCCAAATGTGGACTTGCTCGTCACCGTATTTTTCTGCGGTTTGTTTTTTATCCATACCTTGCAGCTGGCCGTAGTGGCGCTCGTTCAAACGCCATGATTTGATTTGTGGAACAAACAGTTGGTCGGATTCTTCCAAAACGATGTTACAGGTTTTGATGGCACGGGTCAGAACGGAGGTAAAGGCGATGTCGAACTCATAGCCCTTCTCTTTCAGCTTTTTACCTGCTGCCGCGGCTTCTGCCAAACCTTGCTCGCTCAGCTTGACATCGCGCCAGCCGGTGAAAAGGTTTTTCGCGTTCCATTCGCTTTGTCCGTGACGGATGAATACTAATTCCATGATAGTTTGCTCCAATGAAGTTTGGGAAAGGGTATTTATATCACACTTTGCCGCCGCGCTGATAACGCCGGCGGTTTCTTTTGATATGTTGCAAGTTTGCCTCTAGTCTTCAGACGGCCTTGTCGGGAGGTAAACGTCAAAACGCGTGCTTTTGCCTGTGTATTGATAAGCAGGTTTGCGCCCGTCGAGAAATTCGCCCAAGCGCGGGCGTTTGACGACAATGCGCTTTTTGGCTGTATCCAATGCCACATCCAACAACTCGGCTTCGTCTTGTGCCGCACCAACCAAGTCGTGAAAGTAAGCCATTTCTTTTTTCACGGCTGCGGTTTTGCGACGTTCCGGATACATCGGGTCGAGGTACACCACATCGGGCCTGCCTTTTTGCGTTGCCAATTCCTGCATTAAATCAACGGCATTGCCGAAGTGCAAAGTAATACGTTGGGCAATTTCCCGTGTCTCTTCACTTTGCCCTGCCCTGTTGAGGCCGTCTGAAAGTAGACAGGCAACGGCGGGATTTTGTTCAAAAGTTTGTACCTTCAAACCCAACGAGGCAAGCACAAAACTGTCGCGCCCCAGTCCGCCGGTAGCGTCCCAAATAGTCGGTTGTACAGTATGGTTGACGGCTTTGGCAATCAACTCGCCTCCGCCTTTAGTGCGCCGATAATGGGCGGCACCTCCACCAAAATCAACGCGGACACGGCCTTTTTCACCGGCGCGGCACAAACTGATGCCGCTTTCGTCAGCGATAAGGAAACTGCCTTCTTCAGGCTGCCGGTCGATAACGGTCAGCCCGAAAGGCGCGGCAAGGCTGCGAAGTTCGACAGATGCGGTTTCGTCAAAATAAATCTTGTACATGATGCGCATGTTTCAGGCGGCCTTGAAAACTCAGGCCATCTGAACGTTTTAATTGATGTCCAAGCGTTCCATGCGGTAGCGCATGGAGCGGAAGCTGATGCCCAAAAGTTTGGCGGCCTGGGTACGGTTGTAACGAGTTTGCTGCAAAGCCTGCTCGATGATGCTGCGCTCCACTTGGTCAAGGTAATCCTGTATCTGCATGGTCCGCGGATCAAACGGCGGAATGGGGCTGTGATTGAGTGTAGTTTCGCGCGCGTCAGGTTCGGCAATATCGTCAAAAGAGAAGCCGCTACGTTCAGCCTTAACCTGTGGGGCGTTTTGAATCTGCAAGTCATCCACTTGTATCACTTGGCCGACCGTCAGTGCGACGGCGCGTTCGAGGATGTTTTCCAACTCGCGGAAGTTGCCGGGATAGCTGTAATGCAACAGGGCTTCTTGGGCTTTCGGGCTGAGTTTGTAGGTTTGATTGCCGTGACGGTGTTTATACAGCAGATACAAAATCAGAGCGCCCAAGTCTTCACGCATTTCGCGCAAAGGCGGCATGTGCAGGGAGACTACGTTGAGGCGGTAATACAAGTCCTGACGGAATGCGCCGCTTTCAACCAAGGCTTCGAGGTTTTTATGGGTTGCACAAATAATGCGCACATCCACAGGAGTTTCCCGCGCATCGCCGATACGGCGCACGGCTTTTTCTTGAATGGCGCGCAGGAGTTTGACCTGCATGGCAAGCGGCAAATCGGCAACTTCGTCAAGGAACAAAGTGCCGCCGTCAGCGTGTTGGAAAAAACCTAAACGGTCTTGATCCGCGCCGGTAAAGCTGCCTTTTTTGTAGCCGAAAAATTCGCTTTCCATCAGGTTTTCAGGAATGGCACCGCAGTTGACGGCAATAAACGGTTTGTCGGCGCGGTCGGACAGCTCGTGAATCGTGCGCGCCGCCTGTTCTTTACCCGTACCGGACTCGCCGGAGATATAAACGGGAACAAGGCTGTGGGCCAATCTGCGAATCAGGTGGCGTACTTCAACCATTTGCGGCGAAGTACCCAACAGGCGCGGCATATCGTCCTCGCCTTCCAATATAGGTGCATCTTGTTGCAGAGCAGGATTGATGCTGCCGGCCGAAAAACGCTCTTTTAAGGAATTGAGCCCTTCCGGAACAGTCAAAGGCCGGTTAAATTCGCTCTGTACGCTCTTAGGAGGCGTAACAACAGGCTTGGCCGGCTGAGGTTCGGGTTTATACAGGGCGGCAGAAACAGGCGCAGGCTGCGATTTAACTTTTTCAGACGGCGTGGGTTCGGCAGTATTATCGGAAACCGATACTGCCGATTTAACCAATGAACGCAACTGCGACAGCGTAATCGGTTTTTGCAGATAATCAAACGCCCCTGCTTTCAAGGCTTCAACGGCTTGGTCGGCATTGCCGAAAGCCGTAATCACGGCGACGGGCGTGTCGAGCATCAGTTCATCAATGTATTGGACAACCTCGAGACCCGAGCCGTCGGGCATACGCATATCGGTCAACACCAGCGAATAATCGTTGTTGTCCAGCTTGTCTTTGGCTTCTTCAACACCAGCCGCAGTATCGACGCGCAGACCCATTTTCATCAGGGTCATTTCCATCAGGTCGCGGATGTCTGCCTCGTCATCGACAACCAAAACCGGCTCTTGCAATTTATTCATCCTGCGCTTGCTCCTTCGGTAAAATCAATTCAAACCCGTTCATTTCAGGGTGATAATGCAGCTGCCCCATATTGGCATGTGCCAACTCGCGTGCGACGTAAAGCCCCAAGCCGGTACCTTGTTTTTCAGTGGTGTAAAACGGCTCGAACAGATGATTTCGTACATCGGGCGGCACGCCTTTGCCGTTGTCCGCCACTACGATGGAAATATGCATCCTGCCGCTAGAGCGGATAAGGACAGTAATGGCGTTTTCGTCCTGACGGCTGTGTCGCCAAGCATTGTTGCACAAGTTCCACATCACTTGCTGCAAGTGCATAGGATCGACCAATACAGTCAGGTTGTTGCCGTCCATATTCATGCGCAAACAGCCGATGGCATCGGGATTGTTCAAGGTAAATTCCTGCTTGAACTCCAACCAGAATTTCATCAGGTTAATCGGCTGGCGGCTGATGTTGTCTCGTTTGTTAAGCAGGGATACGTCTTCCAACATCTTGTCGATACGTTGGATATTGCTGTCGATGATGTTGTAGAGCTTGGCCTTAAGCGGGTCTGCCTCATCGCCCTCTTGCAACAAATCGCTGGCATGACGGATGGCAGACATCGGGTTGCGGATTTCGTGGGCAAGGTTGGCAGTCAACTGTCCGAGCGAAGTCAGCTTAGTGGACATGGCCTCCGCAGCCACTTCACGCAATGAGCGGACGTACAACATCAGCAGCTCGGTTTGCTCCTGAATCAGCGGAACGGCACGGACGTGCATGGCGTGTTGGAAAATATGGATATCGGTTTCAAAAGGTTTGTCGGGTTGACGCTGCCAGCGTGCGACCAGTTCGCCAAACACGATTTCCTGCTGATCGATAATCAGGCTGGGGAAATAGATTTTTGCCTGTTTGTTAAACAGCCACACGCGTTGGGTCGCATCAATCACCACAACCGCTTCCTGTACGCGGTTCAAAACCAAATGGTTCAAGCCGCTGATACGGCGGTATGCCAGTTGATGGCGGCTGGCGGACTCCGTGGCCTGCTCCAAATAACGGGCGGCAAACGATGTCAGCATCGCCACCAGATAGCCTGCGCCGATCAGCATCAAAGAATTCATCACTGATTTCGCGTCCCAATTAAACGAATCGAAACGCATACTGCCGTCTAAAAACAGGTTCAAAATAAACAACATTGCCGTATAACCTGCATACAGCATGGGATAATGTCCATAACTGAGCAGACACGACGTGGCGACAAACGGCAAAACCAAAATCCCGAAACCAGAAGCAGTACCGCCGGAGATATACACCAAAACCATCATCATGGTAATGTCGACCACGGCGCTGGCATTGGGCAAATCCAAAGACTGCCACTGCCAGCCCGGGCGGAACACGGAGAGCATAATCAGGAAGAAATACAGCGTTACCCAGATATAAAACTCAATGTCCGGCAACGAAACGCCAATTAGGTTGCCGCCTGTGTAGCTGCCGAAAGCGTGCAAAACCAAAAGCGGTAAGACGATGGCTATTCGGGCAATGTTGATTACACCGGGAATCCGCTCCCTCAGATTACCCAGTTCTTGAAGATTGGCTCTGTTCATAAGTGAACCTTTTTTTATTATCATGCAATGTCGTATAAATTTAATTTATTTAGATATATTTGTTCTTGTTTCAGGACAAACTTTTCAGACGGCCTGATATTTCCAATACCTTGCCTTTTTTACCGCGTTTACCGTCAATATCGGCAATACGCAGTTTTTCCTGATGTTCTGCACCGCGTCGGCCGACCGATACAACGGTAAATTCAGGAGAGGTCGTCACCATAATGTGTTCCAAAGATACACCATCGGCCAACGACATCAGCTGCAAACCGCGACCTTTAGGCATAACTTTGAGCTCGCCGATGGAAAACGCCAAGAGACGGTGGTCGCTGCTGGCCAGTACGACTTTGCAGTCAGGATTGATCAGTGAAGAAGCATAGACGGCAACCGGTGGCAGGACGGTTTCGCCGCTGTCCACAGTCATCACCACTTTACCCGCTTTCACGCGTCCGACCATATCGGCCAACTTAGTAATAAAGCCGTAACCGCCGCTGCCTGAGAGCAGGTAGTGCTGTTCGGGCTGTCCGGTGAGCATGGCGACGGGTTTCGCGCCGTTTTGCAGCTCGATTAACGATGAAACCGGCACGCCGTCGCCGCGTCCGCCGGGGATTTCGGCGGCATCGAGCGTGTAGGTTCTGCCCAATGAATCCAGGATGACGACGGGTAAAACGGTGCGGCCTTCGAGGGTTTGTTTGAGGCGGTCGCCTTCTTTGAATGCGGTTTGGCTTAAATCGAGATTATGTCCGGCACGGCTGCGTATCCAGCCTTTTTCCGACAGAATCAGGGTGATCGGCTCATCGGCGGTAGTCTGCGTCAACACAGCGCGTCCGGCTTCTTCCACCAGCGTGCGGCGTGCGTCGCCGAACTGCTTCATGTCCGCTTGCATCTCTTTGATAATCAGCTTGCGTTTTTCGTTTTCGTCACCCAAAAGGATATTCAGACGACCTTGTTCTTCGCGCAATTCGTTCAATTCTTTTTCGAGTTTGAAACCTTCCAAACGCGCCAACTGACGCAGGCGGATTTCCAAAATGTCTTCGGCTTGGATCTCGGTCAGCCCGAACGCCGCCATCAAATCAGCTTTCGGGTCGTCTGATTCACGAATGACTTTAATCACTTCGTCAATGTGCAGAAAGACTTTCAGACGGCCTTCGAGGATGTGCAACCGTTTTTCCACTTGGTTCAAACGGAATTTCAGACGGCGTGTTACGGTCACGACGCGGAAATCCAGCCATTCCTGCAAAATCGTTTTCAGGTTTTTCTGTGCGGGGCGGTTGTCCAAACCCATCATCACCAAGTTCATGGACACATTGCCTTCCAGCGAAGTTTGCGCCATCAGCGTGTTGATGAAGGTATCCGTATCGATACGGCTGGATTTTGGTTCAAATACAAGACGCACGGGATGCTCGCCGTCAGACTCATCGCGCACGCGGTCGATTAAATCCAGCATTAGCTTTTTGGTATTGAGCTGGTCTTGGTTGAGCTGCTTTTTGCCCGCTTTCGGTTTCGGGTTGGTTTGCTCTTCGATTTCGGCAAGGATTTTGGCGGAATTGGCGTTCGGCGGCAGCTCGGTCACAATCACGCGCCATTGTCCGCGCGCCAATTTCTCGATTTCATAACGCGCACGCACGCGCACGCTGCCCTTGCCGGTTTCGTAAATGCGGCGCAATTCGTCCGCCGGCGTGATGATTTGACCGCCGCCGGCAAAATCGGGCGCAGGAATGTATTTCATCAGGTCGGCGGTTTCCAGCGTCGGCTTTTTCAACAACGCAATCGCCGCCTGCGTAACTTCGTTCAAATTGTGCGACGGAATTTCGGTTGCCATGCCCACCGCAATGCCCGACGCGCCGTTGAGCAACACCATAGGCAGGCGGGCGGGCAAGTGTACAGGTTCGTCAAATGCGCCGTCATAGTTCGGCACAAAATCCACCGTCCCCTGATTGATTTCGGACAACAGCAATTCTGCAATCGGCGTCAGCCGCGCTTCGGTGTAACGCATCGCCGCCGCACCGTCGCCATCGCGCGAACCGAAGTTGCCGATGCCGTCGATTAAGGGATAGCGCAAGGTAAAATCCTGCGCCATGCGAACCATTGCTTCATAGGCGGAACTGTCGCCATGAGGGTGGTATTTACCCAAAATCTCGCCGACCACGCGCGCCGATTTCACCGGTTTTGCCCCCGCCGTCAAACCCATATCTCGCATGGCAAACAAAATACGTCGTTGTACAGGCTTTTGGCCGTCTGAAACTTCAGGCAGCGCGCGGCCTTTGACCACGCTCATGGCGTATTCGAGATAGGCGCGTTCGGCGTATTGACCTAACAGCAGGTAGTCTTCGCCAACAGGAGATGGGCTTGGAGCGGAAATGTGTTCTGTCATCAGGATGGTAAAACGAAATAAATTAAAGAAGGATATTGTAAAGCAAAATCGGTAGTCATAGCCAATTTGAGTGATGAACGGTAGTGCAGCGACAATAAGGCTTACCGAATCGGGTCAGCAAATGGAATCCGTTTCGACAAAAAAAGGCCGTCTGAAACCATTTCATGTTTCAGACGGCCTTTTCATTTTGGTTTTAAATCAAGACTTCGTTATTCTGCAGTAGCCGGTTTGGCCGCAGTTTTAATGGTTAAGGTCACCGCTGCGGCGATGGCGAGGAAAACACCGGCAAAAGTCATCGCGTTGGCAGGGTTTGAACCCAAGAAGGTTTTGTATACCCAGCCGAAAGATACGGTTTCAATCAGCATAGGAATCACAATCATCATGTTCACAATACCCATGTACACGCCGTAACGTTCTTTCGAAATAGAACCGACCACAATCATAAACGGCACGCCCATCATACTTGCCCAGCCGACACCGAAACCGATCATCGGGGCAAACATCAGGTATTTGTTGCCGATGTGCGGAATGGTGAGCAAGGCCAACGCGGCAAGGGTAACGGCAAAGGCGTGAACATATTTGGCGGCGTATTTGCGCGCCATCCACATCAGGCCGAAGGCGGAGATAAAGGTTACAACGTTGTAGAAACCGTTTACCAAACCGGTCCATGCAACCGCTTGACTATACGCTTCAGTATTTTCAACAGTCGAATCCCAAACGGATTGGACGATACTGTGGGAAATATATTGCCAGTAGATAAAGAGTGCGTACCATTGAAAGAGGTATACCAAAGCCAGTTGCCACAGGGCAGTCGGCATTTCGCGTACAGCAACGATAATATCTTTAACAGCATGAGCCGGACCGCTTGGTTGCGCCTTAATGGCCGCCATTTCTGCAGGACTAGGCTCGCGTTCGGATGTCGATAAAACAGTAACCAAAACCGAACCGATAGAGCAAACCGCACCAATATAGAACGAACCAAATACCCAATACGGGATACCCGCTTCGGAAGTTTGTTGTAACCAGCCGATTTGCTGGAAGATGAAGAGGGAAACGTTGGCCAGTGTAATACCCAAACCGGTAAACACAGACTGCATCAAGAAGCCGGTAGATTGCTGATGTTCGGGAACCGTATCGGCAATAAAGGCACGGAAAGGTTCCATTGCAGTGTTGTTACTAATGTCCAAAAGCCACAGCAACAATACGGCCACCCACAATGCGGTAACGTGCGGATAGATAAAGAGACAAAGGCTGCAACCGATGGCGCCGATCAAGAAATATGGACGGCGGCGACCCAATCCAGGCACCCAAGTGCGGTCACTCATCGCACCAATCATCGGCTGCACCAGCAAACCGGTAATCGGACCTGCCATATTCAAAATCGGCAACTGGCTCGGATCGGCATGAAGAAAGCTGAAAATCGGATTAATCGCAGTTTGCTGCAACCCGAAGCTATATTGAATGCCGAAGAAACCGAAGTTCATCAGCATAATCTGGCGAAGTGTCATCGCCACTTGTGGGGAGATTTTCATAGGAAGGCTACTCCTGGGTAATAAACTATGGAAACAACAAACTCCAATTTCAGCGGTATGACGCTTTTATTATATTTGGGCTGCCCTTTTTACTGAGGCAACTCCGTTTTCAGACGGCCTTTATTTTGACCGTTTGCATGATTCTTATTTTGATGTGTGTTTGTGTTGTTTAAAGCTTATTATTTTCAGGCCGTCTGAAACTATTTATTAATCACAGACTGACGCCAGATGGTTTCCCCAACAACCTTGACTGGCTGAACCGCACCGGTCGGGTGTTCAATATATCGAAACAGCAAATCCGCCGCCATCGCACCCATGCGCAAATAAGGCAACTCTGTACTGGTCAACGGCGGAAACAGCGTCTCCGCAATCGCGCTGTGGTTATCATATCCGGCAACCGAAACTTGTTCGGGAACCCGCACGCCGCGCGTCCTCAAAATCCCGTACACGCGCACTGCCATTTCATCGTTGCCGCAACAAATTACCGTCGGCGGAAGCGGCAAAGACAGTAGCTTCAAAATAGCCGAAATCAAAGACCCGCTGTCGTTGCTGAAGTCAGGATAACCAGTCTGCACCAAATCAGGATCGAAGACAATATCCGCATCAGCCAAAGCACGGCGGTATCCGGCCGATCTCAAACGCGTCGCTTCCACGCCCGGCTGCAAAGTCACATAAGCAATCCGTTTGTGGCCGCTTTGGATAATCCTGCGCACCAAGCCATACTGCCCTGCTTCGTCATCCGGCAAAACCGCAGGCGTACCCGCCGAATCAAAGCAGTTGACCAACACCATCGGGCACCGGTTGGGCACTTCCGGCAGCAACACTTCCTGATGGAAACCTGCCACATATAAAATCCCTTCGGCACGATGCTCCATAAAGGTACGGATCAGCGGCTCCATCTGACCGGGCTGACCCGGCTTATTGTCGATGTCGGCAATCATCAAAATCTTGCCTTGTGCGCGAATCTGCTGCTGAATGCCCTTAATCAAGAACATATCCGGTATGCCGTGTCCGCCCGTATTCTCGCCTGTCCGCGAAATGGCGCCGGTAATCAGACCGACCAATCCGGAACGGTGTGACCGCATAATCCGCGCCGCAGAAGACGGGATATAGCCCAAAGCAGCAATCGCTGTTTCTACTTTGGAACGGGTTTTATCACTGACCGGCGCATCGCCGTTAATTACCCGGCTGACCGTCTTGGGAGATACCCCGGCATAAGCAGCGACATCATAAATTGTAGCCATCTTACGGACCCGTCCCGACAAGATTTCAATAATGTTACATAGGATAACACAGCAGACATCGGTGTCATACCCCCTTTTTTACAGAAACTTGATGATAATCAACCGTTTCTATTGCATTTTGCATACATTTCTTAAACAAAACCGCCCCTACCATCTCCCATAAGTTGTCCAAATTTGTTAAACTACAAACAACTACAAAAAGCAGAAAATAGATACCCTGCTTGTTTACCGTTACATACTAAGGAAACGAAATGTCCGCATACTCAGACGCATGGCAGGCCTTGGAAGCCCATCATGCCGATACTCAACACGTTACCCTGCGCGAACGCTTCGCCGCAGATGCCGAACGTTTCAACAATATGCACGAAATTCTGCACGGTTTGTTATTTGAT
This sequence comes from Neisseria sp. P0016.S008, assembly GCF_051957775.1. Classification (NCBI taxonomy): domain Bacteria; kingdom Pseudomonadati; phylum Pseudomonadota; class Betaproteobacteria; order Neisseriales; family Neisseriaceae; genus Neisseria; species Neisseria sp. P0016.S008. The sequence goes on from NZ_JBQCWB010000003.1 coordinate 72,491, forward strand.
TACAGCAAAAACCGCCTAGATGAAAACACCCTTGATTTATTGTGCCAACTGGCCGAAGCAGCCGATTTACCACAATATATGCAGGCTATGAGCAGCGGTGAAAAAATCAACACCAGCGAACACCGCGCCGTCCTCCACACTGCCCTGCGCCTGCCTGCCAATGCCAAACCTGTTTACGTTGACGGCGAAAACATCGTGCCCAATATTCATCACGAACTCAACCGCGCACTCGAATTCGCACGCCAACTCCTAGACGGCACGCACGCAGGCATTACCGGCAAACCGATTACCGACCTGGTTCACATCGGTATCGGCGGCTCCGATTTAGGCCCGCGTATGGCCACACAGGCGCTGCAACCCTATTGGCAAAACATCCGCGTCCACTTTGTCAGCAACTCCGATGATGCCGACCTGACCCAAACCCTTCTCGGCCTCAACCCCGAAACCACCGTATTCAGCATTGCCAGCAAATCGTTCCGCACACCGGAAACCCTGCTCAATGCCTACGCTGCGCGTACTTGGTACCGCGATGCAGGTTTGCCTGATTCCGGCATCTACCGCCACTTCTGCGCCATTTCCGCCGATGTGGCCGCAGCCCAAAACTTCGGCATCTCCCCCGACAAAGTCTTCGCCATGTCCGACTGGGTCGGAGGCCGCTATTCCGTCTGGTCGCCCATCGGCCTGCCGCTGATGGTTGCCGTCGGAGAAAAAGCATTCCGCAAAATGCTGGCTGGCGCACACGCGATGGATACCCACTTCTTCGAAACGCCATTCCGCCACAACATTCCCGTCCTGATGGCGCTCATCAACGTTTGGTACAACAACTTCCAACATTCAGACGGCCAAACCGTTGTCCCATACAGCCACAACATGCGCCTCTTTACTCCATGGCTCAACCAGCTCGATATGGAAAGCCTCGGCAAACAGCGTACTTCAGACGGCCAACCTGTTTCCTGTACCACCGGCGGCATTGTATTCGGCGATGAAGGCGTCAACTGCCAACATGCCTACTTCCAGCTTCTGCACCAAGGTACGCGTCTGATTCCCGTCGATTTCATCGTCCCCATGACCACAATCTACGGCAACCACCGCCAACACCGCTTTACCGTTGCCAATGCCTTCGCCCAAGCCGAAGCGTTGATGAAAGGCAAAACCTTGGACGAAGTGCAAATCGAATTGGCCGCCCTGCCCCAAGACGAACGCGACCGTCTTGCACCGCAAAAAGAATTCCCCGGCAACCGTCCGAGCAACAGCCTGCTCATCGACAGCCTGACGCCTTTCAACCTCGGCATGCTGATGGCTGCTTACGAACACCGCACCTTCGTACAGGGTGTGATTTGGCGTATCAACCCCTTCGACCAATGGGGCGTGGAATACGGCAAAGAGCTGGCCAAAACCATCGAACCCGAACTCGAACGCGGCACGCCTGCACACGACAGCTCCACCAACGGTCTGATCGCCTTCTACCGCAACTGCAACGCAAGATCGAAGGCCGTCTGAAAATAAAATGCCCGTAAGACAAGCATATCTGCCTGTCTTACGGGCATTTCAAAACCTAATCGGCGGTAAGAATGAACCGTTAAAGCACCGCACTTTTAGACAAAAGTAGCTAGATTTTGATATAAAAAAAGGCTAAATCAATAATGACTTAGCCTTTTTCATCAGACTTGATTAGTTGTTTGTTGTTAATGCGCCTAAATCTTTATCAACTAAGAACAAACCTTTACCATCTTCACCAAGAAGATTTAATTTATCCAAAATTCCACTGAATAATTTTTCTTCTTCATGTTGTTCAGCCACATACCATTGTAAGAAGTTAAAGGCAGAGTAGTCTTTCTCTTCAAAAGTTCTACCAACTAATTCATTGATTTTAGAGGTAATTAACTTTTCATGTTCATAAGTTAATTCAAGTACTTGTTTCAATGATGAAAATTGATGAGGTGGTTCATCAATTTGTGTGATGATAGCCAATGCGCCGGTCTCATTTAAATAAGTGAAGAGTTTACGCATATGCTGCATTTCCTCAGCCGCATGCTCTGATAAAAATTTTGCAGCTCCTTCGAAACCTTGTTGTTCGCACCAGGCGCTCATTTGTAAATATAAGTTAGAAGAATAAAACTCTAAATTCATTTGATCATTTAATAGTTTAATCACGCTATTTGATAACATTTTATTTCTCCTATTCTTATAAAGTTTTTAATTCACGATCAATGTAGTAGAGCGCTGTACCACTTTCACCAAGAAGTTTGAATTTATCAACAATACTGTTAAATAATTTTTCTTCTTCATGCTGTTCAGCTACATACCATTGTAAGAAGTTAAAAGTAGAGTAATCCTTTTCTGCAAAAGTACTCTCAACTAACTCATTAATTTTAGATGTCACTAGTTTTTCGTGTTCAAGTGTTGTTTCAAAAACTTCTTTTAATGAAGCGTAATCGTGTTTAGGGGCGTCAATTTTACCTAACAAAGGCATTCCACTGGTTTCGCTCACATAAGTAAACAACTTTTGCATATGTTCCAATTCTTCATCGGCATGACGAAGTAAAAATGCTGCAGCGCCTTCATAACCATGTTTATGGCACCATGCACTCATTTGCAAATAGACATTTGATGAATACAACTCGAGATTAATTTGTTCGTTTAATTTTGCTGTAATTGACTTACTTAGCATAACTAACTCCTTTTCTTAATGCGGTTAATAGATGTATCACAATACAAAATTTGTATTTGCGGATGAATTTTACTCATTTTATTGAGAATAGTCAATTTTATTTTATCAATTTTTATTGTAACCCATTAATTTAAAAGGATTTTATAAATAAATCATTCTCATTTGGTTCCATTTAATGAAATGAGTTATCAATACCGCCTTTGCCTAAATTCTCTAGAGAAATGATGAGGTGTTGGAAGGAGAATCGTAGATTTCCAAAGTTTTTTGCTCTCACTTATCAACTCCAAAATACTGGATAAATAGAAAACATGAAAATTCAATGTTTTTTATAGAATTACGCATCAAAGCGATATAGTTTCAAAGTAGGTTATCCTTAATATTTGAATGTGACAATTACCATTTATTATTTAACATAATATACATATTGTTGAAAAATCTACTGGTTAACTTCAATCAGGGAAAGCATGAAGAAGTTAGGAAGTTGGTTGGAAAGTTGATTAGGGTAGATTTTATTCAAATGAAAGACTAGGCTATGAAATCAAAATTTGTGTATAAGTTACTGGTAATTTCAAAGTACCTGTACATTTTAATTTGTATATCAATACCAATCGTTTTTATTTATGAAAGCTACCAAGGAGATAATGTTGATTTTATGATTTATATTCATGCTTTTATTATTTTTTCCATATTGGGTGTATTGACTCAATATTCTACATCTAATTTTTTTGAAAAGGAAAAATAACATGATTGAACTATCCATTGAGGATCTGGAACTAATTTATGGAGGAGGCTTAGGAGAGAGAATCCTTCAAGGAGGAGCAAATGGTGCATAAATAGGAGGAGCAAATGGTGCATAAATAGGAGGATCAATTGGTGCAGGTATTGGTCTGGGTGTCGGTATAGCTTTTGGCAGTATTCCTGCCGGACCAGCTATTATGGTCGGTGGCACAATTGGTGCTGCTGTTGGTGCTGCAACTGGTATGGGTGTTGCAGCATATGAGTATTACCAAGAAACTCAGCCTAAAGGGACAGTAACGGTCGGTCCGATTTCTGCTTTTGCTGTGGACAAATCAGGAAACGGCTACACTGACGGCACAAATTACCACTGATATTTCTCATCGTTCAAACGATCTCTAGGGGTCGTCTGAAACTTTCTTAACTTCAATTTTATGAATACACCCAAGCAACCCTTCTTCCGTCCTGAAGTCTCCGTTGCCCGCCAAATCAGTTGTTCCAACAAAAGGCCGTCTGAAACTTAATTTGTCAAAGTTTCAGACGGCCTTTATTCAATAAAGATAGCAGAAGTTAATTCGCCATATCCCCCATCTTTGCTACAATATCCCTTTCCTTTTTTATTGATTCCACTATGACCACCGCACCCCAAACCAGCACTTGGCGCAAGATTTTCTCGCGCAGTATGCTGATTTGTATCTTTACAGGCTTCACTTCGGGGCTGCCGCTTTATTTTCTGATCAACCTTATTCCTGCATGGTTGCGCAGCGAACATGTCGATTTGAAAACCATCGGCCTGATGGCACTTATCGGGCTGCCTTTCACTTGGAAATTTATCTGGTCTCCCGTCATTGATTTGGTCAGATTACCTTTTTTAGGACGGCGGCGCGGTTGGATGCTGGTTACGCAAATTGGTTTGCTGCTGACCTTGCTCATTTACGCCTTCCTAAATCCTGCTCAGCATTTATATGTAATTATGGGCTTATCGTTGGTGGTTGCCTTTTTCTCTGCCAGCCAAGATATTGTATTGGATGCATTTCGCCGCGAAATTTTGTCAGATGAAGAATTAGGCTTGGGCAACTCCATCCACGTCAATGCCTACCGTATCGCCGCTTTGGTACCCGGCTCGCTCAGCTTGATTTTGGCCGACTTGATGCCTTGGCACAACGTATTCATCATTACTGCACTATTTATGCTGCCAGGTCTGCTGATGACCCTGTTTTTAGCTAAAGAGCCTGACACTCCCCCATCTGCGTCGCGTACATTTGCCCAAACAGTTTCCGACCCTTTCAGTGAGTTCTTCTCCCGCAAAGGAATCAAACAGGCCATATTGGTATTGCTGTTTATCTTTCTCTACAAACTGGGCGACAGCATGGCAACATCTCTGGCAACGCCGTTTTATCTGGACATAGGCTTCAGCAAAACCGACATCGGCCTCATTGCTAAAAATGCCGGCCTATGGCCTGCTGTCATTGCCGGTATTGTAGGCGGCATTTGGATGTTGAAACTCGGTATCAACAGGGCATTATGGGTTTTCGGTGTAGCCCAATGGGTAACGATTCTAGGCTTTGCTTGGCTGGCAAATTTTGGCAAGTTTGAAACCATCACCCTGGCAGAGCAAATGATGCTTGCGGCCGTGATTGGTGCAGAAGCAGCGGGTGTAGGTCTGGGTACGGCGGCGTTTGTTGCCTATATGGCTCGTGAAACCAATCCTGCATTTACGGCCACACAATTAGCCCTCTTTACCAGCCTGTCAGCCGTTCCACGTACATTTATCAATGCTTCGGCAGGTTATCTGATTGAAGCGATGGGTTACTTTAATTTCTACTGGCTGTGTTTCGCTTTGGGTATACCGGGTATGTTGCTGCTGTTTAAAGTGGCACCATGGAATGGCGAAAAAGTGAGTAACTAGATTGCCAGTCTAAAACATCTAGTAAAACAAAAGGCCGTCTGAATGTTCAGACGGCCTTTATCATACAAAAACTTTATTCTGCTTCAGGTTTGACAGTACTGCGGACATCGCCGCTTTTTTCTTTATGTTTCAAAACAGCGCGGTCGAGCTTATCCATCAAAACATCAATCGCGGCGTACATATCCTGTTCGATCGCTTCAACGTGCAAATCTTTGCCTGCCAGATGCGCATCGGCTTCGGCTTTTTGATTGACTTTTTCCACCGAGAGTGTAATGGTCACGGAGATGATGTTGTCGGCGTGGCGATTGATTCGTGCCAACTTGTCAGAAACATAGTTTTTGATGGCTTCGGTAACATCAAAATTCAGACCGGTGATTTTCAGATTCATGATACAGCTCCTTCGGTTGGTTAGTCCGTCAAAACGGATCGGAATATATCTACTCGGTAAATTTTCGTTTGTGTGCCGGTGGGATGTCTAATGATTCTCTATATTTAGCAACTGTACGTCTGGCAATTTCAATGCCGCGTTGTTTTAATAATTTGACGAGGGTCTCGTCCGAATAGGGTTTGCTGCTGTCTTCACTTTCAATCAACTGGCTCAATACGGCTTTGATTGCGCCTTGGCTGAACCCTTCGCCATCATCATCGGCATTGACTGCCTGTGTGAAGAAATAGCGTAACGCAAACAGGCCGCGCGGGCAAGACAAATATTTCTGATTGGCGGCACGCGAGATGGTACTTTCCGCCAAACCCAATTCGGCGGCGGCATCTTTCATCAGCATGGGAGACAGGCCGATTTCTCCGAAGATGAAAAAATCTTCCTGATTTTTGACGATATACTCGGCAAGGCGGAGGACAGTGCTTTTACGCAGCTCCAAAGAATCAATGCGCTGCTTGGCTTCGTTGATTTTTTCCTTCCACTCCGGTGCGCCCTCTTCCTCTGATTTCATCAGGTCGCAATATTCCTGATTGAGCTGCAGCTTCGGCCAAGCCGCTTCGTTGCTGATGACTTCCCAGCCGTCCTTGCCCTCTTTGACCCAAACGTCAGGCTGAATATAAGGCGTAGGCGTGGCAGAGGCGAAGCCGTAGGCTGGATAGGGATTGAGCCCGGCAATCATATCGAGCGCGGCTTCTATGGTTTTGCTGTCGGTATCGGGATAAAGTTTGCGGAAACGCAGAACGTTTTGTTTGCGGTTTTTGCCTAAGTCTTGAAGCGAACTTTGCACCAAATGCGCGGCCATTTGTCGGGCAGGAGAAGCCGGCAAACGCATTAACTGCAACATAAGCGACTCGGTCAAATCCGCCGCCGCCACGCCGGGCGGCTCAAAGGTTTGCAATACATCCAGCGCGTTTTGCAGGGCTTCTTCGTCCAGCATCCATTCCAACGGCGTGTGGTCGATAATTTCTTCGAGGCTGTCGGTGAGGTAGCCTTGTTCGTCCAAAAAATCAATCAAGACGTGAACATAGGCCGCTTCCACTTGCGAGAGCGGATGCTCGCACACTTGGGCATGCAGATAGTGTTTGAAATCCTCTTCTTCGGCGATGTTGCTCCAAATATCTTCGGCATCGTCGCCGCTCAACTGCTGACCTGCGCGCGGCATGGTTACCGCACGGTTGAGCCCGCTATCGGCAAATTCATCGCTTTCCGGACGCTCAAGCAGAGGATTGTCTGACAACCAGTCTTCCACTTCGCGCTCAAGCTCAAGACCCGACATCTGCAAGATGCGCAGAGACTGTTGCAGCCGCTGGTTGAGCTGCTGGGTCTGTTTGAGTTTAAGGACGAGTGAAGACATAGTGTTTAATTCGAAATGTATGGATAGTTTTTCAGACGGCCTTTATACGGCAGGCCGTCTGAAAGATTAGTTTATCGGTATTATATTTGTATTTTTAGTGATTATTCCAATATTTATAGCCGCCCTCAATTGAAATGAGGGTCTCATATACCGTCAAATATGCATTCAATATTTGAAATTTTCACCCAAATAAACCGAACGGACTTGTTCATTGTTGACTAAATCATCCGGCTTGCCTGAAGCCAATACCGTACCGTCGCTGATGATGTAGGCACGGTCGCAGATGCTGAGGGTTTCGCGCACGTTGTGGTCGGTAATCAATACGCCGATACCGCGTGATTTGAGGAACTCGATGATTTTCTGAATATCGATGACGGCAATCGGGTCAACGCCGGCAAAAGGTTCGTCCAACAAAATGAAACGCGGCTGCATGGCCAACACGCGCGCGATTTCGACACGGCGGCGTTCGCCACCGGACAAGGACGGCGCAGGGTTGTTGCGCAGGCGCTCAATATTCAAATCTGCCAACAGTTTTTCAAGTTCGGCATCGATGCGGCTTTTGTCCTTCATGCTGATTTCCAAAATGGCGCGGATATTTTGTTCCACGGTCATTTTGCGGAAAATCGAGGCCTCCTGCGGCAGATAGCCAACGCCGAGGCGGGCGCGTTCGTGAATGGGCAGGTGGCGCAATTCTTGGCCGTCCAACATTACGCTGCCTGCATCGGCGGCAATCAGGCCGACTATCATGTAAAAGCTGGTGGTCTTACCCGCGCCGTTGGGGCCGAGCAGGCCGATGACTTCGCCGCTTTCGATTTCAAGGGAGAAGCTTTTGACGACTTGGCGTTTTTTGAAACTTTTTTGCAGGTTTTGAACCACAAGACGGCTGTTGTTTGCGCTCATATTCTGTTGACTTTCGATATTGACCTCAGGCCGTCTGAACCTTTTTCAGACGGCCTTTTTGTGTGTTTTCTTATTTGTTTTTCTGCGTGCTGGACGGCTGGATGACAACGCTGACGCGGCCGGATTTGGCGGCGGATTTCACACCGGATTTGGCGCTGCCGTTGATGGTGTAAACCTCGGTTTTGGTGTTGTAAGTGATGACCGCACCTTCAGCCACATCGCCGCCGCGCTGTACTTTGGCATTGCCGGTCAGGGTAACCAGACTGGCTGCGGAAGAATACGTGACGGTATTGGCTTGGCCGTTGACCACGCCTTTGCCGCCGTCCAACTCTTGGCTGAATTTGACGGGCGAGCCGGTGGCTTTCATTAACTGCTCGCTTTTGTCGTTGCGTGAAACAGTCACGCTGCCGGCGCGGATATTGAGCGTGCCTTGTTTGATGATGACGTTGCCGGAAAAGGTAGTGCTTTGGTTGTTTTGGTCAAGCGAGCCTTGGTCGGCTTCGATTTGAATCGGCTGCTTGCTGTCGCTTTGCAGGGCAAAGGCCGGGCTGGCGGCAAAAACGGCAACAAGGGCTAAGGTTTTACAAATTTTTTGTATCATAAATTGTGGCTTTCACTTTGGAAGGGAAATTCAGCAAACCGGTTTTGTGGTCATAAGTCATGCCGTTTGCCTGACCGCCGGACTGTCCGTATTGGAAAGTAACAGGACTGTCGGTATGGGCGTATTGCGCTTCGGTATCGACATTCAACCGTTCGGTTTTGACGATGCCGGCCAAACGCTTGGCATCTGCCTCTTTGTTTAAGACGACATTCTGTTCAAAAACGACTTTTTTGTTTTGAATATTGTACGCGGCCTTGTCGCTGCCGACTTCGTACAGCAGGCTGCCGTCGCGGTAAAACGAAAGATGCGGTTTGTCCAAATGCACGTCCGCGCTATTCGGATATTGGACGGCATCGACCGCGCTCAGGTTTTCTTTCAGACGGCCTTCTTGGTCAAAACGTTTGCCGTTGATGCCTTTCATCGAATATTGCGGCTCATTCGGATTGAGGACGACTTCTTCGACCTGCACTTCGCTGATGCGGCCGAGCCACGCCGCCAATGCGCCAAGTGAAACGGCCAACACCAGCGGAAAGGCGATTCCGTAACGCCATCTGATTTTCATCGTACATACTCTTTCAAAGCAGGTTCAAGCGTACCTTGCGCCTGCATAATCAAATCGCACACTTCACGCACTGCGCCTGCGCCGCCAGAACGTCGGGTTACATAATGGGCGTATTGCAAAGTAAACCAATGCGCTTCAGGGACGGCGACCGCCAATCCGCAACGCACCATCACGGGCAAATCAACGACATCGTCGCCGACAAAGGCACACTCATGCTCTTCCACACCGGCCTGTTCGCGTAATTGGGCGTAGGCGGCACGTTTGTCGTGAATGCCTTTGAAGTAATAGTTGATACCGAGCTGCTTCACGCGGATACCGACGGAAGGTGCATCGCGGCCGGTAATAATCGCCGTTTGCACACCGCTGGCCTGAAGCATTTTCAATCCGTGTCCGTCCAAAGTGTGGAACGATTTGATTTCTTCGCCGTTGTCGCGGATAAAAATGCGGCCGTCGGTCAAAACGCCGTCCACATCCAGTATCAGCAGTTTGATACCTAAAGCGCGTTGTTGCAGGTCGGAAGAGAGGTTTTGCATAAGGTTTCCTTATTTCAGACGGCCTATTCTAGCATAAGGCCGTCTGAAAACGTTTTTGCCGTCGTTTCAGACAATTCGTGCCATCAATAAATCATGCATGTTCAGCGCGCCAATCAGTACGCCGTTTTCTTCGACCACCAGCAAACCGTTCACATGGCTGCTCTGCATGGCTTTCAAGGCTTCAGTGGCAAGACGGTCGGCAGAGATGGTTTTCGGCGAAGCGTGCATGATGTCGTCCACTTTCAAACCGGCAAAGCTGTCGCGTTCTTGAAACAGACGGCGCAAATCGCCATCGGTAAATACGCCTTTCAGACGGCCTTCGGCATCGGTTACCGCCAACATGCCCAAGCCTTTTTCACTCATGCGGACAATGGCCTCTTTCAATGGCGTGCCCAACAAAACGGCTGGCAGGGCTTCTTCTTTGTGCATAATATCCGCCACGCGCAGCAGCAGGCGTTTGCCCAAGCTGCCGGCCGGATGGCTCAACGCGAAATCGTCGGGCGTAAACGCGCGTGCCTGCAGCAATACTACCGCCAGCGCATCGCCCAACGCCATTACGGCGGTCGTGCTGGAAGTCGGTGCAAGGCCGAGCGGACAAGCTTCTTTGGAAACAGCCGCGGTAATATGGATATCGGCATGGCGCGCCATGGTCGAAGTCGGATGGGCAGTGATACAAATAAGCGTGATGTTTTTGCGTTTCAACGCCGGAATAATCGCCGCAATTTCATCGCTTTCGCCGGAGTTGGAAATAGCAACCACGACATCGTGGTCCACAATCATGCCCAAATCGCCATGCGCCGCTTCGGCAGGATGGACGAAAAACGCAGGCGTACCGGTGGAAGCCATGGTTGCCGCCATTTTGCGGCCGATGTGTCCGGACTTGCCCATGCCGGTAATAACGACCCTACCCTTGCAGTGCAACAACGCTTCCGCCGCACGGACAAAATCATAGTCCAACGCCGCCGCAATTTCACGCAAACCTTCGGCTTCCGTATCCAATACATCGCGCGCCCAGTCGAGATAAAGTGTGTTTTCCGCCATCAAAGCCACCTTTCGTACTTGAATTTAGGTTTGTTTTGCCCAAATTAATCGGCTGTAAACTGTTCAAATTCATCGAATCGGCGTAGCATTACCGCCACTTCACAAACAAACCTATTATGTAAAAGGAATCAGAGATGACTATTTTATCGGACGTTAAAGCATTAGGACAACAAATCTGGTTGGACAATCTCTCCCGTTCGCTGGTACAAAGCGGCGAATTGGCAGAAATGCTGAAACAAGGTGTGTGTGGCGTCACTTCCAATCCTGCCATTTTCCAAAAAGCCTTTGCCGGAGACGCGCTGTACGCCGATGAAGTAGCCGCGCTCAAACAGCAAGACCTGACGCCAAAACAACGCTACGAAACCATGGCGGTTGCCGATGTGCAAGCCGCTTGCGACGTGTGCCTTGCCGAACACGAATCCACCAGCGGCAAAACAGGCTTCGTCAGCCTCGAAGTTTCGCCTGAATTGTCCAAAAACGCACAAGGCACGGTTGAAGAAGCGTGCCGCCTGCACGCCGCCATCGGCCGTAAAAATGTCATGATTAAAGTACCGGCAACCGACGAAGGCATCGAAGCGCTTGAAACCCTTGTTTCAGACGGCATCAGCGTCAACCTGACCCTGCTCTTCTCCCGCGCCCAAACCCTCAAAGCCTATGCGGCCTACGCGCGCGGCATTACCAAACGTTTGGAAGCGGGACATGATGTTTCCCATATCCACGTTGTCGCCAGCTTCTTTATTTCCCGTGTCGATGCCGCGTTGGACGCCACCCTGCCCGACCACCTCAAAGGCAAAGTCGCCATCGCGCTGGCCAAAGCCGCCTATCAAGATTGGGCGCAATACTTCGGCAGCAGCGAATTTGCCGCACTTGCCGAAAAAGGTGCCAACCGCGTACAACTTTTGTGGGCATCCACAGGCGTGAAAAACCCTGCCTATCCTGACACGTTGTACGTTGACAGCCTGATTGGCGCCCATACCGTCAACACCGTTCCCGATGCCACACTTAAAGCCTTTATCGACCACGGCACCGCCAAAGCCACTTTGACCGAAGGTGTTGATGAAGCCCAAGCGCAGCTTGCCGAAACCGCGAAACTCGGCATCGATGTCGAAACCTTGGCAACTCGTTTGCAGGAAGACGGTTTGAGACAATTTGAAGACGCTTTCGCCAAACTACTGGCTCCCTTGGCTTAAGCGGATTGAACGGACGGCCGAGAAACTTAAATCATTTTGAAAAGTCTCAGGCCGTCTGAAACCCAAATTCGGGCGTGTACGGCACGCCCTTTTCTATCACGATTTGAATACCGTGCAGGCATACTGCCCGCCCTACAAAAACCACCCTGCCATGTATATAGGACGTTTCGCCCCCAGCCCTACCGGCCTGCTTCATATCGGCTCCCTACTGACCGCCGTCGCCTCCTATGCCGACGCGCGCGCTCATCAGGGCAAATGGCTGGTCCGCATTGAAGACCTTGACCCCCCACGCGAAATGCCCGGCGCCGCTGCCGATATTTTGCGCACGCTTGAAGCTTTCGGTTTTGAGTGGGATGGCGAAGTCGCCTATCAAAGCCGCCGTTACGACCTATATCAAGACACCCTCGACCGCCTCAAAGCAGCCGGGCTGGTGTATCCCTGTTACTGCAGCCGCAAAGATTGGCAGGCGGCGGCAACACATGGCGCAGACGGATTTGTGTATAACGGCCGTTGTCGCAATCCTCGGCAAAGACCCGACACGCAAAACAAAACTCCGGCATGGCGCATTCAAGTTCCCGATCGCGTGATCGGTTTTTCAGACGGCATTGTCGGACATTACGCACAAAATCTGGCACACGATATCGGCGATTTTGTCCTGCTTCGTGCCGACGGCTATTGGGCATATCAGCTTGCTGTGGTTGCCGACGATGCCGATCAGGGCATAACGCATATTGTCCGCGGTCAAGACTTGCTCGTCTCCACGCCGCGCCAAATCTACCTGCAACAATGCCTCGGCGTTCCCACACCGGCCTACGCCCACCTTCCGCTATTGACCAATAACCAAGGGCAAAAATGGTCGAAACAAACCCTTGCCCCGGCTTTGGATTTGAATCAAAAAGAACAGCTTCTCCGCCAAGTCCTAACCTATCTCAACCTACCTGATGCACCTACCGTGAACCGTCCGCAGGAATTACTTGATTGGGCAGTGGTACACTGGCAAATGGACAAAATCCCAAAATCGTCCATTATCACGGACTGAATTAGCATGATTACAACAAAATTACTCTAGGTATTACAATATTTCATAAAATTATGTAAGTAATCTTCCGATTCATCCAAAACCATGCCCGAGAAGCGAAGAAATCATGTATATTTCAAAAATTTCCTAAAATTGTCACAAACTGATAATTTCAAGGTTGTAACAACATACGGCTGACGCGTTATTGAGGATGACAAAGCGCGGCAGATCTCCCACGATACAACAAAAAGAATACCGCTATGCCAAGTGCCATTATTGTAGAAGACGAAGTATTAGCAGCAGAACGCTTACGTGTATTATTGGAAGAGTGCAATGTCGTACTGCTCAACGTCTTTCACCATGCCATGCCAGCATTGGAGTGGCTGAGCGTCCACGAAGTCGACATCGTCTTTGCCGACATCGGCATGCCGGAAATCGACGGTCTCGAATTTGTCGAACGCGTTAAGCGTACCGCCAAACGCCAGCCGGAAATTGTATTCACCACAGCCTACGAAGAACACGCCCTGCGCGCGTTTGAACTGGCTGCCGCAGACTATCTGCTCAAACCGATCAAAATGACCCGCCTACAAACCGCGCTTGACCGCATCATCGAGAAAAACCGCGAAAAAGCAGACAGTTTCACCCATTTCAAAGTCTACAACCGCGAACGCATGGTTGAAATCCCATGGCAACAGGCGCGTTACCTGATGGCGGAACACAAAACCGTCTATCTGTTTACCGGCGACGGCCACAGCTACGAATTACCAAAAACATTGGTTTACTGGGAAGAATTGCTGGGCGACAAAGTCATCCGCATCCACCGCAATGCCCTCGTCTTCCGCCACACCCTCGACAGCCTGATTCGACTGGACGGCGAAGAAAACGACGAATCCGCATCCACATGGGGCGCAAAAATTCTCGATATTCCGACCCCGCTGCCCGTCAGCCGCCGACAACTGTCCACCCTGAGAAAAATCATTAAGAACAGCATCTAACAATGCGCTCCTTGATTAGCTCTTTTTAAATCAAAGGCCGTCTGAAAAATATCTTTTCAGACGGCCTTTTAACTTCTCAGCTAAATAGTAGAAAATTAAAAAAGAATAGTCCAAGTCTGTTGTTTAGCTTTATCAAAGCTCTCAATTTGATCAAACCTTGTTATATCCACAAACAAGGTTTTCCATTTTTTAATCCAGCATCTCTCAATTACTACCACTCAACAGAAAAAGCCGTCTGAAAAATTCAGACGGCCTCGATATTCAAGCCTTACAAATTAAAAGAACAATTCACGCCAGCTGATGCGTTTGAGTCCGCATATACGGCCTTGTACTTCCAGGCTGACCAATTGATTGGACAAGAGACTGCGATCACCTTTGGTTGCAAAACATTTATTGTTTGGCACGCTCGGCGTAGCGTTCAGCTCCTTATCCGTACCTGTGCCACCGCTATCGCCATCGGCAGTGACCGGAGAATCGTCGGCTTTGCTGGAATTCATATAAGTAAAGTTGATAACACCATCAAAAGTCATACCGTTGGCGTAATAAATCTGGCCATTATTCTCGCGTTTGATAAAAAACGTACGATCTTTGCTGGAGATACGCGCATCACGCACGCCCAAACGGCCGCCATTTTCAGCATTTACGCCCAAAATAATCGTTTTCGCTGTCGTTTGTGTGGACGTACTGTCCGGCAAACAAACATCTGTACTGGAAGAATCAGTATGAATTGTTTTGGTTTCATACTTGCGGATGGTCACAACAGCGGTACGCAAAATCATCGTTGGTTTGACAGTCACACGTTCATTCGGATCTAAAGTCAGGCTCCATCCTTTTTTGCCTTCGCCAACCTTATTATCGCTGACATAAATGTGTTCGCCTTCACTTTCTCTGGTTTGCTGTTCCAACTCACTACTGTTTGCCAAAACTGCTTTATCAGATACATCGTCGTAAATACCATAAACGGCATTGATTTGGCCGTTGGTATTGGTCAATTCATTCTGATAAATCTCACTACCCGTACCAAAAATAACGACATACTTATCTTTACTGCGGCGTGATACCGCAGGCGCAGACGTAATTGGTTGATTACCAGAGCCTTGGAAAATCATTTGTGCCGACCATTCAGACGGGGTTTTACCTCTCAAGTCAAAGCGGAACATATTACCGTAACGGTCGCCGGCATAAGCAATATCGACAATGCCGTCAAAATCGGTATCCACCAAAGTGGGGGTAGAGAGGCCACCTTTGCCATCGTTTACAGGAATTTTGCGCAAGAGCTTGCCGGCTTCTTTAGAAGAAGAAACATTAGTGTCAGTATTTTTCGTCCCTGCCTCTTTCCCTGTCATATCATAGATATACAAAGCCGTTTCATTGTCGGCACTGTTCACGTCTTCAGTACGATAACCGCTGGCCAAAAAGCCCGCATAACGCACATTAGATTCCAAATTAACCGGAGTAGTATCGCGCTGGATGGAAACACGGCCGATTTGTGTCGAACCAATAGTGTAACCCAGCTTATTGCCAGAGCCTTTTTCTGTTTCAAACAAAGGTACGGTCTTATCCCAACCACTATGATCACTGTTAGCCACTGCACCAATATTCAACGCATACGCACCGCGTCCACCCTGCCCCATCGCACCAAACATAAAGGTTTGTTTATCAGGCGTTTGACGGAGAACAAAGCCACCATTGACCATATAGCGGTGTGGCGTGCTGGAGCCGTAACCATCGCGTGCAATATCTTTCAGAACTTTGCTCAAAGTTGTTGCTTGACCTTTCTCGTCCTCGCGCTCCATACCTGCCGGAATATAGCTGAGTTTCAAGTCATAAGGATTGCTAGGCGTACCATTACGGAAAATATGTACCATGCCGTCATTGGCAGCAGCGACCAAAAACTCTTGACGGTTATCGCGCTTATCGCCAATAGCTGCAACCGAACCGTCTAAAATATCGCCTAAATTACGTTCATCTTTACTTGCGTCAGCTGGATCAGTTGGACGGATGCGATAAGACTGGTTATAACCTTTTGCCTCTGCATCCGCTTTGATGGTTTCATCACTACCTACTCGGCCAGTCCATTTCAGCAATGCATTTTTCCATTCCAACTTATCTTTCGCACTGCCGTCTGAAATACCAAAATCAGCATTTGAAGCCCAATTGTCTGCAACACTATCGATGAAATAGGTCTTACTGCCGTCATTAACCAAAGTAAGGCGGTTATTAAATGATGGCTGGACAAACTCGGTCGTATTGATAGGCGTACCATCGCGGTTTAATTTATAAAACCGTAACTGACTGCTCCAAGAGCCGGTATTCAAATGAACCGTTGCCGCCATATCGGGAATACCCATACTGGTCGTTGCCGGCGCAGCAGAGGATACTCCTTCAAATTTCGTATTCTTGCTGTCATTTTCAATATTATCGACGATGGTTTTGAAAGCATCGAGCAACTTTTCAGGTTTTGCGGCATTAAAATACCAGTCTGGGCGACTGGCACCCTTTTCCAGATACTCTCTCCCGACTTTAGAGATTCCCTCACCAAAGCCCACGGTAAAAGTCTGAACCAATTGCTTACTATAATCTAAACCTTTAGGGTCGTTTGGATCACCATCCCAGCTCTTACCTGCATCATCTTTGCCATCTTTTTCTGTTTTGATGTCTTTTTCTGCCAAAGTCTGACTGAAGAAACGCATACCGCGTTTCTCATTACCATAGTTTCTATCCCAAATAGGAACAATGATTTCGCCACTACCTATCCACATTCGCCTACGATAATAATCGCTATACCCGAATTTATAATCGGTATATTGGCACATCACTTTTTTCTCATGCGGCGGGATATAGGCATCATATTGATAAAGTGGCAGGTCAAAATATCCACTAAAACCACGACCATCGTTGAAAAATTCACCTTTTCCATATTTATCGTCATAAGCCTTCGCTGCAGACGGCCCGAAATATTGGTATGCAGGTGTATCCGCGCTATGTTCGATGGCGCGGTAGTAGTTTGAATAGTAATAATCTCGATCGTAGTTGAAGCTGGTATTGCGCGATAAGCGAGGATCCTCACCGGCACCCTGATTGCTACAACTCATATTGGCATCACCATCAGATACCACGACAACATAGGACTTCTGGCAACGGTATTTGATATTGGGGATGACGAAATTTTTGACGACTTCATAATAACGGCGCGTTGTCGGCGTACCTTGATAAGCCAACATCTCGTCTACCTTCTTACTGACATATTCCCAGTTGCGACCTGCGGAACCATCCGTAAAGCCTTCAGTATCCTTCATATCGCCTTTGGTATCGTCAGGGCTAGGCAGTTCTGCATATGCGTAAATAGCATTATTCTCTTTCCTTTTTTTCTCATCCCATTTCCAATACCGAGGATTATTGTGCAAAGTCTGCAAACCCCAGTTAAACTGATCTTTATATTGCGCCAAAACCTGCTTTAATGCCGATTTTGCAATATTGATTTTTTTATTCTCATCACGGACATGATAATCACCCTTAGCATCAGCCAACATACTGCCCGAGTCATCAATCAAAAACATAATATTGTGTTTGACTTTAGGCTGGCCGCTGACGTCGGTTTTGTTTTGCAGGTAAAAAGGAGTTTGGGCAAATTGCTGCGTATTTGCCTGAACGGAAATACTGATGAGTGCTAAAGCGGAAGCGACGCTTGCATGAATGAGGCGATGGCGGCCTGATGGAGCGTTTTGCATAATGTGTTCTTTTTTCATCGGATAATCTCAGTTAAAAATGACGTTGTTTTTATTTTTTATAAGGTTACGATTCTAGCATAAACAGCCTGTTTCATGTTTGATTCGGCTGAATTTCCCTACACCTGCATTTCAAACACAACAAAAATGAAACAATCTGCCTGCTCAGCTTTCAGACGACCTGACTGAATATTTAGTTCAACCTTATTCATCAAGCATTCCAAAAGCAAGGGACTGTACCGTAAAGATAAAACATTTTTAAATTATCGATTATTTGCTCTACGCTTGAAATTCCTATTACTTTGACTTAAAATACACTGCTTCTACGGCATAGACCGCTATGTCTGAAAAAGCACGTTACACAGCAAAATCAAAGCTGCGGAGCGTGTTTTTTTTTAGCCGAGATTTCCGAAGGCTGTCTTTTTTGTAAACAATTTTTATTTTTCAGACGGCCTGACCTATTTTTTTCGAACCGACCATCATCAGGCAAACAGGATTCCATCATGACCACTCCGGCTCTTCTCGTTCTCGCTGACGGCAGCGTATTTCACGGCACATCAATCGGTTACGAAGGTTCGACTTCCGGCGAAGTCGTGTTCAACACTTCCATGACCGGCTATCAGGAAATCCTGACCGACCCGTCCTACTGCAAACAAATCGTTACCCTCACCTATCCACACATCGGCAACACCGGCACCAACGCCGAAGATGAAGAAAGCCGCTGCGTTTACGCCGCCGGTTTGATTATCCGCGACCTGCCGCTGCTGCACAGCAACTTCCGCGCATCCGAAAGCCTGCACGACTATTTGGTACGCAACAAAACCGTCGCCATCGCCGATATCGATACCCGCCGCCTGACTACCCTGTTGCGTGAAAAAGGCTCGCAAGGCGGTGCGATCATGACCGGTGCGGATGCCACCGTTGAAAAAGCACAAGAACTGATTGCCGCATTCGGCAGCATGGTCGGCAAAGATTTGGCAAAAGAAGTTTCCTGCACAGAAGCCTACGAATGGACCGAAGGCGAATGGGCGCTGGGCAAAGGTTTCGTTACTCCTACCGAACAGCCTTACCATGTCGTCGCCTACGATTTCGGTGTCAAAACCAACATCCTGCGTATGCTCGCCTCACGTGGCTGCCGCCTGACTGTCGTTCCCGCACAAACCAGCGCGGAAGACGTCTTGGCACTCAATCCTGACGGCGTATTCCTGTCCAACGGCCCCGGCGACCCCGAGCCTTGCGACTACGCCATCAAAGCCGTACAAAAACTGATGGAAAGCGGCAAACCGATTTTCGGCATTTGCTTGGGACACCAGTTGATCAGCCTCGCTATCGGCGCAAAAACCTTGAAAATGCGCTTCAGCCATCACGGTGCCAACCACCCTGTACAAGATTTAGACAGCGGCAAAGTCGTCATCACCAGCCAAAACCACGGTTTCGCCGTCGATGCCGACACCCTGCCCGCCAACGCAAGGATTACCCACAAATCCTTGTTCGACAACACCTTGCAAGGCATCGAACTGACAGACAAACCTGTATTCTGCTTCCAAGGCCACCCCGAAGCCAGCCCGGGCCCGCAAGACGTCGGCTATCTATTCGACAAATTCATTGACAATATCAAAGCAGCAAAACAATAAAGCTGATTTTTTCAGACGGCCACACTCAACTCGACAACAGGCCGTCTGAAAACCAAACTTCAAAAATATAAATTCAGCCCCCTCTCAACATCTGTACAGCCTGAAAACCCAATCGTCTAATCAGAAAGGAAAACCAATGACTGAAAAACAAATGCACATTCTTTCCGTCACCGCCACCCTGGCCGGCGTCGGTATGTACGTTTCTTATATCCCGCAAATCCAAAACAACCTTGCCGGCAACCCCGGCTCGCCGTTGCAACCCCTCGTCGCCGCCATCAACTGCACATTATGGTTTGCCTACGGCTTTTTGAAAGAAAAACGCGACTACCCCATCATACTGGCAAACGCCCCCGGTATCATTTTGGGTTTGATTACGTTTGTCACTAGTTTTTAAGGAAGTTTTCAGACGGCCTGTGCAACATAAAAACGCAAAAGGTCGTCTGAAAAAGAATGCCCGAAATATCAACAGCAGGAATTTTTCAGGCGGCCTTTATCGCAAGGCATATGGAACAAACGCCGCGAGCGTTTTTTCAGACGACCTTTGAACCCGTCGGTAGGGTGTGTGCCGCAAGGTACGCACGCGGTGGGTTGGGATTGCAGGGAAAATGAAGAACGCGTGCGTACCACACACACCATACATGCGGGCTATGGCTTACTCTCAAGAAGAGTCAACTAATTTTCAGATAACTTTTAAAGCAATAAAAGATCATTCAACTCTATATATACATTACTGCATCTTAAAGACTTATCATGATTACTTTAAAAAAAGATAGAAACTTAGTTTACATAAAAAACTGGTCTGACTTAGAAGAAATGGCTGGTTTTAGAAGAGAGATAAATCCAGAAGAAACCAAATTAAAAGAAATTATAGGTCAGTATAGTGGAGAACATGGAAAAGTTATATGTGGATTGAAAAATTGCCACACCCAACATCAAAATGGTTACATTGTAGTATCTACTGATGGACATATTACAAATATTGGAAAAGATTGTGGTGAAAAATATTTTGGGGTTGATTTTAAAACTATGTCATCGAAATTAACTCAAGATATCAAAGACTACACTAATCGAGAAGAATTACATACCTTCAATTTAAACAACTTAAATGAATGGTGTGAGACACGACTTAAAATTGCAAAAAATATTAA
Organism: Neisseria sp. P0016.S008; assembly: GCF_051957775.1. Taxonomy (NCBI): domain Bacteria; kingdom Pseudomonadati; phylum Pseudomonadota; class Betaproteobacteria; order Neisseriales; family Neisseriaceae; genus Neisseria; species Neisseria sp. P0016.S008. Next base: position 92,949 of record NZ_JBQCWB010000003.1, read on the forward strand.
TCGATATATTAGTCAATTAAGAGATGGCAAAGAAATTCCGGAAACTGTTCGAAAAAAAATTTCAAAAATGTCTAGAGATAGGACTTATCAAATAACAATTGAAAGAGAACTGACAGAAAAAGAAAAAGCTATCTACGAAAATATAGGTAGGACCGGAATTAAATATATCGAAGAAAATATAGCTACAGTTTCTGGTATAGAAGCAATGTATGATCAGAATAATTTAAAACTTCTAATTACTGATACACTAAAAAAATTTATAGAAAATTTCCCAATAGATAAAATTGATTTATTATCATCCAAAGACTTAGCATATTGGGCAAAGGAAGTAAAAGAAATTCCAAATTTAAAAAATAAAATAGATACTGCCATTAAATTTTGCGTTAATTTCCTAACCTTTGAGAATTTATTGCCATTTGAAAAAATTATTGAGAAGCAGGAGGAAGTTGCAGAATGGCGTAACTTTCTCAATTCATTGAAAACATTACCTTCAGTTAAAATAGATTAACTTTAGACTTAATCCAACAGGAAACATCATGCCTAAACGTACCGACCTAAAATCCATCCTTATCATCGGCGCCGGCCCTATCGTTATCGGTCAGGCCTGCGAATTTGACTATTCGGGCGCACAGGCCTGCAAAGCCTTGCGTGAAGAAGGCTATAAAGTCATTTTGGTAAACTCCAACCCTGCCACAATTATGACCGACCCTGAAATGGCGGATGTTACCTACATCGAGCCGATTATGTGGCAGACGGTGGAAAAAATTATCGCCAAAGAGCGTCCTGACGCGATTCTGCCTACCATGGGCGGCCAGACTGCCCTGAACTGTGCGCTGGATTTGGCGCGCAACGGCGTGCTGGCGAAATACAATGTCGAGCTGATCGGCGCGACGGAAGACGCGATTGACAAGGCGGAAGACCGCGGTCGTTTTAAAGAAGCGATGGAAAAAATCGGTTTATCTTGCCCGAAATCTTTTGTCTGCCACACCATGAACGAGGCATTGGCAGCGCAAGAACAGGTTGGCTTCCCTACCCTGATTCGTCCTTCTTTCACCATGGGCGGTTCAGGCGGCGGTATTGCCTACAACAAAGACGAGTTCTTGGCGATTTGCGAACGCGGTTTTGATGCGTCGCCTACGCATGAGTTGCTGATTGAGCAGTCCGTTCTCGGCTGGAAAGAGTACGAGATGGAAGTTGTACGCGATAAAAACGACAACTGCATCATTATCTGCTCGATTGAAAACTTCGACCCGATGGGCGTGCATACCGGCGACTCCATCACTGTTGCGCCTGCACAAACATTGACCGACAAAGAATACCAAATCATGCGTAATGCTTCGTTGGCAGTGTTGCGCGAAATCGGCGTGGATACCGGCGGCTCAAACGTTCAGTTTGCCGTAAACCCTGAAAACGGCGAGATGATTGTGATTGAGATGAACCCGCGCGTGAGCCGTTCGTCCGCGCTGGCCTCTAAAGCAACCGGCTTCCCAATTGCCAAAGTAGCAGCCAAACTGGCTGTCGGCTTTACGCTGGACGAGTTGCGCAACGACATTACCGGCGGTCGCACTCCTGCATCATTCGAGCCTTCCATCGACTATGTCGTGACCAAAATTCCACGTTTCGCCTTTGAAAAATTCCCTGCCGCAGACGACCGCCTGACCACGCAAATGAAATCTGTGGGCGAAGTAATGGCAATGGGCCGTACCATTCAAGAAAGCTTCCAAAAAGCCTTGCGCGGTTTGGAAACCGGCTTGTGCGGCTTCAACCCTCGCAGCGAAGACAAAGCGGAAATCCGCCGCGAACTGGCCAACCCAGGCCCTGAGCGTATGCTGTTTGTAGCCGATGCGTTCCGCGCAGGCTTCACACTGGAAGAAATCCACGAAATCTGCGCCATCGACCCTTGGTTCTTGGCACAAATCGAAGACTTGGTGAAAGAAGAAAAATCGGTTTCAGACGGCCAGTTGCAAGATTTGGATTACGCCGCTTTACGCCGTCTGAAACGCAAAGGTTTCTCTGACAAACGTTTGGCACAATTGTTGAACGTAAGCGAAAAAGAAGTCCGCGAACACCGCTACGCGCTGAAACTGCATCCGGTTTACAAACGCGTCGACACCTGTGCCGCCGAGTTTGCCACTGAAACCGCCTACCTCTACTCCACTTACGAAGAGGAATGCGAATCTCGCCCTTCCGACCGTAAAAAAGTGATGATTCTCGGCGGCGGTCCAAACCGTATCGGCCAAGGTATCGAATTTGACTACTGCTGCGTTCATGCCGCACTCGCACTGCGCGAATCCGGTTTTGAAACCATCATGGTCAACTGCAACCCTGAAACCGTATCCACCGACTTCGACACCAGCGACCGCCTGTACTTCGAGCCTCTGACTTTGGAAGACGTATTGGAAATCGTCCGCACCGAAAACCCATGGGGCGTGATTGTGCATTACGGCGGTCAAACCCCGCTCAAACTCGCCAATGCGCTGGTTGAAAACGGCGTGAACATCATCGGTACATCTGCCGACAGCATCGACGCCGCCGAAGACCGCGAACGCTTCCAAAAAGTATTGAACGACTTAGGCCTGCGTCAACCGCCTAACCGCATCGCCCACAATGAAGAAGAAGCCCTCGTTAAAGCCGAAGAAATCGGTTATCCGTTGGTTGTCCGTCCTTCTTACGTACTCGGCGGCCGCGCCATGCAGATTGTTCACTCTGCCGAAGAATTGCAAAAATACATGCGCGAAGCCGTACAAGTTTCCGAAGACAGCCCTGTATTGCTCGACTTCTTCTTGAACAACGCCATCGAAGTGGACGTAGACTGCGTTTCAGACGGCCAAGACGTCGTGATCGGCGGCATCATGCAACACGTCGAACAAGCAGGTATCCACTCTGGCGACTCCGGCTGTTCATTGCCTCCATACTCATTGGACGAAGAAATTCAAGACGAAATCCGCCGTCAAACCAAAGCCATGGCATACGCGCTGGGCGTGGTCGGCTTGATGAACGTACAGTTTGCCGTACAAGACGGCGTGGTCTTCGTACTGGAAGTGAACCCACGCGCCAGCCGTACCGTACCGTTCGTATCCAAAGCCACCGGCGTACCGCTCGCCAAAGTCGGCGCACGCGTGATGGCAGGCATTTCGCTGAAAGAGCAAGGCGTAGAAAAAGAAGTCATCCCAGACTTCTATGCCGTTAAAGAAGCCGTGTTCCCATTCATCAAATTCCCGGGTGTGGACACCATTCTCGGCCCTGAAATGCGCTCTACCGGCGAAGTCATGGGCGTAGGCGCAAGCTTCGGCGAAGCATACTTCAAAGCCCAACTCGGCGCAGGCGAACGCTTGAGCACAACCGGCAAAGTGTTCCTCGCCGTACGCGACGAAGACAAACCGCTCATCGTCAAAACTGCACAAAACTTCCAAGCACTCGGCTACGGTGTCTGCGCCACTCGCGGTACCGCCGAATACTTGAAAGAACACGGCATCATCGTGCAAGCGGTCAACAAAGTGCAGGAAGGCCGCCCACACATCGTGGACGCAATTAAAAACGGCGAAATCGCACTGGTGGTCAACACCGTCGGCAGCACAGTACAATCAGTTACCGACAGCCACAGCATCCGCCGCACCTCCCTCACCCAACGCGTACCGCAATACACCACCATCGCCGGCGGCGAAGCCATGAGCGAAGGCGCAAAAAGCCGCGAGCACTTGGGCGTGTACAGCGTACAGGAATTGCATGGTCGTCTGAAAAACAAAGCCTAATCAATCCTATCGGATTTAAATAGATAAAAGGCCGTCTGAAACCTGATCAACTCAGTTTCAGACGGCCTTTTCATATTTCAAATTTCAACCGTCTGTCCATCAAAACAACCTTTTCTGCCATCTCCAAACAAGGGATAGCAACATGAAATATAATTTCGTTATTGATTGGATTCATACGACAAAATTGTTGTTTTTTCATCATAATCCAAAAATATCGAGTTTAACGCCTATTCTCCTTGCTTTATAATGGCCGTTTGAAATAAAAATACAATTAAAGCAAAAGCATGTCTTTGCAACTTAAGCAGATTTGCATAATTAATCATATGCTTTAATCATAATAATGATAAAATAATACGGCTTTCCTCTAAATTAAAGGGAAAACTGCACAAGAAACGGAAAATAAAATGAGTGTCGGATTATTGCGTGTTTTGGTTCAAAGCCAGACCATCTCAAATCAACAAGCGGAACATTACAACAGCCTTTTACAATCAGGCAAAGAAATCCTGCCCAAACTGTTTTCAGACGGCATCATCTCCCCTAAAGCTTTGGGAGAGTTAGTCGCACGCGTATTCAGTTATCCCCTTTTGGATTTGCGCTACTACCCGCGCAATAATGTAGTCAGCGACATTCTGACGGAAGAGCAAATGGTGCAAAACCGTTGCATTCCGATTTTCAAACGCGGACGCAAGGTTTATTTCGCCGTATCCGATCCGACCCAAATCCAAAACTTCCAAAAAATCGCTTTTGCTTCAGGTTTAAGTGTCGACTTGGTAGTGGTTCCCGACGACCAGCTCAGCTCATTGCTGGAATGGCTGGGTCAACGTTCGACCACTATTCTGAAAGAAATCAACGACGAACATGAAGCAACCCAGCAATCGCAATCGCTTTATATCGATAACGAAGAAGCTGAAGACGGCCCTATCCCCCGTTTCATCCACAAAACCTTATCCGATGCCCTGAACGCGGGCGCATCGGATATCCACTTTGAATTCTACGAGCAAATGGCACGCGTCCGTTTCCGTGTGGACGGGCAGTTACGTGAAGTCGTACAGCCGCCTGTCGCCGTGCGCGGCCAGTTGGCATCGCGCATCAAAGTGATGGCGCGTTTGGATATTTCCGAAAAACGTATTCCGCAAGACGGCAGAATTCAAATTGCCTTCCATAAACACGGTCGTCCGATTGACTTCCGTGTCAGCACTTTGCCGACATTGTTTGGTGAAAAAGTGGTAATGCGTATCCTAAATTCCGATGGTACATCACTCAATATCGACCAGCTCGGTTTAGAGCCTTTCCAAAAAGAAATGCTGCTTGAGGCCATCAACCGTCCTTACGGCATGGTGTTGGTTACCGGTCCGACAGGCTCGGGCAAAACCGTTTCGCTCTATACCTGCCTGAGTATTTTGAACACGGAAGATGTCAACATTTCAACGGCAGAAGATCCGGCCGAGATTAACCTGCCAGGCGTCAACCAAGTCAACGTCAATGAAAAACAAGGCCTGACGTTTGCTGCCGCACTCCGATCCTTCTTGCGTCAAGATCCTGATATTATTATGGTCGGTGAGATTCGTGACTTGGAAACCGCCGACATCGCCATTAAAGCCGCCCAAACCGGCCACATGGTTTTCTCGACCCTGCATACCAATAATGCACCGGCCACGCTGTCCCGCCTTTTGAACATGGGCGTAGCGCCTTTCAATATCGCCAGCTCGGTCAGCCTGATTATGGCGCAAAGGCTGTTGCGCAGACTGTGTCCAAACTGCAAACGCGAAGTTGAACGCCCGCCGGTTCCGGCATTGAAAAAAGCCGGCTTTACCGATGCGGACTTGGCTCAAGATTGGAAACTCTACCGCCCGGTTGGCTGTGACAGCTGCCGCGGCAAAGGCTTTAAGGGCCGCGTCGGTATTTATGAAGTCATGCCGGTCAGCGATGAAATGCAAAAAGTCATTATGAACAACGGTACAGAAGTTGATATCATGAACATGGCCTATCAGGAAGGCATGGTAGACTTACGTCGCGCCGGCCTCATGAAAGTCATGCAAGGCCTGACCTCGTTGGAAGAAGTGACTGCTCATACCAATGACTAAACTGCCATATTTTCAAAATTAAAATAAAGCGGCACGGAGAAACAGTCCGCTTTATTTCTTACTAACAAGGGATAACTCATGGCTCAAGCAGAGCAAAAAAGAAGTCTGTTCGGCTCAAGAAGCAAAGGCAAGCGTTTTACATTTGAAGGAAAAAATACCGAGACCGAACGTCTTGTCCGTGGTGAAGTAGTTGCCAAAGATGAAGAAGAAGCACGCAAAAAACTCCAACGCAGAGGCATTCGCCCTTTGCGTATCAGCAAAGTCAAAACCGCACGCAAACGCCGTATTACCCAAGAAGACATTACAGTGTTCACCCGCCAACTGGCAACCATGATGAAGGCAGGCTTACCGCTGATGCAGGCTTTTGAAATCGTTGCGCGCGGCCACTCCAACCCGAGCATGACCGAAATGCTGATGCAGGTTCGCTCCGATGTCGAACAAGGTAGCGCATTGGGTAAATCGTTCTCCAAATATCCAAAATATTTCGACCGTTTCTATTGCAATCTAGTCAGCGCAGGCGAGTCCGGCGGCGTACTGGAAAGCCTATTGGACAAACTGGCTGTCTATAAAGAAAAAACCCAAGCCATTAAGAAAAAAGTCAAAACCGCACTGACCTACCCGATTGCCATTATCGTGGTGGCGATTGCACTTATCTTCATCATGATGATGTTTGTACTGCCTGCCTTTAAAGAAGTTTATGCCAATATGGGTGCAGAGCTGCCAAGGCTTACTCAACTTGTCATGAGCTTGTCCGATTTATTCGTCGACTATGGCTGGATTATGATCATCCTTTTGATTGTTTCCGCCTTCGGCCTGTACAAACTCCATGAAAAATCGCCTACCTTCCAAAAACGAATCGATGCTTTGATTTTGAGACTGCCTGTTTTTGGGACCATCGTCCGTAAAGCAACCATTGCCCGTTGGGCGCGTACGACTTCTACCCTCTTCGCAGCCGGCGTTCCTTTGGTGGAAGTATTAGATTCAGTTGCAGGCGCATCCGGTAATATTCTCTATGAAGAAGCCACTCAAGACATCCGCGCCAAGGTAACCCAAGGTCTGTCGCTGACATCCAGTATGCAAAGTACTGATATGTTCCCCAATATGGTGATCCAAATGGCGGCCATCGGCGAAGAGTCAGGCTCTTTGGACGACATGCTGAACAAAGCAGCCGAATTCTACGAAGATGAAGTAGACAACTCCGTCTCCCGATTGTCTCACTTGATGGAGCCTATTATCATGGTGGTATTGGGCTCGCTCATCGGCATCTTGCTGATTGCCATGTATCTGCCGCTGTTTAACTTGGGTAATGTCGTAGGTTGATATGCTTGATAGTATTTACTCTGCCATCGATGCCCTCTCCGTTCTTGCGCCATTCTCTATTCCTTTAGCCGTTATTTTGGGATTGCTGATTGGCAGTTTTCTGAACGTTGTCATTTATCGCACGCCGATAATGATGGAACGCGAATGGACACAATTTTCTAAAGAGCATTTAGGCATCGAGCTGACAGATGAAGAAAAACAGCCATTTAATCTGCGCAAACCGGATTCACGCTGCCCAAAATGCAAAAGCCCAGTCAAACTTTGGCAAAACATCCCCATCCTCAGCTATGTTTTACTAGGCGGGAAATGCCACTCCTGCCAAACCGCGATCAGCATACGCTATCCGCTGATTGAGCTGCTGACAGGCGTCTTGTTCGGTATTGTCGCGTGGCAATACGGCTGGTCATGGGCGACTATTGGCGGATTAATTCTGACTGCCATACTGATTGCACTGACCTTTATCGATGCCGATACGCAATATTTGCCCGACAGCCTGACTCAGCCCCTAATTTGGATCGGCCTGCTGTTTAATCTGAATGACACATTCGTACCCCTGCATTCAGCCGTTTGGGGTGCGATCGCAGGCTATATGAGCCTTTATACTTTATGCGCTGTCTATAAATTTCTGACCGGTAAAATCGGCATGGGCAATGGCGACTTCAAACTTTTGGCCGCGCTCGGTGCATGGCTGGGCGTAGGTATCTTGCCTGTTCTGATCTTCATGGCTGCCTTGGTCGGACTGGTGGGCGCACTCATTGCCCGCGTCGGCAAAGGCCAATATTTTGCTTTTGGTCCCAGCCTTGCTGTGGCAGGATGGATTATTTTGGTTGCCAATGCACCTATTACCCAACTGGTACAATGGTGGCTCATACAATCAGGATTCCGATAATGACATTATGGATAGGCTTGACCGGCGGTATCGGTAGCGGCAAATCATCTATCGCCCAAATGTTTGCCGAACTTGGCGTACCCATTATCGATGCCGATGCCATCAGCCGCTCACTGACCGCAGAAAACGGCGAAGCCCTTCCTGCCATCCGCCAGCTTTTCGGCGATGAGGTTTTTGATCATGAAGGCCGTCTGAATCGTATCGCTTTACGGGAAGAAGTTTTCAGACGGCCTCAATCTAAAAAACAACTGGAAAATCTGCTTCTGCCATTAATCTTAGACAAAATTCAACTGCAGAAACAACAACTTGCATCCTCAACCTACGGCATTGTCGATGTGCCGCTTTTAATTGAGAATCCAGCATTTAAAGCGGAGACCGACCGCATTTTGGTCGTAGATGTTCCAGAGTCCGTCCAAATCGAACGCGTACATAAACGCAATGGTTTTTCAGAAGAACAAACTCGCCAAATCATGGCCACCCAAGCTTCTCGATCTGACAGACTGCTGCATGCCGACGATGTATTGGATAATACCCATAGCATGGAAGAAGCAAAAATCAAGGTTGCCCGCTTGCATCGATACTATCAATCCATTGCACAATCACTGAAAGAAACTGCATGACCACTCCTGTTGTAAAATGTCCAACCTGCCACAAAGAAGTCGTTTGGAACACCGACAGCCCCTACCGCCCTTTCTGCAGCAAACGGTGTAAACTTATTGATTTAGGCGAGTGGGCACAAGAAAAATACGCCGTTTCTTCGGAAGACGACCCCTTTTCAGACCTGTTGGACGGCAAATAAACTGCGCCGCTTCCTTCAGCCTATCCAAAACAGGCTCAAAACAGTAAAATACCCTCTTTATTCCAATCTATTCCATCCACCATGCTCACCTTCCAACAAATTATTTTCAAATTACAAAACTACTGGGCAGACAAAGGCTGCACCGTTATCCAACCTTTCGATATGGAAGTCGGTGCCGGTACTTCGCATCCAGCCACCTGCCTGCGCGCATTAGGCCCAGAGCCTTGGTTTGCCGCTTACGTTCAACCCAGCCGCCGCCCCAAAGACGGCCGCTATGGCGACAACCCCAACCGCCTGCAACACTACTATCAATTCCAAGTTGCGCTCAAACCTGCACCAGCCAATATTCAAGACCTCTACCTCGATTCCCTGCGCGAATTGGGTATCGACCCTAAAGTACATGACATCCGCTTTGTCGAAGACGACTGGGAAAACCCTACTCTCGGCGCTTGGGGCTTGGGTTGGGAAGTTTGGCTCAACGGCATGGAAGTAACCCAATTCACCTACTTCCAACAAGTCGGCGGTATCGACTGCTCCCCTGTGCTCGGTGAAATCACCTACGGTATCGAGCGTCTCGCCATGTATCTGCAAGGCGTGGAAAACGTGTACGACCTCGTTTGGGCAAAAACCCTTGATGGCAACATCGTGACTTACGGCGACGTTTATCATCAAAACGAAGTCGAACAGTCCACCTACAACTTCGAATACAGCGATGCCGATTGGCTCTTGCGCCAATTCAATGACTATGAAGAACAAGCCAAACTCCTGCTTGCAGTTGAAGACACCAGTCTTGCCCTGCCTGCTTACGAGCTTGTACTCAAAGCCGGCCATACGTTCAACCTCTTGGATGCACGCGGCGCCATTTCCGTTACCGAACGTGCAACCTACATCGGCCGTATTCGTGCGCTGAGCCGTATCGTTGCACAAAAATTCGTTGAAAGCCGCGAAAAACTGGGTTGCCCGTTACTTAAAAACCAATAAGCCCGCACATGCTTATCACGCCGCCCTTTGATATATTCAAGTGGTGGCGTTTCTATTTTCAGACGGCCTTAACGCCGATGCCATCGCAAACACTTCCTGCCTGCTTTCAGGTAAAATAAGCCCTTTATTACATAAACCGTCTGAAAACATGAGTTCATCCTCTTCTAAAAAAATTCCCTTTTTCTTACTTTCCCTCGTTGCCATCATTCTTGACCAACTGAGTAAATGGGAAATCTTGAAACACTTTACCGAAGGCGAACGCCTCAACATCATTCCAGACTTTTTTGACCTGACCCTTGCCTATAATCCAGGCGCGGCATTCAGCTTTTTGGCCGACCAAGGCGGCTGGCAAAAATTCTTCTTTTTAGGTCTGGCCGTCGTTATCAGCCTGTATTTGGCTCGTGCCATCTGGCGTGATGAGTTTGGCCGCTGTGGCAAACTGGGGGCTGCCATGATTATCGGCGGCGCGATTGGCAATGTGGTTGACCGCCTGATTCACGGTCACGTTGTCGATTTTCTGCTTTTCTATTGGCAAAACTGGTTTTACCCCGCATTTAACATTGCCGACAGCTTTATCTGCGTTGGCGCAGTTTGCTTGGTAATAGATGGTTTGCTGCACAAAAAAACACCTTCAAACGACACAAAGGCCGTCTGAAAACGGAACACACATGACTCAAAAAACCATTATCCTTGCCAATCCCCGCGGCTTCTGTGCCGGTGTTGACCGCGCTATCAGTATTGTTGAACGTGCACTTGAAGAATTCGGCGCACCTATTTACGTCCGCCATGAGGTCGTTCACAACAAATTCGTCGTGGACAATCTGCGGGCAAAAGGTGCTGTATTTGTCGATAACTTGGCAGATGTCCCAAAGGGCGCAACGCTGATTTACTCGGCTCACGGCGTATCCAAAGCCGTACAGGAAGAAGCGGCGCAACGTGGTTTCCGCGTTTTTGATGCCACCTGCCCTCTGGTAACCAAAGTCCATAAAGAAGTAGCCCGCCTCGATGAACAAGATTACGAAATCATCATGATCGGCCACAAAGGCCACGTCGAAGTAGAAGGTACGATGGGACAATTGCCTCCGGGAAAAATGTTTCTGGTTGAGACAGTGGAAGATATCGCCGAACTAAACGTCAAAAATCCTGACAAACTTGCCTACGTCAGCCAAACCACCTTATCGGTAGACGAAACCAAAGACATCATTGCAGCTTTAAACCAACGCTTTCCCAATATCCGCAATCCGCACAAAGAAGATATCTGCTACGCCACAACCAACCGCCAAACTGCTGTTAAAGAATTGGCGGAAGAATGCGATCTCGTGATTGTTGTCGGCTCGCCCAACTCTTCCAACAGCAACCGCTTGCGTGAAGTAGCCGCATTGCGCGGAGTTGATGCCTATATGGTCGATAATGCTTCCTATCTGAAAAAAGAATGGTTTGAAAACAAAACCAAGGTTGGTGTCACTGCCGGCGCATCCGCACCCGAAGTCTTAGTCCGAGAAGTTTTACAAACTATTCAAGACTGGGGACACGAGACCATACGCGAAGGAGAAGGCGCAAAAGAAAGCATTGTATTTGTCTTGCCCAAAGAGTTGCGTCGTGAGGGCGAAAACAAGCAAATCCTAAATAAAGGGTAAGTTTGTTATTTACTTTATTTAAACTTAAGGCCATCTGAAAATTTTCAGACGGCCTTAAGTTTATTTTACTAATAAAAAAACCTGCCCTTAAGGTAGGTCTTTTCATACATGATCCTGATTATTTATCAGAAGTATGTTGTTGACGGCGCAAGATAGCCGGAATTTCAAAGTCATCCAGTACAGACTGGTTGCTGAAATCAGCCGCAGTCAGATTCATAGAACGGATATTGCGGTTGGTACGAACCAGGCTTTCAGCACTGCTTTGGCTTTGAGCTTGAGGAGCTTCTTCCGCACCGCGTACCAATTGTTGGGTACGGGCAGCAGCGCGCAGTTGGTTGTCAGTACCGTTTTCTTTCAAGCCGGTAGCAATGATGGTAATACGGATAGCGTCTTCGCTCATGCTCTCGTCTTCGGCAGCACCAAATTTGCATTCCACTTCAGGGTGTGCATTTTGGTTGACGATACGCATAATCTCGTTGAACTCAGACATTTTCAGGCAACCGGGAGCAGTGGTAATGTTTACCAATACGCCGCGTGCGCCATCCAAAGTAACGTTATCCAAGAGCGGGCTGGAGATAGCTTGATCGGTAGCCAAACGGGCACGGTCGATACCTTGTGCGAAACCTGAACCCATCATGGCGATACCGCGATTGCTCATCACGGTTTTCACGTCGGCGAAGTCCAAGTTGATCATGTCGCTAGGGCAAGTCACCACTTCGGAAATACCGGCAACCGCGTCACGCAATACATTGTCTGCCGCACGGAAAGCTTCGCGCATGGTCACGTCTTCGCCCAAGGCAGTCATCAATTTGTCGTTCGGAATAATAATCAGGGAATCGACACGCTCTTTGAGCTGATCCAAACCTGCTTGGGCGATATGTACACGTTTGCCTTCATAAGCAAACGGACGGGTTACAACCGCAACGGTCAGGATACCCATTTCTTTAGCGATTTCAGCCACAACAGGAGCAGAGCCGGTACCTGTACCGCCACCCATACCGGTAGTGATGAACAGCATATTTGCACCGCGGATAGCATCTTCGATGGCTTCGCGATCTTCTTGAGCAGCGGCGCGGCCGATTTCAGGATTTGCACCGGCACCCAAACCGCGAGTCAGGTTTGTACCCAATTGAATGCGTTTAGCCGCATTGTTTTTAGCCAATGATTGCGCATCGGTATTGGCACTGATGAACTCAACACCATGAATAGTGTTGGCAACCATGTTGTTGATGGCATTACAGCCGCCGCCACCCAGACCGATAACTTTAATAACAGCAGGGCTCGTTGCTGATTCTGCTACGTCGTAAACAAATTCCATTCAATAATCCTCCGCGCCCCGCTTTATAAGGACGGTTCAAAAATAACTTATTATCCGTATTATATAAGAAGTATCCAGATACTGGCAAAATTCTTCTTACCATTCGACTGTCGGCGTTATATTTTTACTACATTTTTTAACAGAAAATATACAAGTTTTAAATTATCCACTTGACAATTATTTAAAACTGTTTAATTCCACTTAAATATTCAGGACAAACGGTTGCTACACCATCCGCCCTGAAAACTTTTATCAGAAATTGTCTCTGAAGAATCTTTGGATTTTTTCCCACAGACCCATTTTTTTGCCTGAATCATTCAGTGCAACCGCACCGGTTCGGCTGGTTTGCTCACCCTCTTCGGCAGCATAGGCCGTCTGAAGCAGACCGATCGCTGTTGAATAGCGGGGATTGCGGATACGCTCGGATACGCCGCCCATTTCTTGCGGCACACCGATACGGGCCGGCAAATTGAAGACTTCTTCTGCCAACTCAACAATACCGGTCAACATAGAAGCACCACCGGTCAAAACGATACCTGAAGTCAGCACTTCTTCAGGGAAACCGGAGCGGCGCAATTCGTTCAGCGTCAATTCCAAAATTTCTTCTACACGCGGGCCAATGATTTCAGCCAATACACGGCGTGAAATTTGACGTGATTGACGGTCGCCAACGCTAGGAACTTCAATCATTTCATCCAAGCCGTCCATAGTCGGAATCGCAGCACCGTAATGGATTTTGATGTACTCGGCTGCACTGTGCGGCGTACGCAAGGCTTGCGCCAAGTCTTTGGTAATCAAATCGCCGGCAACGGGAATAACCGCGGTATGGCGGATTGCACCATTGGTATAAACCGCGATGTCGGTCGTACCGCCACCGATATCGATGACGCACACGCCCAAATCTTTTTCGTCTTCAGTCAAAACGGCATGACCGCTTGCCAAAGGCTGAAGCATGATTTGATCCATTTGCAGGCCGCAGCGTTGGATACATTTTTGGATATTTTGCAAAGCAGTGTTCGCACCGGTAATGATGTGTACACGGGTATCCAAACGCACGCCGCTCATGCCGATAGGCTCTTTCACACCGGGTTGGTTGTCGATGATGTACTCTTGAACCACGGTATGCAAGATATTGTGATCAGGCGGAATATTGATGGCTTTGGCCGTTTCGATGGCACGATCGATGTCGGCTTGCGATACTTCGCCATCTTTAATTTTGACCACGCCTTGTGAATTCAGGCTGCGGATATGGTTACCGGCAATACCGGTGACGACGTGGGAAATTTTGGTATCTGCCATCAACTCAGCATCTTCTACCGCCTGACGAATGGCTTGCGCAGTGGCATCAATGTTGGTCACCATACCTGCACGCAGGCCGCGTGAAGGGCTTTGGCCCAAGCCAACAATGTGAATTTCGTTATCTTCCCGAATCTCACCGATTAAGGCGATGACCTTGGACGTACCAATGTCTAAGGCACTGATATATTTATTTTGTTGTTCCATAATTGCTCGTTCGCTATGTTGTCTGACTGACGGTTTGATTATTTTTGAAACAAGATTGCTTCACGTCTAATCGGCTATTCACTGTCGGAAGGGTTCTCAGACGGCCTGTAACGGACTGAAAAACCATCCTTATAACGCATATCGACATACTCGATACGACTTTGTTTTTTACGCAGCAGCGATGGCCAAATCTGGGCAAACTGCTGCAAACGTTTGATTTCGTTTTCACGCCCCAAGCGCACGGTAATGCCGTTGTTCAATACAAGCAGCCATGCCGAACGCGGCGTGTAGATCAATTCTTTGATGGTCAGTTTCAACGGACTCAAAATACCGGAAAAGTCCGCATAATGTTTGACCATATCTTTGCCTGTCCCCTGCTGCCCTTCAAATATAGGCAGGTCCTGTTTCAGGCTTGCGGCAAACACATTACCCTTACTGTCCACCAAGCCACCGGCGCGCCAGTGTGCAACCGGCACACGCTCGGTCAGGATAATTTCCACGGTTTCCGGAAAACGGCGGCGTACCATTGCCGAGTCAATCCAAGGCAATTCCTGAAAAGCGGCCTGCGCCGAATCAATATCGGCGCGGAACATATTACCCCTGATATGCTCTCGTGCAACAGTTTGCAATTCTTTGCTGGAAGCATATTTCAGCTTGCCCTGAATGGCAATCTGTTTCACAGGGAAATATTTGGAATTGTAAAGCCAAGCTACGCCCGAACCTATCAGCAGAAAGGTCATCAGCACCAATAGCCGGCGGGTCAACCGACCCAGTGCGCCTGCATCATCCCACATGAGCGGTCTTCAAAATCTCAATACACAAATCAGCAAAATCCACGCCGATATGGCCTGCAGATTTTGGCACCAAACTGTGGCTGGTCATACCGGGCAAGGTATTGATTTCCAAGAGATACAGTTTACCGTCTGTATCTTTCAGAAAGTCCACGCGCGAACAGCCGTCCGCACCAATCGCCTGCGCGCCACGCACGGCCAGTTCGCGCATCAGGTTTTCCTCCGCCTCGCTCAAATCTTCCGACGGGCATTGATACACCGTATCGTCGCGGTTGTATTTAGCCTCGTAGTCGTAAAACTCGGTAGCCGGAATAATATGAATGCTCGGCAGGCCTTTGCCGTTCAATACCGGGCAAGAATACTCACCGCCGCCGATAAAGCGTTCGGCAATAATTTCGCCCTGCAAGTGTTTCAATTCTTCGTAAACACTTTTCAGACGGCCTTTTTCTTTTACTTTTACCACGCCGACGCTGCTGCCTTCAGCTGCAGGTTTGACAAACATCGGTAAGCCCAATTTCTCTTCAACAGCATCAAAGTCGCTGTCATCATGCAATACGGCAAATTCAGGAACAGGCAAACCCAAGGCCTGCCAAATTAGTTTGCAGCGGTATTTGTCCATACCCAACGCAGAAGCGGCCACGCCGCTGCCGGTGTAAGGAATACTCATCAGCTCCAACGCGCCTTGAATCGCGCCATCTTCGCCGAAAGTGCCGTGCAGAATATTGAAGGCCGTCTGAAAACCTTGTGTTTTCAATTCAGACAACGGGGTTTCTTTGGGGTCGAACGCATGGGCATCGACGCCTTTGCTTTTCAAGGCAGCCAAAATAGCGGCGCCGCTGTCCAGCGAAACTTCGCGCTCGCTGGAGAAGCCACCCATCAACACGGCCACTTTGCCAAAATTCTGCATAATTTCCACTTTCTTAAATACTGATACAGGCCGTCTGAATATTATTCAGACGACCTATCTGTCCTCAAAGGCCAATATGCCTGTTTATTATGATTGTTTCGACAATTCCACCAATGCAGACGGAACGCGGTTAATGCTGCCGGCACCCATATTCAGTACAACATCGCCGTCTTGCAAAACATTCAGCAGCATTTGCGGCAGGTCGGCAACGTTTTCGCAGTAAATAGGCTCAAGTTTGCCCAATACGCGGATGGCGCGCGCCAAGGCGCGGGAGTCGGCTGCGGCAATCGGCTCTTCGCCTGCGGCATAAACTTCGGTCAACACCAGCGCATCAACGGTATTGAGGACTTTGGTAAAGTCTTCAAACAAATCGCGTGTACGGGTATAGCGGTGCGGTTGAAAAGCCAAGACCAAGCGTTTTTCAGGGTATGCACCGCGTGCGGCGGAAAGGGTTGCCGCCATTTCGACAGGATGGTGGCCATAATCGTCCACCAGCAAAGCGGTTCCACCGTTTGGTAATTTGATGTCGCCATATTTTTGGAAGCGACGGCCAACACCTTCAAAGCCAAGCAAGCCTTTTTGGATCGCTTCAACCGATGCGCCAACTTCCAGCGCAACGCCAATAGCCGCCAACGCATTGAGGACGTTGTGGCGGCCTGGCATATTCAAAACAACCTCAAACGGCTCTTGCTCATGTCCTTTCATTTGAACATGAACGGTAAATTTCATTTGCGCGCCGATGTTTTCAATATCGGTTGCGTAGATATCGGCAGTATCGTCCAAGCCATAAGTAGCATAAGGTTTGCTCACTTTGGGCAAAATCGCGCGGACGTGTTCGCTGTCGATACACAAAAACGCTTTGCCGTAGAACGGCATACGGTGGATGAAATCGACAAATGCCTGATGCAGTTTCTCAACGCTGTGGCCGTAAGTGTCCATGTGGTCTTCGTCAATATTGGTCACGACGGACATAATCGGAGTCAGGTACAGGAAAGAGGCATCGGATTCGTCGGCTTCTGCGACGATGTATTCGCCTTTACCCAAACGGGCGTTGGTACCTGCGGCATTGAGCTTACCGCCGATAACGAAAGTCGGATCAAGACCTGCCGCACCGAGAATAGAAGCGGTCAGGCTGGTTGTCGTGGTTTTGCCGTGCGTACCGGCAATGGCGATACCATCGCGGAAGCGCATCAGTTCCGCCAACATCAGCGCGCGCGGAATCACGGGAATCTGCTGTTCCAACGCGGCAACAACTTCAGGATTGTCTTTTTTAACGGCAGTAGAGGTAACAACCACGTCGGCACCGTTGACGTGTTCGGCAGTATGGCCTGGGTAAACTTGGATGCCGAGAGCGCTCAAATGCTCAGTAACGGCATTACGCGCCTGATCCGAACCGGAAACTTTAAAGCCCAAATTGTGTAAAACTTCGGCAATACCGCTCATGCCGACGCCGCCGATTCCGACAAAATGGATGTTGGTCACTCGATTTTTCATCATAACGTTGCGTTCCGGTTGGTTTTTAGTGCGTAAAGGCGTTATTTTAAAGGGCTATCCGCTTCTGCGCCATGCTTTTATTGTAAAGGAATTTTAACAAAAGCAATAAAGGCCGTCTGAAACGCCGTTAATCAACTTTTCAGACGGCCTTGAACAAAGTCTGCCTGCTTATTCGGTACAGGATATGGCAATTTCCGCCACATCGTCCGCACTGTGCGGCAACGCCAAGGTACGGGCATTTTTCGCCCATTTCAGGCATTTTTCACGGCTTAATCCGCCGAGGATTTCGGCCAGCTTTTCTGCCGTCAACTGGGTTTGAGGCAACAGCAAACCAGCTTCGGCCTGCACCATAAAGCGCGCATTAGCTGTTTGATGGTCGTCCACTGCGTGCGGATACGGCACCAGCAACGCACCCAAACCGGCAGCCGTCAGCTCGGCAATCGTCAGCGCGCCGGCACGACAAATCACCAAATCGGCATCACGGTAGGCCGACACCATATCAGTAATAAATTCGACGCACTCGGCCTGTACACCCAACGCATCGTAATCCGCCTGCAGGTTGCCCAATTTATTGCGGCCGGACTGATGATACATTTGCGGACGGGCCTCCTCAGGCAATAATGCCAAAGCTTGCGGAACGGTTTTGTTCAACACATCCGCACCCAAACTGCCGCCCACCACCAAAACTTTCAGACGGCCTTGACGGTTTTCAAAGCGTTCTTCAGGAACAGGCAATGCCGCAATATCGGCACGGACAGGGTTACCCACCAATCCGCCTTCATGTTGAAAGGCTTTCGGGAAAGCATACAGGACACGTTTTGCCCAACGCGATAGTTGGCGGTTGGACAAACCGGCTACGGCGTTTTGCTCATGAATCACAATCGGCACACCGGAAATTTTTGCCGCCAAGCCACCGGGGAAAGTAACAAAACCGCCAAAACCGATCACACATTCGACACGGTGTTTCTTAATAATCTGCTGCGCCGCACGGACGGTTTTATACAGCGTAAACGGCAACATCAGCTTACGCTTGATGCCGTTGCCGCGTATGCCTTTAATGGCCAGCGTTTCCAAGCGTATGCCGTATTGCGGCACGATACGCTCTTCCATCGAATCCTGACTGCCCAGCCAAATCACATGATGTCCGCGCTTCTGCAGCGACTCGGCAACCGCCAATGCAGGGAAAATATGACCGCCCGTACCGCCGGCCATCAGCATAAAAGTTTTACCGCTCATGGTTTTACTCCACCGAATAACCGCGCATTTTTTGGCGGTTTTCATAATCAATGCGCAATAACAAAGTAATGCACACCAGCATGATAAAGACAGCCGAACCGCCGTAAGACATAAACGGCAAAGTCAGGCCTTTAGTGGGCAGGATACCGATGTTTACACCGATATTGAAGAAACTTTGAATACCAATCCAAATACCGATACCATTGGCAATGTACGCGCTGAACATTAAGCCCGAATCACGCGCCTGCTTGCCAATGGAAAACGCACGCCACACCAGCCAGCCGTAGCAGAATACCAAAACCAGCATCCCGACAAAGCCAAATTCCTCGCCGATAACGGCAAAAATAAAGTCCGTATGCGCTTCAGGCAGGTAAAAACGTTTTTCCAAACTCGCACCCAAGCCCTCGCCAAACCAGCCGCCGCGCGCAATCGCCATTAAGGAATGCGTCAGCTGATAACCTTTACCCAAAGGATCGCTCCAAGGGTCCAAAAACGCCGCCACACGCGCCATACGGTAAGGCGCGGCCAAAATCAACAAGCCCATACCGCTCACAACGGTCGCCACCAATACGGCAAAATATTTCCACGGAAAGCCTGCCAAAAACAGCATACCCATGGTGATCACGACAATCACGACAAACGAGCCAAAGTCCGGCTGACCCATAATCAAAACCAAACCGACCGCCACCAACATTATCGGCAGAATCAAGGTCTTAAACTTGCGGAAACGTTCCTTTACCCTTACCCGAGCTTCACTTTTAAAAGGGCTGCACACCAAATCGCCAATACCGGTAAACAAAGACGACCAACCCAAAGAATCCAAATCACGCAACATTTCTTCACGGCGCGTAAACAGGCTGGACAAATACAAGACCGTCGCCAATTTGAAAAATTCGGTCGGTTGCAAGTTGAGCGGTCCTATATGAATCCAGCGCGTCGCACCGTTAATCTCACGGCCGACAAACAAAACCAGCAACAACAGCAAACCCGAAACAGCAAAATAAAACGGAATAATCCGCCGCCAGAAGCTCATCTTTAGCAGGAAAAGCGGCAAGCATATGGCCACCGTAAACAAGATAAACATTGCCTGCTTAGACACAAAAGAAAACTGGCTGCCCCCTTCCGATGCCGCATACGCAATAGAAGCCGAATAAATCATAATCAGGCTGAAGACCGTCATTAAGACGACCATCCACAAGAGAGAAACATCAAACTTCCGACCATCGCGCGCAATCGGCCGGTCAAGCATTTTGGAAAGACTAATCATGAAAACATCCGTAACGGCTTGAATAAAATATTCAGACGGCCTGCAAATGGGCAAGAGGCCGTCTGAAAAAATGAATTAACGTTATTTTAAAGGTTTATTTCCAAACCAACAATTCAGAATCTTTAAAGATGCCGGATTCCGACGTTCTTTGCGCCCTCCCCTACCCTTTGATACCGGCAAAAGGCCGTCTGAAAACGCTTTTATGTTCTCAGACGGCCTTGTATAAATTTTTTCTTCAGAAAAATAGGCTACTTTTTATCCAATACAAACCCTACGCCAACTGCGGTATTTCCGCCCACGGCTGTATCTGTTCCAACTGCGCGGCGAGGCGGAGCAGCGTGTCTTCGCGCCCGTGTGCGGCGGCGAACTGGGTACCGACGGGCAGCCCGTTATGCCGGTAAAGCGGCACACTCATGGCGGGGTTGCCGCTCATGTTCAGCGGCGACGTATAACCGACGTATTGCAGCGCGGCGGTGGCTTCTTTTTCTAAAAACGGGTTGTTTTTCAACAGAAAACCCAAACGCAGCGTGCCAAACAGCAGGCGCATGGCTTTTTGTGCTGCGGGCGACGGCATCATCTCGCCGATTTTCGGCGTGGTGCGCGGGCAGACGGGCGTCATTAACACGTCGTAGCGTGTGAAAAATGCTTTGGCGGCACGTTCCTGCGCCAGCATTACGTCGCGCGCCCATGCCATTTCGCCCGCACTGATTTGCCGCCCCTGCACAATCATTGCCCACGTTGTCGGTTCAAGCAAGCAGTGCGGCAGTTTTTGTCCGGTTTCGTATTGATATTGGTAGAACAGTTTTGCCGTTTCGCCCATGACGATGATGCGGGCGGCTCGGTTGAGCTGTTCAGGCGGTGCAAAATCGGGCGTGGCTTCTTCCAATTCGTGTCCCGCGTCTTGCATCAGTTTCAAACTATGGGCGAACGCGGCTTCCGTGCCTTCGTCGTTGCCGCCGCCAAACCATGTCTGCTTCCAAAAAGCGATTTTCAGACAACCTGTTTCTAGTTTCAGGCTGTCTGCAAAACCGTTTTCGGGCGGCGACGGGCAGGCATACAGGGCGCGGGCTTGGGTTTGGGCGGCGATGTCCAGCAAAACCGCGCTGTCGCGCACGCTGCGGGTCAACACATGGTCGCATACCAAACCTTGCCATGCCTCCGATGCGTTCGGCGCGTAACTGCTGCGGCCGCGCGTGGGTTTCAGTCCGAACACGCCGCAGTTGTGCGCGGGTAAGCGAATGGAGCCGCCACCGTCGCTGCCGTGCGCTGCGGGTACGACGCCCGAAGCCACTGCCGCCGCCGCGCCTCCGCTGCTGCCGCCCGCGGTGTAATCCAAATGCCACGGATTGCGCGTGATGCCGTAAATTTCGGTTTCGGTAACGGGATACGCGCCCCATTCGGGCGTAGTGGTTTTGCCGAACACGCGCAGCCCCGCATCGAGATAGGCTTGGGTCAAATCGCTGTTTTGTTTGGCAATGTAATGCTGCATCATACGCGAACCCGACCATGTCGGCGCGCCTTCCCAATCCGCCAGCAAGTCTTTGAGCAAAAACGGTACGCCCGCCAGCGGCGTATCGGCATTTTCAGACGACCCCTGCCACGCCGCCGCGCGTTCGCGCAAATCGTGCGCCAACAGATTGAGCTTGGGATTGACTTCGTCCAAGCGGTTTAAAGCAGCCTGCAACACTTCATCGGCACACACTTCTTTTTTGCGGATCAGCTCTGCCAAACCGACGGCATCGTAACGGATGTAGTCTTGAAAATTCATGGGTTTTCCTTTCGGATTGATGAACACACGTTTTTTCGGTCAGGCATGGCTGCCCGCCACCTCGCCGTTTGCCCGCATAGGCAAACTTTAAGAAACAGTAACACGGGTTAAAGGAAAAGAACAAGTTTGCCGTTGCAGCAAAAAGGTCGTCTGAAACCGCCTTAACGTTTTCAGACGACCTTTGAGGCAATGGCACACGAGGCTTACGGCAGAATTTCAATTTCTGCGTTGTGTTTCACGCTGCGGTAGAGCTCGTCGATTTCCTCGTCCGTTACCGCGATGCAGCCGTTGGTCCAGTCTTTTTGCAGGTGTTTTTTGCCGATAAAACCCCAACCGTTTTTCATGCCGTGGATTTTAATCAACCCGCCCGGACTTTTGCCTTGTACCGCAGCGTAGGTTTTGTCGGCTTCGTTAGGGTAGGAAACGCCGAGGTTTTTATAGTAGCCGCTGTTGGGATTACGCTCATTGATGCGGTATTTTCCTTCGGGCGTTTTGCCGTCGCCTTCAAACTGTTTATGCCCGACCGGCTGCTTGCCCAACGAAATGGGATAGGTTTTCAGCAACTTGCCTTGGTAATACGCCGACATGGTGCGCTTACTTTTATGTACGACTAATCTGTCGATAACTGCATCTTCAGGCAACGGCGTTTCGCTTGGTGTGGTAACGGTTGTCGTAGAACGAATCGGTGCGGCAAACCAAAATACTAAAGCGGCGACAGCCAAAAGTACGACTGTCGCCAAGCCGATTTTCAACCCGACTTTCATCTTTCAGACGGCCTTACAAAGCTTTGAACGCTTCGATAAACACTTCCGAACGGTGCGCATAGCCTTTAAACATATCAAAGCTCGCACAAGCCGGACTGAGCAACACGATATCACCCGCTTCGGCTTGGGCGTATGCCGTCTGAACCGCTTCTTCCAAAGTGGCGCAGTCGGTCATATTCAGACCGCAACCGTCCAAATCGCGGCGGATTTGCGGCGCATCGACACCAATCAAGAACACGCCTTTTGCCTTGCCGACAAGCGCGTCGCGCAGGGGCGTGAAGTCCTGCCCTTTGCCCATGCCGCCCAAAATCACGAAGAGCGGATTTTGCAAACCGGCAATCGCGGCGGCGGTCGCGCCGACGTTCGTGCCTTTGCTGTCGTCGATGAACACCACGCCGTTTTTCTCGCCGATTTTTTCCACGCGGTGCGGCAGGCCTTGGAAGGTTTTAACGTGTTCGAGCAACTCGTTTCGCGGCAAACCGATAGCCTCACACAAAGCCACGGCAGCCATAACGTTGGCGGCGTTGTGCAGACCTTGCAGCGGAATGTCTTGCGTGGCAATCAAATCTTCATTGCCTTGTTTCAGGCGGCCTGTCTCACGTTCCAACCAAAAATCAGCTTCGTGTTCCAACGAAAACCATTTCACCTCGCGCCCGGCACGCTTCATGGCGTGGCAGAACACGTCGTCTGAATTTAAAACCTGCACGCCATCGCCACGGAAAATCTTATCCTTGGTATGCGCGTAATCAAGCAGGTCGTCGTAGCGGTCGAGGTGGTCTTCGGAAATGTTCAGCACCGTCGCCGCAGTCGGGCGCAGACTTTCGGTGTTTTCCAGTTGGAAGCTGGAAAGCTCCAACACCCACACGTCCGCCTTTTTGCCTTCGCGCTGCAATTCCGCCTCCAAAACCGGCGTGCCGATATTGCCCGCGATAACGGTATCCAGCCCGCACTTGATGCAGAGATAGCCGACCAAGCTCGTTACCGTGGTTTTGCCGTTGCTGCCGGTAATCGCAATCACCTTGTCGCCGCGACGGTTCACAATGTCCGCCAGCAATTCGATGTCGCCCAACACGCGTCCGCCGTTTTGCTTGAACGCCTCGATATCCGGCTGCCGCTCGCTGATGCCGGGGCTGAGCGCCAGAATATCGAAACCGTTGTCCAACGCATCTTTCAGACGACCCGTGTAAAACACCAGCCCGTCAAACATCTTACCGATTTGCGACACGCGCTCAGCTTTCAGCTCCGCATCATACGCAGCCACCTCCGCACTGTTTTTGCGCAGATAGGCAATCATGGAAATACCCGTGCCACCAAGCCCGGCGACGAGGATTTTTTTGTTTTGAAAAGTCATTTTGGTTTTGTCCTAAGTTTTCTCAGACGGCCTTTAGAAAAATTCAATATCCTGCCTGATTCAATTCTCGATAATTATCACAACCTTGTTGAGATCCATTATCACAAGCCTGGCCATACCATTCCTTAGCAATCACAAGATTTTGCCGAACTCCTTGTCCTTGGGTATACATCACACCCAAATTATATTGTGCCTCGGCATCCCCTTGTTCTGCCGCCTTCCGATACCACTGCACTGCCTGTGCATCGTCTTGACGGACTCCTTGCCCGTTAGCATACATCACACCCAAATTAGATTGGGCATCGGCCAATCCTTGTTCTGCCGCCTTACGATACCACTGCACTGCCTGTGTATCATTTTGACGGACTCCTTGCCCGTTGGCGTACATCACACCCAAATTATATTGGGCATCAGCCAATCCTTGTTCTGCCGCCTTACGATACCACTGCACTGCCTGTATATAGTCCTGACGAACTCCTTGCCCGTTGGTGTACATCACACCCAAATTATATTGCGCTTTAGCATGCCCTTGTTCTGCTGCCTTGCGATACCACTGCACTGCCTGTGCATAGGCTTGACGGACCCCTTGTCCATCATAATACATGACACCCAAATTATATTGGGCATCGACATGCCCTTGTTCTGCAGCCTTGCGATACCACTGCACTGCCTGTGCATAATCTTGACGGACTCCTTGCCCATTGGCATACATCCAACCCAAATTAAATTGAGCTTCTGCATCCCCTTGTTCTGCAGCCTTGCGATACCACTGCACTGCCTGTGCATAATCTTGACGGACTCCTTGCCCATTGGCATACA